>NZ_QTLI01000019.1:67044-126641 GCF_003434625.1 Parabacteroides sp. AM17-47
AGGAAAAGAGGAAAATCGAAAGGTTTTCCTCTTTTTTTATATCCTCGTATTACTATATATCCGGGATAATGTCTACTTTAGCCCCCAATACAACAAATAACAAAAAGAGAGATGAAGATGGTGAAAGGGATATACGTGTTGCTGACAATGTTCTTATTGATAGGATGCGCTACGGTAATGAATCCTTATAAAATGGACAACCGGATGCATAAGATAGAGCTAGGGATGACCAAGCAAAAGGTTATATCGATACTAGGAAAGGATTTTGAGTCGGCTGGCGCACGGATAACCCCCGACGGCCCGATAGAGAGTATCAGTTATAAGACGGTAACCATGACGATAGCCGACTACTCTGAAGGCTACTACATCCTAAGCTTCAAGAATGGGATACTAGTGGAGTGGTTCAAGGAAAAGACACCGATCAATAACAATACAGCGAACTAAGGTCTCCTTTTAGGCCACTAAAAACAAATAAGGCAGATGCCTCTGGGCATCTGCCTTCATTCTTTTACGATTATAAACTTTCTTCGATACATGAATCCGGTTATGACTGACCGGCCTGCCGTGGTTTTCTAACTCGGCCTCACGACTGCCTTTCCGGTTAGCCTTTATGTACTCGACTAACGGATCTTGCTTTTTTCTCTTTGTCTTCATAGCTTTATTGCTTTTATATCGCTTTCACGAGCGCAAAGATACGAAAAGAATTCATTTCACCTCACTATCGTCCCAAGGGTATTTTCTTTTCGGATTTCTAGGGAACCAACCTTTCTGCACACGCTCCTCCTGCTCGAAAATCTCCTTGATCGTCCAGAACGATGAGAAGGCGAATACGCCGCAAATAGCGGACACAAACACGCTGTCTATAAACAGGGAGGCTATCACTCCTAAAATCCCCAAGACAAGGAATATCCACCAGCATTTCGTCCCCCAATAATACTCGGCCTTCACGACTACCGGATGAAACAGACCGATAATCAAAAATGTAACGATACCGATCAACAACCCATCAAAATTTATCATATCCATATCTGAGTATTTATACTTATTACTATTATATGTAACAAATATACGAACAATATTCCACTTAACTGATCATTTCTTTCTATGAAGAGATAGAAGCCCCTATTCGCAATAATCGTCTCACAAAGATGAAACGATCTTTTCATATACGTGATACGATCTTTTCACCCTTGTGATACGATCTTTTCACATAGGTGAAAAGATCAAGACCTAAAGAAGCTTACACTTAAAGTAACACAAAAAAAAGTCACATCCATTGTTAGTGGACATGACTTCTATATTGTTTTCAAATAAGATTCTTATCTGTTGCTTTCCTCCGCTGGTGTAGTAGCGGGAGTTTCCTCTGCCGGAACTGCCGGTTGTTGCGCTGTACCAAAGTCCGGAGCGATCGTGTTAGGATCGATAGAGACAGCGTCGTTCACTTGTTGCTTGATCTCTGATTGAGCGGCATGCTCAGTTCTGGGGATAAATGCGGTAATCACGATACTCAGTACGATTACGGCACCCGCCAAACTCCAAGTAGCTTTCTCCAAAAAGTCCGTGGTCTTACGTACACCCATGATTTGGTTAGAAGAAGAGAACCCTGAAGCCAAACCTCCACCTTTCGAGTTCTGGATCAACACGATCAAGATTAATAGTATAGAGGCGATCAGGATTAAGATAGAAATAAATACGTACATCTTAGTTTTATTTTTTAGTGTTAATAATCAACTTTTCCAAAAATCTGATTTGGTCTGCAAAGTAAACATTTTTTTCTGGATATTTCAAGCTTAAGTTTTTAATAATTTGCAAAGCCTTATCATATCGCTTCTGTTTTATATAAATCCGGGCTAAAGTTTCCGTAAGGCACGAGTCTTCCAGCGATTTGGACTGCTCATCATCCAAATCTTTCACCGACTCTGGAGTCTCCGCACGGCTGGTTTCCTCACGGATTTCCAGCCCACTACCCGGCATACGCTGTTGGTCATTTTTAATGAACGAATCGATCAAGTCGTGATGTCGAAGCCTATTCTCCGCATCCTCTCCAGATGGCTTCTCTTCTTCCTCTTTCGATAATGACCAAAACATATAATCTGACGATACCGATGGCTGGAACAGGAACGAGGCTTCTTTCTTAGGCTCCGGTTCCTCGTTACGGTTAGAGAGGAATGCGTCTATCAAGGAGAAAGTATCCTCTTTTCGCATATCCGGCTCATGCTCCACACGGGAGTTCAAGCCATATTTATCTCCCTCTATCAGTTGGAACAGCTTTTTCCGGTCCGGCAAGAATATCGCCATCTTCTCCAGCTCCAAGGTAAAACTCATATCATTTAATACGGCCAGATTCTTTAGATACAACATCCGTGCCACTTGAAAATACGGGTAATCCTCCACGATTCGTCGCAACTCAAGAAGAGTCCCCTCGGTCAATTCCGAAGGCTCCTCCATCAAACGATATAAATCCTCCGCCCTCATTCTACCAATTGGCAACCGTAGCGTTATAGATTTGGTCTACTATTTCCTCTATGATTTCCTCGCATAATGTTCCCTCTACCTGCTGCGGCATCAAGTTACTGTCGAACTCGCGGTAAGCGGAGAACGACTGCTCAAAATCCTCATCCGGGTTAACCCGGTTGGAGTAACGAACCCGCACCGTGATCGTCAACCTCGTCTGCGAGGCGATAGCATCCTCCTTCACGGCCATTGGAGCGAAATCGTAACCAGTGATCTCACCCTCCAACTCAAGGTCGCCATTGCTCGGAACCAGTTGCAGACGAGTCTGACGGATGTAAATATCCTTCAAATCCTCCGTAAACTGCGGCGCAAGGGTCGGATTCACGTAGGGAGCTTGGTTCGTGAAGTCACGAATCGTAATGGTCTTCACCTTCGTATAATCGATAGAGGCTCCATTAAACTTATAGGAAATAGAGCAAGCCGTAGCCAATACCGTCAAAAATGAGAGTATAAGCCAATTGGCTGCCGACAAACGTATGTTGACAATCTTCTTTAGCATATTTTTATTCCAAATTGTATTCCTTGATTTTTCGATATAACGTACGCTCCGATATCTTCAAGTCGGCTGCCGCGTTCTTCCGTCGCCCGTTATGCTTCTCCAAAGCCTTACGGATCATCTCCTTCTCCACCTCTTCCAAGGATAAAGTCTCCTCTTCCACATCCTCGGCATCTTGGATCGTCGGGTGCATGGCATGAACTGCCGCCGGATGGATCGGATGCGCATAAGGGGTATCGTCTGCCACCGTTGGCATCGGGATATTCCCTCCCATGATATCATGCACTAATTTCTTTAGCTCGTTCACGTCCTTTTTCATATCGAACAAGACTTGATAAAGGATCTCCCGCTCGCTGTTAAATATCTTTTGATCCGGATCTTGCTTCACCAATACCGGATATTTCTCTACGTTCACGTTCGGCAGATAAAGGCGCAGGACATCCGCCGTTATATCCCGTGTCTCCTCGATCACGGAGATACGTTCCGTGATGTTTTTCAACTCACGCACGTTACCCGGCCAACGGTAAGAAACCAATAATTGACGGGCCTCATCATCCAAGCGGATCGGCGGCATCCGGTATTTCTCGGCGCAATCACTGGCGAACTTACGAAATAATAAGACGATATCTTCCGGACGCTCCCGCAAGGGAGGCACTTGAATAGGCACCGTATTCAAACGATAGTACAAATCCTCCCGGAATTTACCTTCCGAAACCGCCTGCACTAAATTCACGTTCGTAGCGGCAACGATACGAACGTTCGTCTTCTGTACCTTAGAGGAACCGACCTTGATAAACTCACCCGTCTCCAACACACGAAGCAAGCGTGCTTGCGTAGGAGTTGGCAGCTCTCCTACCTCATCCAAGAAGATCGTTCCACCGTCCGCTACCTCGAAATACCCTTTACGGTCGGCCAACGCCCCGGTAAAAGAACCTTTCTCGTGCCCGAAAAGCTCCGAGTCTATCGTCCCTTCCGGAATGGCGCCACAGTTTACGGCTATATATTGTCCATGCTTACGCTGACTGTTCTGATGAATAATTTGAGGGAAAGTCTCCTTTCCGACACCACTTTCTCCTGTAATAAGAACAGATAAGTCGGTTGGCGCTACCTGGAGCGCAACATCGATCGCACGATTTAATCCGGGGTTATTACCAATAATCCCAAAACGCTGTTTTATCTGTTGTACATCAACCTTCATCACTCTTTCACTTTTAAAATCTGTAATTATTTCAGTTACTCTGCCAAAATTACAAATCTTAATTCAAACTACCACTATTGATAACAGATTCTATCGATCGTTTCTTATTTTTTAGCACCATATGTACGTTTATACAAGAACTCGGCAAGATCCTTGTCTTCCGGGATGGCGGCGATCTCTTCCGGCAAGATAGGCTCACCGATATATACATCCGCTTTCTTTCCACGCTTATTGAAAGCCTCTGTAGGAATACGCAAGGTACGTATTTGCCAGCTGATATTCCCTAGCCAATAGAAAAAATGGGTATTTTGGAAATCAAAATAAACAGGGTATACCGGTGCTTTCGCCTTACGAACTAAGCGGATCACGCTATGCGCCCACGATAAATCCCGTACCTGTTTCTCTTTTTTATTATAAAATGAGATCGCTCCAGCAGGGAAGAAACCCATCGGATGACCTTCTTTCAGGCGTTGCAGGGATAGTCGCACGCCATTGACATTCGCCGGATTCGCCCCTCGCTTGTGGGAATCGGGCACCACGGATATGAAATTATCCTCCATCGCCCCGATCTTCGTCAAGATGCCGTTCACCATCACCTTAAAGTCCGGACGGCGGGAAGCGAAAATATCAATCAGCATGATTCCATCCAACGACCCGATCGGATGGTTGGAAACGGTAACAAAAGCCCCTTCCGGCAGATGATCTAAAATCTCTTTATTATGAACCTCATAGCTGAGATCGATAATGGGGTCATGCAATAAAGCGGAAGTAAACTCAGCGCCCCGTAAATGACAATTCCGGGCATGTACCTTATTAACCAGATCCACACGTAAGCACTTTATCAGCAACTTACCCAACCATGTCCCCACTCGCCCCTTGAAGAACGGGACCATCTCTTGCAAATCGTAAATGTCAACAACACTCTTCTTCATACTTTATCCTAAAAACGAGGCACACATCTTCTCGTGTTTCCTCATCACTATCGCTAGTACGATGTTCAACACGATGATCTCGTATAGGTAATAAGCCCAGACCTGTCCCGTTAGTACGATCACAAACATAACCATCGTCCGGCCATTAAAGGTCAACAAGTCTATGTAACGCATTAAATGACGACTCTGTTTACGAAAGTCCACACGGATATTCTCCGGAATATTATCCCCATACTTCGCATGCAAATTTTGTAACATACTCTGTAAGGTAGGCGTAGCCTTCACTTGCAACATCGTATACCAACGATATAAGAAGTAGAAAAACTTGTTAATGCCATACTTCATCTCCTTATGTTTCGCCTCCACCTGTTCCAAAGACTGAAACTCCGATCCTTTATCCTTACTGATAAAATAAAGGTGAAGCGTCTTATAATAATCCGTGATATTCGCTTGGACTAAATGAGACAGACCGGATAAGACCGCCAAGGCAAAGAACCAATCCGTACCGTAATCATGAGACAGACGAAGAGCGAATCCGATATAGATCGAAGCGAACCAGATATCCCCGGCGAATCCGTCCAAGATACGCCCGATAGCGGACTTGATCCCTGTAAGACGTGCCAGCTGCCCATCCACGCAGTCGAGGATATTGGCAAATACCAACAATAATATACCACAGATATTATATGTCAAATTATCGTGATAAAACATAAATCCGACCGCCGCACCCACGAAGATCGAGATAACCGTAATCATATTCGGGGTAATCCCCGTGCCTCGCAACATACGAGCAATACGAAATCCTATCGGACGATAAAAAATTCGGTCTATCTTATTTTCTGTTTCTATCGACTTTAACGATGCTTCGTATTCCTTATCCAACTCGCTCATTTGTTTCTTATTTATACGAGTAACCGCCATCCACAACGACTACCTCGCCATTAAAATAACTATTCTCTATCAACATTTTATAAACTTCCGCCAATTCATCCGGGTCGCAGAACCGTCCCAAAGAGACCTTGTTCTCTATATTCCGACGGATCTCGGCAGGCTTTGTTTTCTGCCATTCCGTATCGACAAAACCGGGAGCCACGGCATTCACACGCAGTTCATAGGGAACTAAGAACTTCACCATATTTTTGACCAGCGCATGAACAGCACTTTTCGTCACCCCATATGCCAAGGATACCGAATGAGGCTGTATTCCCATCAAGGAACCCGTAAACACGATACTTCCCCCCTTATTAATCCGTCCAACAATCTTCTGTAAGAGGAAGACCGGGAAATGGATATTAGCAAAGAAAACCCGTTCCCAATCCTCGAATGAAAGTTCCTCAAAAGGATCCCGACAGGTCATTCCCGCATTGAACACAAGGCCGTCCAAACGTAGCCTATTCTCCTCCAAGAAAGAATCGATAACCCCGATCGTATTCCGATCCGAGATATCGGCCCGCAGAATAGAAACCTGTATATCGAAACGCCCCACCAACTCGCTACGTACCTCCTCTGCGGCCGCTTGGTCGGAAGCATAAGTCAGTATAAGGTTATATCCGGCCTTTCCTAAACAGGACGCTACCGCCTTTCCTATCCCTTTTGTCCCACCGGTAATTAAAATAAATTTATCCATGAAACTGATCGTTATTTAGCGGCAGATCCTTTCACTGTTTCCGGCTTCGCCTGACGTTGGGTTGTCAGATTCGCCTCATAAGAATCATGTATCGTTTTTTTCAGATTCGAGGAGGAAACCCCCGTTCCGTAAGGGAAATAAAATACCTGAACGCCTAAATCCTTCAGATAGTCGTACTTTCCGAACCAGTCATCACCTACCACGAAAGCGTCGATATTCAGCTTCTTCACGATTTCCGTATGATCCAAGGAATGTTGTGGAATAACGATATCGGGGGTCTTCAACGCCTCGATGATCTGCAAACGTTCATGGAACGGAATGATCGGCTTCGCTTTATAAGAAGAGACCAACTCATCTGTACTAACCCCGACGATCAATATATCCGCCAAACTACGGGCGTAATTGATCATCCTAAGATGATTATAATGGAACATATCAAACGTCCCGGATGTATATACTATCGTTTTGTCTTTAAACATAATCGTAATTTTCGTTTTAAACCGCAAACTTACGCAAACTTTTCCTATCTTAAAAGTTTAAAACCAAAAAGCGTCCCACGCCCCATACAAAAATGTCATGTCAATAACATCCATTCGTTATTAACATGACATTTTATGTATTTATTGAAACTTGTCAGGAAAGATCTACTATAATCCGTCCGTATCGTCCTCTTTCGTCAAGTCCAGTTTCTCATTATCCCCCCCCCTATCGAAATATTGCTTACGCAACGGATTGGCGGTAGCCTCTTGATAACGCAACCGGTTCCGGAAGATATCCAACGCCGCATATAAGGCTTGGCGGAACGACTCTTCCGAAGCCACGTTCTGCCCGGCTATGTCATAAGCTGTTCCGTGTGCCGGAGAAGTCCGTACGATCGGCAATCCTGCCGTATAGTTCACCCCGTCATCCATCGCCAACGTCTTGAAAGGAGCGAGCCCTTGATCATGATACATCGCTAAGACACCATCAAATTTATCATACATCTGCGAACCAAAGAAACCGTCAGCCGCATAAGGGCCAAATGACATTACGCCTTTTTTCTCCGCCTCTTGCATTGCCGGTATGATAATCGTCTCCTCTTCCGTACCCAGCAATCCGGCATCACCGGCATGAGGGTTTAAGGAAAGAACCGCGATACGTGGCTTCACAATACCGAAGTCTTGCTTTAACGACTGATTGAAAATACGCAGCTTATTCACGATATCGCCCACGTTGATGGAAGACGCAACTTGCGACAATGGAATATGCCCCGTCACCAAAGCGACACGAAGATCATCTTTCATCAAGATCATCAAGGCTTTTTTATCCAAGCCACCGAAGCATTTCTCCAAATACTCAGTATGCCCGGGAAAATGAAAATCCTCGTTCTGGATATTATGTTTATTGATCGGGGCGGTAAGCAGTACATCCACTACTCCCCGCTTCATATCCGTAACTGCTGCTTCCAACGCCTTGAAAGCCGACTCACCGGCAACCGGCGTAGATTTCGACAACTCCACCTTGGTCTCGTCCTCCACGCAGTTAATAATGTTCACCCGGTTTACTCCTGCATCCTCCGCATGTGAAATAATATTCATATTGATAGGAGGAAGCTCCAATGCCTTCCGGTGATAAGCGGCTATCTTGGACGAGCCATAGATAATCGGCGTGCAAAGCTCCGCCATGCGGGTATCGGAAAAGGTCTTTAATATTACCTCATAGCCGATACCATTTATATCTCCGTGGGTGATCCCCACTTTAATCAGTCGTTCTTCCATATATTTTGTTTGTTTATTACTTTTTCTCTTTTGGGATATCCAATGTCTCAGTTACCGGTTCTTCAAATTCACCCGGCAAACGTAACGTAAATAAGGCAGCTTCTATTCTACGCATGAAATTACGCTTGTCTGTCTCCGGAGCATACACAAATCCCTCGGCTACAACCACACGATGATTCTTTTCATCCAAGCGGGTGTGGCTTACGAACGGGCCTCCCATCATATCGCCTTGCATTCTCCACAAACCGCGCATCACGCCGCAATATTTACCATTTAAGGTTATTGGCGTATACTCCACTCCCGCACGCGTTTCTGTTTGCATATAGGAACCCGGGAACGAACCCGGCAGGTTCGCCTTCAATACAGAATCTCGTTTAGCGACCAGATATTCCTCCGTAAACGTATTCGGATCAGTATAAGGGAAAGTATATACGATTAAGTCCATACGGCCTGTGTTAGCGTTATTGGAAGACCAGAAGAAATCTGTCGTATCCTTATAGTACGTGAAGTTTGCCGGAGCGTTTAACATCACGTTCAGGTCGCTTTTCAGGTTATCCATAACCACCATACTATATTCCTTTTGTAATTGCTCTATCGCACGATTCATCTCCACCTTTACGAAGAAATCGACCAACGCCTTCTCATGGGTCTTTGAATACTCGACGATCGACTCCGTATTAGGAGCTTTCAGCGAAACAACCACCTGCCCTCTAGCCCAGACATTATTCTCGTAGCCTACAGAAACTTTCGTATAAGCGGTGGGGTCTATCGTAACCACTAATATATTCCTTACATACCGTAACAGACCTGTAAAATCCTTTGGTTGTACGTAGGTAATCTTCAAAGAAGGCTCGGCTTGCGGAAGTCCGGGCACCGAAGAGGCCAACTCAGACTTTATGGCTTCTCCCGCAGGGCCTTTCCAATCCTTTTGATCCATAACCACGACAACCTCATATGCGAAGCCCGTAGCTTGAGTCATCACAGAACCTGAATTACATGCTCCCATCAAAACAAGAAGCAGCAACATACCGATGAATAAAGAACGTGTTTTCATACCCGTGTGTTTTATATTATACAAATGTAACATTTTTCGCGGTAGAAAGCATTCCACAAGCGGCGAAAATATCCTCCCCACGTGATGCCCTTATCGTACATACAACTCCTTTGGCGTTTAAGAAATCCCGAAACGCCTCCATTTTAACGATATCGGAAGTCTCTAAAGACACATTCGGTATCGCATGAAAACGGATCAAGTTTACCCGACAAGGAATTCCACCTAATAAACAACTCAAAGCTTCGGCATGTTTCAAGCTATCGTTCAAATTTTTAAAAACAATGTACTCAAAAGAGACACGTCGTTGATGCGAAAAATCATATTGTTTGATTAAATCGATCACCTCCCTCGCTGGGAATGCCTTTTCAACCGGCATCAAGGAAAGACGTTCCATAGGATAGGGCGAGTGCAGACTTACGGCCAGATGACATTCGCTCTCCTCTAAAAAGCGTTTCAAGCCTTTCGTCACACCAATGGTTGAAACCGTGATACGCTTCGGGCTCCACGCATATCCATACGGGGCCGTGAGTATTTCCAAAACCTTGAAAAGCTCGTCTACGTTATCCAGTGGCTCCCCCATTCCCATGAAAACGATATTCGTCAATGAATCGTTTTCCGGCAAGGACTGGATCTGGTTCAATATTTGGTTCGCTGTCAGGTTTGCCGTGAAACCTTGTTTTCCCGTCATACAAAACAAGCAATTCATTTTGCATCCGACTTGAGAAGAGACGCAAAGAGTCGCCCGATCATCCGTAGGAATATAAACAGACTCAACAAAACGCCCCGGTCCGGCAGCATATAGATATTTGATCGTACCGTCTTTCGACTTTTGATACTCAGATGGCGGATAAGCCCCGATCTCGAATGAATCCTCTAATAAAGCACGTTTGGCTACCGCTATATTTGTCATCTCCGAAATCCGGGTTATTTTCTTCTTATAAATCCAATCGGCCATTTGCTTAGCCGCATATGCGGGAAGACCCACCTCAGACGCCACACCTTTCAGTTCCTCCAAGGTCATCCCTAATAATTGTCTTTTGTCAACCATGCTATCGATATTTTCTTATTCGCGAAAGTACGAGAAATATTCCACAAAATAAAGATCCCCTATTTTGCCGTCAAAATAAATATATCTTGACGACAAAACAGGGGATCTTTTTTATCTTAAGTATAAATACTCTTTATTAATAGAAACGGATACGGTTGTCTTCCACCTTAGCGTTGTTGACCATAGATTGGATAGCTTGGAATCCTACACGATACGCGTTCGAAGCATCCAACGCACGGATTTCCTCAGCCTCGTTGAACTCCTTACCATCTTTATTTCTTGCGTATACCTTGAACACATATACACCGTTGTTACCTTTAACCGGAGCACTTACTTGGTCAACTTGAGCCATAGAAACCATAGCGTTCAAGTTCGGTTCGATACCGATACCAGCGATACGGCGAGTACCAAAGTTCACGAACTTTACAGAGTCTACAGAAGAACCCATCGTTTCAGCATATGCCTCAACTGAAGTTAAATTCTTAGCAGCCAATTCCTGAGCGATCTTATCGCCTTTTTTCTGGGCAGCCAATTCAGCTCTCAAAGCCGGAGCGACCATATCAACCGGACGATACCCCTCGGAAATACTTCCTTCTACAGCAGCCACGACAAATTTATCACTACACTCGAAGATCTCAGAGATAGAACCTTTATCGTTCTGGAACGCCCAACGAATTACCGGACGTGAATTCTTGATAGAACCTAACAACTGATCATCCGTAGTAACCGTTGCACCTGAAATCAAGTTATAACCGGCTTCCTTCGCATTCTCCTCCAATTTAGCCATAGAGTTGTTCTTCGATACGAACTGATTCAACTCATTGTAGATGTTGCTATAGGTCTTAGAGCTAGGAGATACAGTCATGTCGATATCTGCGATCTTATATTTTTCAACATTTCCTGTTTTCTCTGTTACTTTTACAAGGTGAGTACCATATAAAGATTTCACAACCGCTACCTCATTCAATGGAGTTGAGAAGACAGCCTTCTTAAAATCATCATTCACACCTCTCAAAGCGGTAACCTCTGTAAACCAACCTAGTTCACCACCATTCTCGGCGGCTTGGTCTGCTGAGTATTTCTTAGCTAATTCAGCGAAATTAGCGCCACCTTTCAACGCCCCCATCAAGCTATCAGCCAAAGCTGTTGTCTCAGCCTCAGATTTACCGGCCAACATGATGTGGCTAACTTTTACTGAGTCCGGAGCAACCGTCTTATCGACTAGCTTAAACATTCTGTATTTGTCATTCTCGAATACAGGACCATAAACAGCGCCAACCTCAGAAGTCGTAGCGAATTGTTTCATCTCCGGATCCAAAGCCTTCTCCGTGAAGAAAGCGTCAACATAAGGAACCTCAGAGTTCTCGTTTACTACATCAGCCACTCTTTCAGACGTAGCCAGCTCCTCTTTCAAGCTCTCGATCTCGGCCTGTGCCTTATCATAATCCTCTTTACTCGGACGGATATCTACGGCGATATATTTAATTACCTTAGATTCTTTTTGTTTATAAAGCTCCTTGCGTTGGTTATACAATTTCTCGATCTCGCTCTTGCTTACCTCAATCGTTGAATCCGGAATCGTAGCATATGATTGCATAGCGTAAATGATATCCGAATTCTCGGCATTATCATTATAAGCTTCCTTAGCGTCCAATGAATTCGCGGAAATAGCCTTGCTCAATAATGTCGTATATTTTTGCTCCAAACGTTGACGTTTGATGTTCTTCTCCCAGAACAACCAGAAGTTCTTAGCTTGAATCAGCTGTGCCTGTTGATCTGCCGGATAGCTAGCGATATTATCGGAATCGATTTGTTTCAAGAAATTCAACAAAGCGGCCTTATCAAAAGCACCAGTCTGAGGATTCGTAAACATTTGCATTTGTTGGATCAACGGAGAGATATTCTCACCTTGAACCATATCGAACAATTCTTCCGGACTTACTCCCATACCTAATTTAGCAGTAGCCTCGTCCAACACGACCTCTTGTACCATCGCATCGAATACGGACTGGCGAATCTGTGTCATATATTCCTCGGGCAGGCTGGCTGAACCGGATTGCATCTTATACATCTCGGCCATCTCATCAACGCGACCTTGATAATCTTGAATTTTTACAACCTCTCCATCAATCTCGGCGATCCGTTCCTGTGATTGCCTAAAATAAGTAGAACCAGAGTTTAAAAAGTCTCCAATGATAAAAGCGAACAATGCCAAACCCACCACGAGTACCAGCAGTCCTGCTTTGCTTCTAATTTTTTCCAGCGTAGCCATTTATCTTTATTATTTTTTAAAGTTTATTATTTCACATTTTAAGGGCACAAAGATATGAAAAAAAGGAAATTCCACAGCATATAATCCTTTTTTTTATCAAATCCCTACTTTCATACGTACAAGTTCGATCTTCGTAGCCGTTACTTTGATTATCTTAAACGAATATTTATCGATCTGGACAGTCTCGTTCAATTTCGGGAATTTTTGATAGAAGTGCAAGATAAAACCGGCGATGGTGACATAATCATCCGACTCCGGAAGATCCAACCCGAACATTTCGTTCAAGGTATCAATCTCCATTCTACCCGACAGCAAATACTCATTGTCCGATACTTTTTTAGCCACATGCGACTTCATATCGTGCTCGTCCTCAATCTCTCCGAAAATCTCCTCCACCAAATCCTCAAGTGTCACGATACCCGACGTACCGCCAAACTCATCCACGACAACAGCCAAGCTCTTCTTCTCTTGCATCAGCAGTTTCATCAGTTTATTCGCCGCCATCGTCTCCGGAACGATCGATACGCTACGGATATGCTGGGTCCAATCCTCCGGATTCTTGAAAAGCTCGGAAGAATGGATATACCCGATAATATCGTCAATATTCTCGTTATACACCAATATCTTCGAAAGTCCTGTCTCGATAAACTTAGAACGCAATTCCTCTATCGTAGCAGACGTATCACAGGCTACAATCTCCGTCCGGGGCACGATACAATCCCTCAAACGGACATTCGAGAAGTCTAAGGCGTTTTGGAAAATCTTAACCTCCGTATCCATATCCGAATTTTGCGGAGCATCTTCCAGACTTTGCTGTATAAAATAATCCAAGTCTACCTTGCCTAATGCCTGAGGTGAACTTTTCAAGTTCTTCACGCCCCCTAACTTCAAAATCAAAAAAGATAGCAGGGATGAGAACTTGGAGACCGGATACAGGATGATATATATGATAAATAATGGTATCGCAAATATATTGAGTGATAAATTAGGATTCAACTTAAATATGGTCTTGGGAATAAACTCCCCGGCAAACAAGATCAAGATCGTAGATATCACGGATTGGATAAAAACGATCAATGCCTCATTCGCAACCACCTTGGCTATAAACGGCTCCAATACGATTGCCATCTGAAGACCATAAACGACCAACGCAATATTATTTCCTACCAACATGGTAGAGATAAACAAATTTGGATTACGATAGAAAATACCCAGTATCTTACTGGATAGACTACGTTCCTTCTTATCCAGCTCGAAACGAAGCTTATTGGAGGAGATAAAAGCGATCTCCATCCCGGAAAAGAATGCGGAAAATGCGAGGGAAATTAAAATATAAGTCAGCGTCCCCACCTTAATTACTTTTTATTGAATCTATTTGTGACACATCTACCCGGGCACTATCCCCCTGAGCTGTCCGTGTCGTATCGGCCGGAGCATCGCTCACCGGGAAAATACCTTGTGAGTTAAATATCTTATACTGAGTCATATCTTGGTTCGACTCAAAACCTATACCTGTTATGATCTTATCTTCTTGCTCGATACGCATAAACTTATCAGAATAAACCTTCTCTTGCTTCTGGTCCCAGAACAATTGGGAAGTCTCAAAATGCTCCCCTTGCAGACTTTCCACCTCTACATTACCGATCAGCTCCCAAAGCCCTTTTTTATCATAATAATAGGCTGTATCCGCCTTAATACTCGCTTCTGTCTGGAATAAGGTATCGAACTTCTCCACGTAGATCCCCTCGGGGAAATACCAATGGGGTTCCGCCGCCTTCCCATAAATCTGCCACTCTTTCGCTTTCAAGCGATATCTCGTGATACCAGAATCGGAGATCAAGGATGACACATCCGTAGCCTTCATCGTATAAGTCTTGTCCGGGTCAAACTCAACATCAACCACCTCCTTATGCTCCTTACTGCAAGAGGCAGAAAACAAAAGAAGCATAACAACCACCACGAAGGTAGTTGTTATGCCCATATTTTCCGTTTTACAATGAAAACGATTTCCTATCATAATTACCGAATCGTTGTACGCTCTCCGATCCAACCACCGACAGTGAAAGGTTTGCCCTTCTCCAAATCCGGGTGCATGAAGATCTCCTCCGTAGAAGGAAGGTGAGCACGATAAGATGATATCAAAGTATTAGCCTCTTCAGCAACACTCGGATCTACCTGTTTCGCTTTCTCAAATTTATCGATAGCGGCATTATAAGCAGCTCTTGCCAATACTCCATCATTCGGGAAGACAGATTTAGAAGTAGCGGCATACATCTTGCCGATCAATAAATAAGCATTGCCATAGTTAGGATTTACCTCCAAAGCTTTCTGGCAATATTGTCTAGCCTTTGAATAAGCATTTTGCTCAAACAGCAACAATGCGATCATATAATAATCATCAGCTTTTGAAGTCGCGTCCGTTTCTAAATTCGCGGCCTCATCAAAGTATTTAATAGCCGTATCATAATCCTTTATCTTAACGGCTTTCTTTCCTAGCCCAACAGCAGCCTCGGCACTAGGTTCTTGACGATAAGCATAGTCTGATGCCAAAAAGTAAGCCTCGATTTCTTGGCAACCTGTTCTTCTCAACAAGGATATAGTCTCTTTCAAATAAGGTAAGTTGTCCTTATTCTCCTCGATCTTAGCAGCATACAAATTCTGCAAAGTCTCGCAATCGGCAGCACCACTATTCGCAAAGGCATTATCAACACCACTCTTATATGCGGTCAAGGCATTCACTTCTTTTTGATTGTTTGCAGCCTGCGCAGCTTTTAACTGAGCATCCAAGCCACCAGAAACCTTCAAATAATCTTGAATATACTGTTCTTTGAAATTCGGATCGTTAACCATTTTCTTCATAGAAGAGAAACTAAACAAGGAGAGACCTAGAGCCTCCGTATCAGCACCTTTCTCATCAACGATCTCCTTCAACCAAGTATAGGCCTGATTATAGTCGGCATTATCGCCAGTTTGCGCTAAATAATCTTGCACTTTTCGAGCAACGATCCAGTCTTTTCCATACCGGCGATCATTTCCAAAATATTTCACACGCTTGTCGTAAACTCCCATCAAATCATCAATAAGAGCTTTCTTCTTAGCGGGATCTTTCTCTTGGGCAATCTTCCAGCCCATGATTTTCACACCGTACAAATAGATATCTTTTGTAGCGGCAGGACACTCATCGTACACGATCTTCCAGAAATCAAAGGCGTCTTTGAAGTTTCCGGCTTTCGCGTAAGGAACGAACAAGCTGATATTGGTAATACAACGCACACTATCCTCACCGGAACCGAACTGTGTACCATTATCTACTCCTTTCTGCGCATAAGCGCCCAATGTACCCATAGTACATCCAAGCGCTAGTAATAAAACTTTGATCTTCATATCTCTTTCTATTAAAGTTAGCTATAATATTTATATTCCTTCAAAAAAGTATCATACTCATTAGACCCTTTCGGCCATTCCCGGTTTAATCCACTTTTCGTTTAAAAAACCATAATTCGTTAAATGTATAGTTCACCGTAAACCGGAAATACTGCTCATCAATCATTGTACGTAATTCCGGACGGATCTTCACGTATTCAAATGACAGGTTCACTAATGAACGGTTATCGATCAATGGAAGCCCAAAACCGACACTCGCCCCATATTCATTATAACCATGTCCTTTATAACCATTCTCCTCGGAGCGACTGACTCTTAAGTACGAATTGCTATAATGAAAACCGGCACGGTATCTGATACGCCCCAAATAATTACGATTATCATAACGAGGAATAAACTCGGCACCAGCCGCTACACGTGTACGGTTCTTGAATTGGCCTTTCTCGTTATCAAAATAAGCGTTCGCCCAGTCCTCATATAAGAAGTCCGCAGCTAATGTCAACCGATTCTCTTTCACATAGGAAATACCCGCTCCGTAAGAGTTCGGCATATCAAACCGATAATTCTTAATTGTATCGTTCCTTGTATATCCGGATGTAGCCGAAGAACCGACAAGCTGAGTATCATACACAGTCGTATTCAGCTTTTTCCCGGGAGAATAAACGAAACCTACCGTGACATGCTCCGTCTTACTCAAAGGATGCGTATATTGAATACCAAAATCTAACTTTAAATCACGAATCTCATAACGTTGGTTTCTATACACATCGTCCGCCCCTGTCGAGCTCGGGAAAATCAAGTTGCGGGAATGTGTTATATTTCCAAATAAAAATCCGGCGTTCACACCAATGGAAAGACGCTTCTTCCAAATATCATAGGAGAGCCCTAAATAGGCATCGCTTAAGCCACCTTCGCCACTAAAGCTTTCTCCCCAACTTAAACCGCCCTCGGTACGGCTCTCGCCGAAATCATATCCTACATATGAATAAGGTAATAAACCGATACTCATCGCTAAACGCCGGGTGATCGGAAATTGCATGGCGATATACTCCACGTTTCCATTCATCTGTCGTTGCTTGTTCGTACCGTCATAGAACCAAGACACCTGACCGGACGCACCAAAATCAAAAAGGAATGTCAACGAATCCATGCAACTATAAGATGCTGGATTTAATGGATTTATCTGTTTAGAGGACCTTAATCCATAACCGACTCCACCCATCGCCCTTCCGGCACCAAAAGATCGATCCGCCAACTCTCCATATCCAAATCGCGTATAAGGCGAGTTCGTGTTATTTTGAGCCCACAATGGCAATTGTGTAAAGATAAGAAAACTTATTATTACTACCTTATTAATTTTCAACATTATACTCTAAGATTCTGTTTAATCCTGTCAACACTAAATTAATGTCTGCAAAGATGGAGTTTTTTAGCCGTCTTTCAAAATAAAACGAATGACCGCCTGTTAAAAAAACCAAAAGATCCGGATATTTTACTTTCAGCTCGTCAATATATCCGTCCATCTCGTAAACAATCCCATTCACCACACCCGCTTGGATAGCCGTTTCCGTACTTCTCCCGATAAGCGGTATATCATCCTCTTCCGTTACCAAAGGCAGTTTCTTCGTAAAATGGTTCAACGCTCGAAAACGGGTTGTCATCCCCGGAGAGATATTCCCCCCCAGAAAGATACCCGGCGCTTCTATCACCTCATACGTGATAGCGGTACCGGCATCGATAACCAGCAGATTTTTTCCCGGCCGCAAATAATTCGCCCCCACGACAGCGGCCAAACGGTCCTTGCCTAGCGTTTTCGGCGTCCCATATTCCACCTTGATCGGTAAAGCTACATGTTCATCCAGAAAGACAAAACGCTGAAGCTTATTTTTTAGATAAGCGATCAACTCATCGTCCGTATCTATCACCGTCGATAAAATGCCTTGCGTAAAAGCGTACTTCTCAAAAAGAGCAGCGACCACAGATACACCGAATTGCTTGTATACAAAAGAAGCCTCTATATGCCCATTTTTATACACAGCGACCTTTGATGACGTGTTACCTTGTTCTATAATAAGATTCACTTCTCTGATATTTTCCGCAAAGAAAAACAAAAATGATGAAATAACACGCAAAAACATCGCATAACCTCTAAAATTCTTCTTGAACAAAAAGGATCGCATCTCTGTTTGAAGAAAAATCTAAATAAAAAACAAGTTATGAATTACGGGATTAGTGTCTTATTCAGGGCGATTCCATTGCTAATGGCCCTCTTTTGTTTCGGTTATGGATTTTTTGTCTTTAACTATGGAGTGGACTCCAGCAGATTCGTCGCCGGACCTGTCGTATTCTCTCTTGGCTTTATTTGTATAGCTTTGTTCGCTACGGCAGCGACCATTATTCGTCAAATTATCCATACATATAATAATGTAGCCAGATTCGCTTTGCCTATCCTTGGATATCTCTCGGCAACCATCACTTTTCTGGCGGGCTTTATCTTACTCATGTCCTCACCGGCGCCAGCAGACTTTGTCGCGGGCCATGTCATTTGCGGGGTGGGCCTTATAACCGCATGCGTAGCGACAACGGCTACCGCCTCTACCCGATTCACCTTAATACAAATGAACGCCAAAAGCGACGATCCCAGAATACCAGACAAAGCGTTCAACTTTTGGCAGGGGGTATTCTTGATCCTTGTAGCATCATTTATATCCATAGTCGCATGGATTTGGGCTTACCGGTTGCTAGCGCATAGCGACGAGCATTCCCAATACTTTGTCGCCGGGCACGTGATGGCCGGACTAGCATGTATTTGCAGCAGCTTAATCGCTTTAGTCGCCACGATCGCCCGACAAATAAGAAACACATATTCCCGATTGGAAAAAAGGTTATGGCACCGTTTTGTCATCCTGATGGGATCTATCAGTCTGATATGGGGTCTCTTCGTATTAGGAGATAGCGACCCGGCTAATGCCTCAACCGGATATATCATGATCGGCCTTGGATTAGTTTGCTATAGTATCTCCAGCAAGGTGATCTTGCTGTCTAAAATATGGAGGGAAGAATTCAAGCTTGCCAACCGGATTCCATTGATTCCTATATTCACGGCTTTATTCTGCCTTTTCCTCTCCGCTTTCCTTTTCGAGATGGCGGCCGAGCATAGTTATTATGCCATTCCCGCACGGGTATTGGCCGGACTGGGAGCGATCTGCTTTACGTTGTTCTCCATCGTCAGCATATTGGAAAGCGGAACCTCTTCCAAATAAACTGTTTTTTCATCGTGATGAAAATACTTTTTCTTCACGGTGAAAATACTTTTTCTTCATGATGAAAATGTTTTTTCCTCACAATGAAAAAATCAACATTCTTTGATAAACCATCGGCCACAATACATGAAACATTTTTTAACATTACCAAAAGCATAAGGTTTTCAATTCTTTATAAACAATTATCATCCCAAGAGTAAGAAAACGCTTGCAAAGTAAAAAATAATATCTACTTTTGCACCCGGGTAAGTCCTACACGGCATGCTCCCTCGGAATCCCCCAGGGCTTGACCGCAGCAAGGGTACTTGGTTGTAGCGGCGCGATGTAGTAAGCTTACCCACCTGCCTCTTTAGCTCAGTTGGCCAGAGCACGTGATTTGTAATCTCGGGGTCGTTGGTTCGAATCCGACAAGAGGCTCAGATAAAACACAACTTAAAAGGAAGCTTATACGTAGGCTTCCTTTTTTCTATTTTAGACATAATATAGTTGCGCATTTGCATTAATATATTAACTTTGCTGATAAGAATTCAAAACAGCAACATCATGGAAGAGAATAAGAATTTACTTTTAAAAGGCGCTATGACTTATGGTTTGGCCATGGGTATATATTGGGTAGTGAAATACATCTTTTTCATCTTCAGCGTTTCAGTCCCCTCCTTGAGTCTTGTCTATTGGCTATTGACGCTCGCCGTCCCTTTCATCGCCTACTACATGACGAAAAGATATCGGCACGACATCGGTGGAAGGATCAGTTTCTTTCATGCATGGAGATTCGGCACGATGTTGTATTTTTTCGCCGCATTGATCGTCTCGCTTGAATACTTTGTCTTTTATCAGTTCATCGCCCCACCTGATTTCGTGGCAAATGCGATCGGGCAATTAACGACTGCATTAAAAGATAGCCAAGTTAACTCGGATATGCTCGACTCGCTCAGCAATATTCGCATCTCGCCAATCCATATGGCCATACAAGGAATATTTAATAACGTATTTTACGGCATCATACTTTCTATACCGGTAGCGGCTCTCTTGTGCAGGAACAATTCGACTGGTTCCATCACTGAAAACCGCTAAAAAGTTAATTACAGACAAATAATGGACATATCAGTTGTTATCCCGTTGTATAACGAAGCCGAGTCTTTACCCGAGTTATTCTCGTGGATAGAGCGGGTGATGAAAGAACATAATTATACCTACGAAGTCATTTTCGTGAATGACGGTAGTACGGATAATTCTTGGGAAGTGATCGAGGAGTTGAAACAACGTTCTCCACATATCCGGGGAATCAAGTTCCGTCGCAACTACGGCAAGTCGCCGGGATTGCACTGCGGATTCCAGCGGGCTAAAGGTGACGTAGTCATTACCATGGACGCCGATCTACAGGACAGCCCGGATGAGATACCCGAACTTTACCGGATGATCACCGAAGACGGGTACGATCTGGTATCCGGTTGGAAAAAGAAAAGATATGACCCGTTGTCTAAGACGATCCCCACGAAATTATTCAACGCGACAGCTCGTAAATTCTCGGGAATAAAGAACTTACACGATTTCAATTGCGGATTGAAAGCGTATAAGAATGTTGTCATTAAAAATATAGAGGTGTATAACGATATGCACCGTTACATACCTTATTTAGCTAAGATTGCCGGATTTCACAAGATTGGCGAGAAAGTAGTGAAACATCAAGCCCGCAAGTACGGAACTACTAAATTCGGGTTGGATCGCTTCGTGAACGGTTATCTTGATTTGATCACGCTTTGGTTTACTTCCAAATTCGGAAAGAAACCGATGCACTTCTTCGGTTTATGGGGAAGCGCTATGTTCTTCATTGGTTTTATCGCTCTAGTAATCGTACTCAGCATGAAATTGATCTCGATGTACTCTGGAGATCTAAGACCTTTGGTTACAAGTTCCCCTTATTTCTATATTTCATTGACAGCGATGATTCTGGGAACCCAGATGTTCCTAGCGGGCTTTATCGGGGAGTTGATTTCCCGCAATTCTCCGAATCGCAATAACTATAAAATAGAGGATGAGATATGAGTTTCCTAGAATTAGCGAGAAAACGTTGCTCTATCCGAAAGTATGCCCCCAAAAACGTAGAGCAAGAAAAGATTGATTATATCCTAGAAGCAGCTCGTTTGGCCCCTTCGGCGGTAAATTATCAACCTTGGTATTTTGTATGGGTTCAAAGTGCGGAAGGAAAAGCTAAATTACAAGAATGCTATCCCCGGGAATGGTTCAAGCAAGCGCCTTATTACTTGATCGTTTGCGGAGATCATCAGCAATCTTGGAAACGGGGCGATCATAAGGATCATATGGATATCGATACGGCTATCGCCACGGAACACATTTGTTTAGCCGCTGCCGAACAAGGATTGGGTACTTGTTGGGTTTGCAATTTCGACACGGAGCTTTGCCGTAAACATTTTAAAATTCCGGAAACGATCGAGCCTGTTGTACTGATACCGTTCGGCTATCCTTCCGACCCGGCATTATTCGATGAGACTCCAAAGAAACGTAAGCCCATAGAAGAAATTATTAAACGGGAATCATTCTAGTATGTTATACATTGAAGTTCTGCTACTAGCGATCGGCTTATCCATGGATAGCCTAGCAGTATCAGTTACCGGCGGCGCAGTTCTTAAGAACAACTGCACCGCCGGTAATATTATTAAGATAGCGAGCGTGCTCGGTATATTCCAAGCCGGAATGACCGTGATTGGTTATACGATGGGATTAGGATTCGAAAAATACATTTGCGCCTTCGATCATTGGATCGCATTTACCCTCTTGCTTTACTTAGGTGGAAAAATGATATACGATAGCGCGAAGGAAGAGGAGGAAGACGGGAAATTCGATCCTCTATGTAACCGGACATTATGCGGATTGGGAATAGCGACAAGTATCGATGCCCTCGCCGTAGGAATCTCTCTGGCGATCTTAAAATCACCGCTCTTGCTGCAAGCCTCGACTATCGGTGTTGTCACCTTCGCTATCTCTGCCTTCGGCGTCTATTTCGGTAACCGATTCGGCAAGAGAATCGACTTGAAGCTGGACCTCATCGGAGGTTTAATCTTAATCGGTATCGGTACAAAGATTTTGATAGAGCATGTATTCTTTAGCTAGGGATACCTTATTGAATAAATAACCTTATACATTAATTAATAGACATGAAAAGCCAGCAATTACGAAAACTAGCGCCGGAGCTGGATTCACTCCGGCTAGGCAGCGGTTGGAAAATCGACGAATTGAGTAAACCGCAAATCATTGTAGAAAGCAGTTACGGACATAGCCATCCGGGAAGCGCCCATCTGGATAAATTGGTGGACGAGGCCGGAATCGGTATAAAGGAAAAGGGGGGACGTGCCGCAAACTACTTCGTCACTGATATTTGTGATGGAGAGGCGCAGGGACACGATGGTATGAACTACTCATTAGTCTCCCGTGATATCATGGCCGCCATGATGGAGATTCATGTAAAAGCGACTCCTTTCGACGCTGGTGTCTTTATAGCCAGTTGCGACAAATCCGTCCCTGCGCATTTGATGGCGATAGCCCGGCTAGATATGCCTGCTATATTCATGCCTGGTGGTATAATGAAAGCCGGTCCCAACCTACTCACGTTAGAACAAATCGGTACCTATAGCGCCCAGTACGAGCGAAAAGAAATAACGGAAGAACAATTCATGGTTTATAAGCGTGACGCATGTCCGGATTGTGGAGCTTGCTCTTTCATGGGTACCGCCTCTACAATGCAAGTAATGGCAGAAGCGCTTGGCATCGCTTTACCGGGCTCCGCCTTGATCCCCGCCCATTTACCCGAGTTAAAAGAAACCGCCCGTAAAGCCGGAGAACATGCACTCGGACTGGCGAAAGAAGAGTTAAAACCCTCCGATATCATGACGATACAAGCGTTTGAAAATGCGATCATGGTACATGCCGCCATAGCGGGTTCCAGCAACAGCCTGCTTCATCTTCCAGCTATCGCCCATGAACTGGGAATCCAGTTATCACCGGATTTGTTCGACAAGATACATCGTAAGATCCCCTACCTTTTAAATATACGTCCCAGCGGTTTTTGGCCCGGCGAATATTTCTGGTATGCGGGAGGCGTACCGGCGATCATGGAAGAAATCAAAGAATTCCTCCATCTCGACGTCATGACTGTTACCGGCAAAACATTGGAAGAAAACTTAAAAGATTTACAACTCAACGGCTTCTATGAGAATTGCCATAAATATCTTCCTGCCCTAGGAGTAAAGGTTGGCGATATTATCAAACCTTTTCATACACCGATCAAGGCACAAGGAGCCATCGCTATATTGAAAGGAAATTTAGCGCCCGAAGGGGCAGTCGTAAAACATTCGGCGATTTCACCCCGCTTGATGCAAGTCACCCTGAAAGCGAGGGTATTCGATTGTGAGGAGAACGCTATTGAGGCGGTATTACAAAAGAAAATCCATCCGGGAGAAGCGGTATTTATCCGTTATGAAGGACCGAAAGGAAGTGGAATGCCAGAAATGTTTTATACGACAGAAGCGATCGCCTCCGATCCTGAGTTGGTAGAGACCATCGCATTGATCACCGACGGTCGTTTCTCCGGAGCGACCCGAGGCCCGGCGATCGGACATGTATCCCCGGAGGCTTCCGAGGGGGGACCAATCGCCTTGGTTGAAAACGATGACTTGATCCGTATCGATATTCCAGCGAGAACATTGGATATAATCGGTACCGACAGTATTGAGAGAAGCGTGGAAGAGATAGAAAAGATCCTATCCGAAAGGCGTGCACATTGGATAAAACCAGAGTCACAATATAAAAAAGGAATCCTTGATATTTATACACACAATAGCGTCTCCCCCATGAAAGGGGCATATATGGAATTTTTTATGTAAGTTCGCGACATAAAATTTCATAATGATGCGCAAGAATATTACCATATTAGTCAGCCTGTTGATCTTATCGCATACGGCTTGCTCGGACAAGGGCCAATATTTCGAAGAGAGTGGTTCTGTTTTTCATACAAGTTACCACATCAAATACAAGGCCAAGCAAATCCTAACCGATAAGATCGACAGCGAGCTGCAACGTTTTAACCTCTCCTTAAATCCTTTCAACCCCAACTCCACGATCGCGAAAGTCAATAATAACGAGGATGTGGAGGTAGACGAATGGTTTACCGAAGTATTCAATAAGGCGGAAGAAATCTCCCAAAAATCAGGAGGAGCTTTTGATATTACTTGTGCTCCATTAATTAATCTATGGGGATTCGGATTCAGTAAGATGGATAGCGTAACCCCGCAGATGATCGATAGCATAAAGGCTTTCGTCGGTTATCAAAAAGTGAGATTGGAAGGAAAGAAAATCATCAAAGAAGATCCCCGGATTCTATTGAATTGTTCGTCCATCGCAAAAGGTTATGCTTGCGATGTCATCGCCCGCCTGCTGGAAAAGGAAGGCGTAAAGAACTACATGGTAGAAATAGGTGGTGAGGTCACCATGAAAGGCGTAAATCAACAAGGTGACTGTTGGCGAGTCGGCATCAACAAGCCGGAAATAGGGACAAGTGGCGTAACAAATGATGTTGAAGAGATCGTACAATTATGCCAAAAAGGGGGTGTGGCTACTTCTGGTGACTACCGAAACTTCTACATCAAGGATGGTAAGAAATATGCCCATACGATCAATCCGGCGACCGGTTATCCCGCTGGACAAAATATTCTTAGCGCGACCATCGTGGCGGAAGATTGTATGACAGCAGACGCTTACGCTACGACTTTCATGGTTTTGGGAGTCGAGAAAGCGAAGCTACTGGCACAATCCATCCCCCAAATAGAGTATTTTATTATTTATGCGGACAACAACGGACAACAGAAAGTCACCTACTCAAAAGGTATGTTGGAATACCTTCCTAACAGAAAAACATTGGCTATCCTCGAAAATCCTTAAGTTCCTACATGAAGCGTTATCTAAATCAACTTGAATGCAAAATACTGAGAGCCGGAGATTCCCTGTTTAATACCACAACCACGGATAATCTATTAATCTTCGTATTTTCGGGAAAACTTATTATTTACAGCCAAGAAGGGACACATATAGCGGAAGTGGCAAAAGATCATTTCATGCTACTTGCGCAAAACACCAATCATAAGGTTATAGCCTCAGCCCCTACCCGCCTTATCTTAATACATGCGGGCAGCCTATCCGACATGATCATAAATGACCCGGAATGGAATGTGGAGAAACCGGTCGTCTTACCGATTCCCCCAGCCTTAGCGCACACATTAAATCAGATAGAATATTATATGAAGGATAAATACTTTACCTTGAATTGAGATTAAAAATGTTTCAATTCCTGATAAAGCTTTTGCACAGGTAATCCCATCACGTTATAAAAGCTACCATTGATAGCCTCTACCCCGATATAACCGATCCACTCCTGAATGCCATACCCTCCCGCTTTATCATAAGGTTTATATTTATCCAAATAATAATTAATCTCTTCATCACCCAATTTTGCGAAACAAACCGCAGATTCGACGGAAAAGCCTACATTTTTGTCCTTCGTCATGATACAAACGCCGGTTATTACCTGATGTACATGATCCGACAAAGCATGAAGCATAGCATAAGCTTCCTCCCGGTTCGCAGGCTTCCCCATAACCCCGTCAAACGTCCAAACGATCGTATCTGCCGTGATTAGCAATTCATCATCCGCCATAGTCGATTTATAGGCCTCCGCTTTCGAACGGGCAATATATAAAGGGATCTCCATGGAGTCAATAGAATCCGGGTAAGACTCGTCAATATCCGGAATTATCCTC
The DNA here is from genome assembly GCF_003434625.1 of Parabacteroides sp. AM17-47. Lineage (NCBI taxonomy): Bacteria > Pseudomonadati > Bacteroidota > Bacteroidia > Bacteroidales > Tannerellaceae > Parabacteroides > Parabacteroides sp. AM17-47. Next base: position 93,420 of record NZ_QTLI01000019.1, read on the forward strand.
ACCTCGAAGTCGATATCCAGACCAGATAACAAATTCCGTCGTCTCGGAGAATTAGAGGCTAAGACGATCTTGTACTTTTTTAAATTCTCTAACATAACCTATTCGATTAAGCGTTACACATTCACCAAAATTTTACCACCCAAAAGCCTCCTCGCCGAACCAGTGTCCTTGCGCCCGCATCGTTTGCTCGATCACGTCCCTAGCTACGCCTTCGCCACCTCGCCGGGAGGATATATATTTCGCTATCTCCTTGATCTCCGGAGCCGCATCCGCAGGTGCCACCGGCAATCCGACTCGCGTCATTACCTCATAATCAGGAATATCATCACCCGCATACATGATTTGCTCAGGAGACAAGCCCGTTTTTTCCATAAAATCCTTAAAGTCATGCACCTTTACAGCGCTACGCATATAAATATGTTGTATTCCTAAACGAGAAAAGCGAATCTGTACGGCTTCCGTATATCCGCCCGTAATTATAGCGACCTCATAACCTTTCTTCACGGCCAATTGCAAGGCATAGCCATCCTTGATATTGACCGTACGCATCGGATCGCCATTCGGGTGAAGCGGAATCACATCGCAGGATAGCACCCCGTCTACATCAAAGACAAAAGCCTTTATTTTTCTCAAATCATAGTTTATACTACTCATGTCGAGCCTCCTTATGTATACTTCGGCTAATCAGCTCATATAGATTTCGCATATCCGGATCTTTAAGCATAGCCATATGTTTGTTTATCACATTCTCGTCATATCGTATAGCTGGTCCCGTTTGGGCTCGCGCCGGCGACATTACATGTACCTTAGCGGCTGTCTCGTCTATCAAAGGTAGCAAGACCTCTCCCGGTATTTGCTGTTCTTCCAAGATCTTTTCAGCTAGCGCATACATATGATTCGTAAAATTACAAGCGAAAACCGCCGCTAAATGTAAGTTCTTTCGCTTCTCGGAGGAGAGGAAACGGACATCACTGGAGAGCGCCCTAGCCACCTCTCCCAGCACCTTCTCATCTTCAGACGAGTTCGCCTCTAAAAAGAACGGTATTTTCTTGAAATCCACCTCCCTACTCTTACTAAACGTTTGTAACGCATAAACCACCCCATATCTAGCCGTAAGACCTTCAAATACAGAGATTGGCATACTCCCTGCCGTATGCACCCACAAACCGTTATTCGGTTTTACACGGGCGATAACATCTTGGAGCACGGCATCTTTCAAAGAGAAAACATACAAGTCGGCATCTTCCACAATATCTTCCGGGACAACAGTCCACCCACATCCCAATTCATCGGCTAAAATCTTAGCATGCTCACTTGTGTGACTATACACTTGCCCGATACTCATTCCGGACTTACGCATTTCCAACGAAAGCCGGGTAGCTAAGTTTCCAGCACCAACAAATACGACTCTCATTCTTCCGCCTCTTTATTTTCTTCCGGAAGAGAGAACTTTCCTATATGTATCTTCTCCCATTGTAAATGGGATTCATCAAAAGGCTTACGAACCTGATCCTTATAACCGATACCAATGATAGACAAGACATCCAATTGATAAGGGATATCCAGCAACGAACGAACATAATTATTCGAATCCGCCTCGTCCTCTGTTACCCGGTTCCGGATCTGACACCAGCAACTGCCCAATCCCAAATCCTCCGCCTGCAATTGCATATAAATAGAAGCGACCGAAGCGTCCTCGATCCAAACATCGCTTTCCATCACATTCGCCAAGACAACCACGGCCAAGGCACAACCCTCCAGAAAAGCAGAACCATTTTTCTTACACCCGGCAAGTTTCTTCAACATTTCCTTATCTTCCACGACCACGAACTGCCAAGGATTACTACGTTTTGAGGCCGGAGCCATCAACGCCGCTTTCAAGATCAGTTCTACCTGCTCGGGTGAAAGTAGTTGTTCGGTAAACTTACGTGTACTTCTTCTATTTTGTATAAGTGTTGCAAAACTCTCCATTTTTTTCGTTCTTTGTACTCTTTTAATATTAAGATTCGCAAATATAAATATAATTTTTTGCACCCATATATACGTATCGTTCTTTTTTCTCGTTAGTATTTTTATAATTGAACAATAGATTATGAAGATTCGTGCGATAGCCGCGCTGCTATTTATACTTATTTCCGTGAGTGCCTTTGGCGAAGGCCGCATAAAAATCACTGGTTATGTCCGTGACGCCGACGGTAACCCTCTGGAATTAGTGAATGTCCGGGTTAAGAACACGTTGATCGGCTCCATGACCAACGAGAAGGGATATTATTCCTTTTCCATATCGCCGGGGGATTCTATCTCCATTATTTACTCTTGTCTGGGATATAATAAGGCTGAACGTATCATTCCCTCGGCACAAGCCGATATGCGCCTGAACGTACAGATGAACTATACCTCATTTGATTTAGGGGAAGTATCTGTTACTGCCATCCGCAAGCAGACCACGACCATGGAGTCCCTAAATGCGGACAAAATCAAGTTATTGCCCGATCCTTCCGGAGGTAGTATAGAGAGCTTGGTCGTTACGTTTGCCGGAGTATCGTCCAATAACGAGTTAAGTTCCCAGTATTCCGTACGTGGAGGTAGTTATGATGAAAATATCGTTTATGTGAATGGGATCGAGGTATTCCGTCCACTTCTGATTCGCTCGGGACAACAAGAGGGCCTTAGCTTTATCAATCCGGACCTAACGGAGGCGGTCAATTTCGCCGCCGGTGGCTTCGAGGCCCGTTACGGAGACAAGATGAGTTCCGTGCTGGATATTACCTATAAAAAGCCTAAGATATTCGAAGGCTCAGCTTCTGCGAGCTTGTTGGGTGCGAATGCTTATGTAGGCAGTTCTATTGGTAAATTTACCCAAGTAACGGGTTTCCGCTTTAAAAGCGGTCGGTCTATTTTGGGTACCATGGATACAGACGCTGAATACGACCCTAAATTTATCGATCTGCAAACTTACATCACGTACCAATTGGCCCCTAAATGGGAAATCAATTTCTTGGGAAACCTCGCTAACAATAATTATAAATTCACCCCTTATAGCCGGGAAACCTCTTTCGGTACAGCCGAGCATCCCAAGAACTTCAAAGTCTATTTCGACGGAAGGGAAAGAGACCGTTTCCAAACCTTATTCGGTGCGCTTACATTGAAACACAACCCCAATGAGAACACAGAGTTGGGACTTCAAGCCTCCGCTTTCAAAAGCAAGGAAGAAGAGGGATACGATATCGCCGGAGAATATTGGCTGAGCGAGAACGGAGCGGAAAATCCGAATGACGACGCGTCAGCCGCCATGTCCGTAGGCCGTTATCACGAGCACGCACGAAACCGTTTGAACTCCACCGTCATGAATGTCGGGCACTATGGGATGGCCCGCCTTTTAAACAATACGTTGAAATGGGGAGCCACGGTACAAATGGAGAAAATCAATGATAAGATCAGTGAATGGGAAAAAAGGGATTCCTCAGGTTATTCTTTGCCCCAAACCGGTAATAACGTAAGTGTATATTCGAACCTCTTTTCTGATAATCAGATAGAAAGCACACGCTTTTCCGCTTATGCGCAAGACGCATTCAAATTCAGGACCAAGCAAGGTCTGTTCACGTTAGTCGCAGGGGTTAGAGGTAGTTATTGGACTTATAATAAGGAGTTCCTTTTCAGTCCCCGTGCCTCATTGGGCTTTATCCCGAACTTCGACCAAGACTTGACGCTCCGTTTCGCCACCGGACTGTATTATCAATCGCCCTTCTACAAGGAATTACGTAGAGTAGACAAAGATAAGAACGGCAATAATATCACGGTATTGAACAAAGATCTAAAGTCACAACGCTCCATCCATTTCATATTGGGAGGAGATTATACGTTCCGTGCCGTAGACCGGAATTTCAAGGTGACCGCCGAGATGTACTATAAAAAGCTGGACAATCTGAATCCCTACACCGTAGATAACGTCAAGATCCGCTATTACGGTGAGAACTGCGCCAAAGGTTACGCCATGGGACTCGATGTCAAATTCTTCGGAGAATTCGTACCGGGTACCGACTCATGGATCAGCTTCTCCTTGATGAAAGCCCAGCAAACCATCCGGGAAACAACGACCGTTCCTATGGCCAATAGCCAAGGCTACAACATCTCACTCTTCTTCCAAGATTATTTCCCGGGCTATAAACGAGTCAAGCTAAATCTGAAAGGAGTTCTATCCGGAGGACTTCCCCAGACAATCCCGGGCAAAGGATACGAAGCCGGCTATTTCCGTACGCCCGCCTACAAACGTGTAGATATCGGCCTCTCCTATCAATTGGCAGGAGGCACGGACGCTATCATGGACAGGGGCTTCTTCCGCCATTTGAAAAACATTTGGCTAGGTCTGGATGTATTTAACATATTAGACATCAAAAACGTTAGTTCCTACTATTGGATAACAGATGTATATAATGTCCAATACGCAGTTCCAAACTATCTGACCGGACGTCAATTGAACGTTCGTCTGATTGTCGATTTTTAATAAAATGTATCTTTAAACACATTTACTGGGAGATAAAAACAAAAAATTATTTCCTCATTCATAAAAAGTAGTGTACATTTGCACACAATAGAAACAAACATTTACTAAATCTTTAAATTATTATTGACATGGAACTTACACATATCGAACATTTAGGTATCGCAGTGAAGAGTATCGAGGCTTGTTTACCCTATTATGAAGGCGTTCTTGGATTAAAATGCTACAATATCGAAGTAGTAGCAGACCAAAAAGTAAAAACCGCATTTTTCAAGGTAGGACAGACTAAGATTGAATTACTAGAGCCGACCAGCGAAGATAGCACGATCGCAAAATTTATCGAGAAAAAAGGTGAAGGTATCCACCATATCGCATTCGCGGTACCTGATGTACAGGCAGCTTTGAACGAGGCTGAGGAAAAAGGCGTTAAATTAATCGATAAAGCTCCCCGTGGTGGCGCGGAAGGCTTGAACATCGCTTTCCTTCACCCGAAATCAACTTGCAGCGTATTGACAGAGCTTTGCATGCCGGGCAACAAATAATTAATCCGTTCATTTCTAACAACAAATCAAAATACAATGAGTAACCAGCTTGAAAAAGTAAAAGAGCTCATCGCACTTCGTGAGCAAGCTCGCTTAGGTGGAGGAGAGAAAAGAATCGAATCACAGCACAAAAAAGGCAAATATACCGCTCGTGAGCGTATCGCCATGTTGCTTGACGAAGGTAGTTTCGAGGAATTCGACATGTTTGTTCAACACCGTTGTACAAACTTCGGTATCGAGAAAACTAAATATTTAGGCGATGGTATCGTAACAGGTTATGGTACGATCGACGGACGTTTGGTATATATCTTCGCTCAAGATTTCACCGTATTCGGTGGAGCCTTGTCTGAGGCTTTGGCTATGAAGATCTGTAAAGTAATGGATCAAGCCATGAAGATGGGCGCTCCCGTTATCGGTTTGAACGACTCCGGTGGAGCTCGTATCCAAGAAGGAGTAAATGCCTTGGCAGGATACGCTGAGATTTTCCAACGTAACATCTTGGCTTCCGGTGTTGTTCCTCAGATTTCCGGTATCTTCGGCCCTTGCGCCGGTGGAGCCGTTTATTCTCCGGCTTTGACAGACTTCAACATCATGACACGTGGTACCAGCTATATGTTCTTGACTGGTCCGAAAGTCGTAAAAACCGTAACAGGTGAGGATGTAACCCAAGAGCAGTTGGGTGGAGCCAGCGTACACACTACCAAATCGGGTGTAGCCCATTTCGCTGTCGATACAGAAGAAGATGGTTTGCAATTGATTCGTAAATTGCTCAGTTTCTTACCTCAGAACAACTTAGAGGAAACGCCGTTAGTTGAGTGCAAAGACCCGATCGATCGTCTGGATGATGTATTGAACGATATCATTCCCGATAACGCCAACCAATCTTACGATATGTATGAGGTTATCGGTACGATCGTCGATAACAACGAGTTCCTAGAGGTCCATGCGGACTACGCTAAGAATATCATCGTAGGTTTCGCTCGTTTCAACGGACAATCCGTCGGTATCGTAGCTAACCAGCCGAAGGTTATGGCAGGATGCTTGGATAGCAACGCATCTCGTAAAGCAGGTCGCTTCGTTCGTTTCTGCGACGCTTTCAATATTCCTTTGGTAACATTGGTTGACGTTCCGGGATTCCTTCCGGGCACAGGTCAGGAATACAACGGTGTAATCCTTCACGGCGCTAAATTGCTTTACGCTTATGGTGAGGCTACCGTTCCTAAGATTACCGTTACATTGCGTAAGTCTTACGGTGGAGCTTATTGCGTGATGAGTTCTAAACATTTACGTGGTGATATGAATTACGCATGGCCGACAGCCGAGATCGCCGTTATGGGCCCGAGCGGTGCCGTAGAGGTTATCTTCGCCAAGGAAGTAGCAGCCGCTGAAGATCCGAAAGCATGCGCAGCAGAGAAAGAAGCTGAATATAAGAAAGCATTCGCTAATCCTTATAACGCAGCTCAATACGGTTATATCGACGATGTTATCGAACCGCGTAACACTCGTTTCCGTATTATTCGTGCTTTGCAGCAATTGCAGACTAAGAAGTTAAGCAATCCTGCTAAGAAACATGATAACCTGCCTCTATAATCCGTAAAACAGGAGATGAATATGATAAATAAGAAAATAGGGGTATTGCTACTGTTCGCTTTGCTCATTTCATTCGGGGCAAAGGCACAGCGCGCAACCTCCATGCGTATTAATGAAGTATTGGTTATCAACGAGGATAACTTCGTTGACGACTATGGCAAACGTCATGGCTGGATTGAGTTGTTCAACACTTCGGCCGGAACGGTAAATATCGCGGGATGTTATTTGACAGACGACAAAAACAATCCGATGAAATATCCGATCCCGAAGGGAGACGTATTGACTCAGATCCAACCCCGCCAGCACACACTATTTTGGGCTGACGGACAGCCGGGCAGAGGTACATTCCACGTTAACTTCGTATTAGATCCCTCTAAGGAGAATTATATAGCTCTGTATGATGCAGATGGTAAAACATTGATCGACGAAGTTACGATCCCTGCCGGACAAATGGCTGATATCAGTTACGGTAGAGTGATCGATGGTAAAGATGAATGGGCACAGCTGAAGAAAGTTACTCCCAGTACGAATAACCTAACATTGGATTCTAATGAGAAAATCGATAATTTCAAACAGAATGACTCTTTAGGTATCGGTATGACCATTACCGCTATGGCTGTAGTGTTCTTGGGATTATTTTTGTTATACATCATCTTTAAGCAGATCGGTAGATTGTCTATATCCGCGAGCAAACGTAACGCTCAAAAAGCTGCGGGAACAACAAGTGTATCGGTTGACGCCGGACAAGAGTCTGGTGAGATCTTTGCCGCTATCGCTACCGCTTTGTACGAGATGAGTGATGACAATCATGACATCGAGCACACGGTTCTTACGATCCACAAGGTACAAAGGACTTATTCTCCTTGGAGTTCAAAACTCTACGGTTTGCGTCAAACCCCACATAAGTAATTATCTAAAAACGAACAAAGAATGAAAAGTTTTAAATATACCATTAACGGTAACGTATATAAAGTACACATCAATTCTGTAGTGGATGACATCGCAGATGTTGAAGTAAATGGTACACCTTATCAAGTAAAATTAGAGAAACCGGCGAAGAAACAAATGGTTACATTGAAACGTCCGGCTCAAGCACCGACAACAGCAAGTGGCGACCCTGTAGTTACTCGTCCGGCAGCCTCTACTACACAAGGTGCTGTTAAGACTCCGCTGCCAGGTGTTATCTTGCAGGTTAAGTGCAACGTAGGTGATACCGTGAAGAGAGGTCAAACATTGATTATCCTTGAGGCTATGAAGATGGAGAACAACATCAACGCAGACCGTGACGGTAAGATTATAGAAATTAAAGTACACAAGGGAGACTCTGTGCTAGAAGGTGCTGATCTCGTAGTAATCGGATAAGACTATGCAAGAGAGCTTTTTAACATTCTTAGGTGAGAACTTACAACTGTTCCTTACCTATACAGGTGTATACAACGCTACTCCGGGACATCTCATCATGATTCTGGTAGGTCTGTTGTTTATATTCCTGGCGATTAAATATGAGTTTGAACCGATGCTTTTGATCCCTATCGGATTTGGTATCTTGATCGGTAATATCCCTTTCAAGGACGCAGGTCTTCAGGTAGGTATTTATGAGCAAGGGTCTGTACTGAACATCCTCTATCAGGGTGTGACTTCTGGATGGTATCCGCCATTGATCTTCCTCGGTATCGGGGCCATGACCGACTTCTCCGCATTGATCTCCAATCCTAAGTTGATGTTGATCGGTGCAGCGGCTCAGTTCGGTATCTTTGGTGCTTATACGATTGCTCTTCAAATGGGATTTGAGCCGAACCAAGCAGGTGCTATCGGTATTATCGGTGGTGCTGACGGTCCGACGGCTATCTTCCTGTCTTCTAAGTTAGCGCCAAACTTAATGGGTGCGATCGCGGTATCCGCTTACTCATACATGGCGTTGGTTCCTATTATCCAACCGCCGTTCATGAGATTGCTTACGACTAAGAAAGAGCGTTTGATCCGTATGAAACCGCCGAGAGCCGTTTCTTCCACGGAAAAAATTATCTTCCCGATCGTTGGTTTGTTGCTTACTTGCTTCTTGGTTCCGTCCGGTTTACCATTGTTAGGTATGCTATTCTTCGGAAACTTATTGAAAGAAAGTGGCGTGACTCGTCGTTTGGCAGAGACTGCTCGTGGTCCGCTGATCGATACAATCACGATCTTATTGGGTATCACGGTAGGTGCTTCTACCCAAGCTACACAGTTCTTGACATTGAACTCTATCAAGATCTTCGGTCTAGGTGCGTTATCATTCGTGATCGCTACTTGCGCCGGTGTATTGTTCGTTAAGTTATTCAATTTAATATTGAAAGACGGCAATAAGATCAATCCGCTTATCGGTAACGCCGGTGTATCCGCCGTTCCTGACTCAGCTCGTATCTCACAAGTTGTAGGTTTGGAATATGACCCGACCAACTACTTGTTGATGCACGCTATGGGTCCGAACGTAGCAGGTGTAATCGGTTCCGCTGTAGCTGCCGGTATCTTGCTAGGATTCCTTGGTTAATAAAACAACTATCTATATTAAAAAAGGCGAGGTCCGAAAGGATCCCGCCTTTTTATGTTATTGTTCTCAGTTAGTTTGCTCTATAGGAACCGGAGTAATCTCCGTACTCGTATCCTCCACCAACGTTGTCCCGAGGAACAACCAGATCATCAAAAGGATTATAGCGACAACCACACCAAATACCAATAGCGTATTCACACTTTTCTTTCTCATGTCTTTAACTGATTTATTCATTTTAGAATAAACAGCCGGAACATGAATTTGGTTGTGTACCCTTACTCTTATTTGTTTTTCCCTAACGCCTCGTTCAGCACTTTGTTCTTAGCGATCGTTGCTTGGAATTCTTTCAAATAGAAAGGCTCAAAATAAGCCACATTCTCAAAACGGCCATCATCATATGCTTTCTGCGACAAGGATGCCATATTTACAGCTAATGGATAGATACCATCTATAAAACAGGCGTTCGGAGAAGTGATTGCCGTCTCACATTTAGCGGCACCGTCTCCAAAGAAACAAACCTTACCGTTCTCTAAAAAAGAAGCATACGAATCAGCATCTACGATATCAGCAGTCGTGGCACGTATCGTGTTGAGATGGGAATCATAAATCGAAGAGTAGACTTCCATACGACGGGCATCCAACATAGCGCAATACAAGCAATCGGCCTCCTCCTTATTTTTCCGGATAGCGGCAGACGCTAAAATATCCAGCGTATGAATACCGATCAAAGGAATACCATACCCAAAGCATAATCCTTTAGCCACAGACACCCCGATGCGTAACCCCGTATAAGATCCGGGTCCGCTACTTACCGCCACGGCATCCAGTTTTATCCCTTTCGACTTCGCGGCTTCTAATGCCTCTTCCATATAAACGCCCAATAACGCCGCATGAGACGGCCCCTCGAAGGAAGCCTTCTCAAAGACCACCTCCTCCCCTTCCGACAGGGCTACTGAACATACGGAAGTGGATGTCTCGATATTTAAGATCAATGACATAATAATTAACTATTAACAATTGATAATTGAACGAACAAACAATCTCAAACCTTCAATCTGATTAGGCTACGAAGGTATACAAAAATTCATTATACTATCAAGGCAGCCCTATGAGAAACATCTATTTATGAGAAAATAAACATCAAATCTAAAAGGAAACCACTATCTTTGCGCAAACTTTTGAGAAAAATGATACAATCAATGACTGGGTTCGGTAAGGTTACTGCCGAGCTCCCTTCAAAAAAAGTAACCGTAGAGATAAAGGCTTTAAACAGTAAGCAATTGGATTTGTCCACCCGTATCCCTTCCATATACAAGGATAAGGAAATGGAGCTTCGGAGCCTGTTACTTCAATCTTTGGAGCGGGGAAAAGTTGAGTTCAATATCTTTATAGAATATATAGGCAAAGATACTCCTACACAGATCAATCTTGCCGCCGTAGAGAATTATTACAACCAAATCAAGGAGATCGCAGAGAAACTGAATATCAGCGTTCCGAACGATTGGTTCCAGACCTTGCTCCGGATGCCGGACGCAATCAAGTCTGAGACCGTAGAACCGGACGAATCCGAATGGGAGGTGGTTTTAGAAACGGTAAAGGACGCTATCAAGCACCTGTGTGATTTCCGTATCCAAGAAGGAGCCATGCTTCAAAAGCTTTTCGAGCAAAAGATAGCCAATATCGCCACTCTGTTGAAAGAAGTGGAGAAATACGAGGGGGAACGTATCGAGAAGATCAAGGCTCGTATCATGGATAACCTGCAAAAGATAGCCGAGAAGGACTACGACAAGAATCGTTTCGAGCAGGAGATGATCTATTACATAGAGAAGCTGGATGTCAACGAGGAAAAGAACCGTCTGGACAACCACTTGAAATATTTTATCTCAACCATGGAATCCGGTCACGGCCAAGGCAAGAAGCTCGGTTTTATCGCTCAGGAAATGGGGCGTGAGATCAATACGCTCGGATCAAAGAGCAACCACGCCGAGATGCAGAAGATCGTGGTCCAGATGAAAGACGAGTTGGAACAAATCAAGGAACAGGTACTAAACGTATTATAATAAGATTAACGAGAATGGCTGGCAAATTAATTATCTTCTCCGCACCCTCGGGTTCCGGAAAATCAACCATTATTAATTATCTTTTGAAACAAGATTTACACCTTCGTTTCTCCATCTCGGCTACCAGCCGGGCTCCGCGGGGAACCGAGAAGAATGGTGTGGAATATTATTTCCTTACGCCGGAAGAGTTCCGCAGTCGTATCGCTAATGGAGACTTCTTGGAATATGAGGAGGTGTATACCGATAAATATTACGGTACGTTAAAGAGCGAGGTAGAGCGTATCTTGAATGAAGGGGACAACGTGATTTTCGATGTGGATGTGGTAGGCGGATGCAATATCAAGAAATTCTATGGAGACCGTGCCCTGTCTGTCTTTATCCAACCTCCTTGCATCGATGACCTACGGAAGCGATTGGAAGGACGGGGAACAGACAGCCCGGAAGTTATCGAAAGCCGTATCGCCAAGGCTGAGTATGAATTAGGGTTCACGGGACAGTTTGATAAGGTTGTCGTAAACGATGATCTGGAGACTGCCCAAAAAGACGCGTTGAAGATCATTCGTGAGTTCTTAAACAAATAGTCTATGTCTAATATATTCAAGAATACCCGTTTTATGATGGGGCTTTCTATCGTTTGTGGGATAGCGAGCCTCGTATTAGGTGGTATCAGCCTGTATTATAAGGAGTATATCATCGGGGGTGCCCTGATATTTAATATATTCATTTGTTTTATCAACTATAAGGGTTGGCAAAAGAAGGGGTAAGTATAAATCGGATGAGACTCAAGACCGGCATCTACAGTGGATCGTTCAATCCCATTCACATAGGCCATCTCGCCTTGGCGAACTGGCTATGTGAGTTCGAGGGACTGGATGAGGTGTGGTTCGTGGTCACGCCTCATAATCCGCTGAAGAAAAAGGATGACTTGCTAGATGACTCACTACGGTTGGAAATGGCCCAAGCCGCCATTGACGGATACCCGAAATTCAAGGTCTGCGATATTGAGTTCCACCTGCCGAAACCTTCTTATTCCATTGATACCTTGCGAGCCTTATCCAGCAACTATCCGGATAGGGACTTTTATTTTATCATGGGAGCCGATAACTGGCTGCTTTTTCCCCGATGGAAAGAATATGAAAAAATACTCCAAAACTACAAACTGCTGATTTATCCCCGCCTAGGATTCGATATCTCGATCCCAACCATTTATCCGAACGTGAAAAAGGTAGACGCTCCCTTGATGGAAATCTCCTCCACATTTATCCGTAACGCTTACCAAACCGGCAAGGATATCCGTTTCTTCCTGCCGGAAGGAGTGCGGCCTTATTTCGGGTCAGTAGCAAATCAGTGACATACCTGCGATAGAAGATATACTTACTTGGGCTATGAAGTATATATCCTATGCCACTTGAAGTATATATTCTTCAAGAAGGGAAGTTATACCGTGATTATTTACAGCTTTGCCATCTTAGGGCAATCTGCCAAAATTCCCATTAAAACATGTTTTACAGCACAGCCGTTAAAGATGATCCCCGTAACATCAAAACAGGCTCACCCGATAATCTTTTTGGAGTATCCAAATATATAATTTGAGCCTTGTCAAGTGAATAACTAATGGCTTGTCAAGTGAATAACTAACGGTTAGGGGTAGCCGTTAGTTATTCACTTGGGAAGTGATTAGTTATTCATTTGGGAGGCTTTGTGCCTATGGCTTACGCTATTACATAAAATACTATTACATAACAAATTACATCAATACAACAAGTCATTTCTCGAACAAATTAAACATGGGACAGAACAATCGAGTTCGCATAGCTAACTTATATACATATCTCCACTAATTTTCTACTGTACCAATAGAAAGACAATATACATTAAACAACAATAAAAAAGACATAATATACCCCATGTTTGATATTTTTTAATTTTCTTTGTAAATATCAAAGCATTACACATCTATTAACTTTTTAAATCTTTCAAATTATGGACAAACTCAAAAAACTGACAAAAGTCGTACTAAACCAACAAGGTAAAGTTCTTCCAAAAGAGCAAATGATGAAAATCTTAGGGGGAGGAAGTGCGTATTGCCACTGCTGGAACAGTTCTAATGCCATTGATGCCTCTAACTGTTCTCAATGTCAAGATAAATGCAATGGTCTTGGAGGAGTACAAAACTGCAATACCGTAGGAGGTTAACAACAAAAGAAAGGGTTGGCTTTAGCAGAGGTCACCTCCTACCGCCAACCCCTTGTTTCTTAAAACAATATACAACCATGATCTATCTTTTCTTTTTAATCCCCCTTTTACTTATCAGTTGTAACCAGGATCGAGTGAAAGATAATAGTAAGAACGAAATAATCGAGTACTTCATTCCACTCTCACATCGGGTAGAAAAAGATGTGAATGAAGTATTTGAGGAATATTGGTATGTCCCCTTGGAAACAAGGGATGACGCATTGATAGAAGAACTTTACAATATCAAGAACATTGTTATCTATCAAGAAGATATCTACATAGGCTCGGGAAATCAATTAATCATATGGGATAAATATGGAAAAATCAAACGCTATTTATATAAAAAGGGAGAAGATCCTCAATCGTACTTCTTCTTAGGAAATTTTACAATATGGCCTAATGGAGATATTTTGATTTCTTCTGCGAACGATATTACGACTTATTCTAATTCGTTCAAATTTATTCGCAAATGGGCAGATCATGAAAATATAGGATATATAGAGGCTATCACCCAATTTAATGACAGCTCATACATTATAAAAAACATGCCTATACAGGGGCAGTCGCGTTACAGGATAATCAACCCAAAGAGCGGAAATCTTATCAACTCGTATGATTCCATAGAAAAAGCGAACAAATATATCAGCTCATACACAAATTCGTTCGAACGTTTAGAGGGGCATATCCTCTCTCATGGCTATCAAGGCAATGAGATACTTGAGTGTACAATGGATAGCACTAAAATTCGATATCGAATAAATATCGACAATAAAATTCCTCCAGCGGGATTTTGGGCACAAGACGGAAAGGATTATGTGCAAATAGTAATGGAGGAGACAGAGAAAGGATACATCGGGCATATCCCGGATTACGTGGAATCAAAGGAAACAATATTACTCTCCTTCAAGGGAAAAAGGGATGACCTGAACGGAATAGCCTTAATCGACAAAAAAGACGGGAACGCAAGAGTTTTAGAGAACATCAAGTTCGATGACAACTTCCGGTGGTTGCCCAAACAGTTCTTCTCGTTAGATGAGGGCTGGTGCGCCATGCTGATGTATCCGGAAGACGTTTTGAAGAAGGAAGAGTTCGCAAGGCGTTTCCCCGGACTGGACGAGGAGAGTAACCCGGTGTTGTTCATTGGTAAACTAAGGTAATCATTAAAGACCTAAAGCAATGGAACATGACAATCTATTCATCCAAATTTTAGAAATCTTATCGATAAAGCACACGGAAGATTTTACCATAAGATTCTACGAGAGCCATCCACACAAAAACAATCTGTTTGGACTGTCCGAGATGCTACGTTATTATAATATAGAGAATGTAGCGGCCGAAATTCAAAAAACACAAGAAAACTTATCCTCATTGGATGTACCCTTTGTGGCTTACGTAGATCATGAGTTTGTATTGGTGCGACATGTTTCTACCGAGGCAATCATCTATTCATGGCGAGGTAAAAACATCACATTATCTATCCCGGTATTCTTGGAACGATGGTCAGGAATCGTCCTTCTTTTCGAATCCACCGATGAATCTATTGAACCGGATTATAAAGAGCATAGAAAGGAATACTTACGACAGCGGATAGTAATCGCATGTTTCGTTTCATTACTTCTATCATTAATAGGGTGTGCCCTTATCACCAACAGAGGAATGGAGATAGGAATCTGGGGGTTATGGGGTGTTAATGTGATCGGAGCATCTTTCTGCGGTATCCTGCTTTCTCGAGAGATCTTAGGCTCGGATAAATATGTCAACAAAATTTGTTCCCTGTTTTTGAAATCCAGTGATTGCAACGGGACATTGGATTCCCAAGCATCTCATTTCTTGGGGATCAGTTGGAGTGTCTTCGGCTTAGGATATTTTCTTTCCGCAATATTGTTTATCGCCTTGTTGCCCCAATATGTTATATATGCAGAGACTCTGAATATAATCGCATTACCTTATACAGCGTGGAGCGTATGGTACCAAAAATTTAGGGTAAAACAATGGTGCGCTTTATGTTTATCTGTACAAGCTACCGTATGGATCACCTTTCTTATCTCTCTATTTGCGATAGGCATAGATTTCAATCAATGGAATTTATTTGATTCTATTTCCATTGGATGCATGTATGGACTCGTCATTCTACTGATCCATTTTATTGTCGCATTATATGTAAAAGAAAAGCAAACCCAACAAAGCAACAATAAACTTAGCTGCATAAAACTGAATGCCTCTGTATTTAGGACATTATTAAACGAACAGCCTCAATATGACATTGATAAAAATATAGGAATATTATTGGGAAATACGGATGCCAAGGAATGGATTACCATTATCTCGAATCCACATTGTGCCCCTTGCGCAAGGTTACATCCCCAAATAGAAGAGTTACTCAAAGAATATAAAGAGGAGATTTGCATACAAATCGTCTTGACCTCTTTTAGCAAGGAATTAGAACCTAGCGCTATGCTACTAACCTCCATGTATCTACTAAATAAGGAATCAGATTATTTACGATTCCTGTCCGACTGGTATACAAAAGAGCGTCATAAAAGAGAAGGTTGCTATAAGAGATACAAGTTAAATCTAAATGACAAAGAAATGTTAGCCAACATACAAGCACAAAACGAATGGGTTAAACGCAATACGATAAGTTCCACTCCTACAATTCTGATAAATGGTTATTTATTGCCGGAAGAATATGAGTTAAAGGATATGTCGTATTTAATAAATTAAGTACTATGAATAAATTAGCATCACAAATAGATTCGCTAAATAAGCATTTGATAGGCTCATTACATACAAGCTACCCTTTCGGATTGGCTCATGGCAAAATGGGATTACTCATCTATTTATACCATTTGTATGATTATACGCAAGAAGCTATTTATAAAGAGAAGGCTGAGAGATTGCTGGACGATCTCTTGGAAAACGCTCTCTCTAAAAACGCAGAACTTACCGTGGAGGAAGGTTTATGCGGAGTTGCGTTAGGATTGGATTATATTGTAAAAAAGCAATTTGTAGACGGTGATATTAATGATTTGCTAAGTGGTATCGATGATTTGCTATTCAAGAAGCTGGTTTTCGGAAATATGGAATCTAGGTATTCCCTGTCTCAACTCATCCATTTCTTATATTACATTTATAAAAGGCTGGAAATCCAGACAAACGATAATGAGCGTTTCCCTTTCGAGGGCTTAGCAATCAAGTTAGTTAATCAATTGGCCGATTTGATAGACGCCTCCTTTTTCGAGGAATCCTATACGTTTTCCATTTACCAATATCACGTACCGATATTGATGAAAACCCTGTCCTGTCTTATACAATATGATTTTTACAAGGATCGGATACAAAAGGTTCTGGAACAACTATCTCTGTATATGTTCTCCCATTTGCCTCATCTGCATTTAAACCGACTATATCTGTTATGGGGCATGCTACCTTTACGGGATTGTTCGCCGGATTGGCAAAGATATGTGGACGAACTAAGAAAATCAATCAACCTAGACATAATATATAATAGAGAGATCAAAGGCAGGGATATCTATATCAGCAATGGATACGCTTCTCTATATTTCTTGTTGGAGGGATTAAACAAGGACTTTCCTAAATACACTATTCCTTTCAATCCGCACTTAATTTACGATCGGATCATCTCGTCTGACGCTTGGGATGCCCTAATGGAGAACGAATACTACTATAATATACACCGAGGATTGCTGAATGGTTTCCCCGGTACGGTGTTGACATTGTTAAACATTAAGCAAAGATATTTATGCGAATAGACTTGACAGATACAACATTTATTATTCCCGTACGGATCGATTCCATGATCCGTTTGGAGAACCTGTTGATGTCCGTGGACTCAATAGTACGTTATTTCCGGACACGCATCTTAATTCTGGAGGCCTCATCATACCAAAATGAGATTATCCCCTCGTTAATAAAAGATGATACGGTGAAGTACACTTTCCTCGTGGATAAAGATCCTGTATTCTACAAGACCAAATACTTGAATATCCTCGCAAAGCAGGTTGATACTCCACTTGTTTGTATTTGGGACGCAGATGTGATACTGGACCACCTTCAAATATTGGATGCGGTGAAACAGCTTAGAACTAGGACTTCTGATGTCGCTTATCCATATGATGGTAATTTTTTAGATACGTCAGATATATTGAGGGAACATTATTGGCTCCATCGTGACTTAGATTTCCTAAAAAAAATCAAGCAAAGATGAACTCTTTGTACACAGTAGAGGGAGTGATAGGCGCAGTCGGGGGAGCGGTCTTCGCCCAAACGGAAAAATACCTGCAAGCGGGTATGGAGAATGAGGATTTCTATGGCTGGGGCTTGGAGGACGGAGAAAGACATTACCGTTGGTTGAGTTTTGGCTACCGGATTTATCGGAGTGAGGGCTGTTTATTCCATTTGTCTCATCCCCGGGATCAAAATGGGATGTTCCGTTCAAGGATACATAGCGAAAAAGCGATGCATGATATGAATGAAGTAGTAAACTATTCCAAAGAGGAACTTCGAGAAAAGTTCAACCTTGGATTCAAAATAGAGAATTGTATTTAGTGATGAAAGATAAAATTATTGGGTCTTAAGTTCATTGGCCTACAAACCTAAGATACTTCACCAAGGATCCTAAGATACTTTACCGATGAACCTAAGATACTTTATCCATGAACAAACAAGATCGGGGACCTCAACCTTTTACCACATAAGTCAGCATAAATCAGAAATATTTTGTACTTTTGCGCCGTATTATACAAAATAATAGCATAATGAATCTATTAGAACTGAGTGAACAGGAAATAATAAGACGTAATAGCATGGAGCAGTTGCGTCAGATGGGGATAGAGCCTTATCCCGCAGCTGAGTATGTAACGAACGCATTTTCCAAAGAAATAAAAGAGACATTCAAAGACGACGCTGAGCCACGCCCGGTAAGTATCGCCGGCCGTATCATGAGCCGTCGTATCATGGGTAAGGCTTCCTTCATGGAATTACAGGATTCCGAAGGCAGAATACAGGTCTATATCTCCCGTGACGATATTTGTCCGGATGAGAATAAGGACACCTACAATGTCGTTTTCAAGAAATTACTGGATATCGGTGATTTCGTCGGGATCAAGGGATTCGTTTTCCGTACTCAGATGGGAGAGATTTCCGTTCATGCGCAAGAATTGACAGTTCTGTCTAAATCACTTCGTCCGCTACCGGTCGTTAAATATAAGGACGGTGTCGCTTACGACGGTTTTAATGACCCGGAGCTTCGTTATCGCCAGCGTTACGTGGATTTGGTAGTAAACGAGGGTGTAAAAGATATTTTCATGAAACGTGCGGCTATCATCAAGACCATGCGTACCGCCTTGGATGAGGCCGGATATACGGAGGTAGAGACTCCGATCCTGCAATCTATCGCCGGAGGAGCTAGCGCACGTCCGTTTACGACACATCATAATTCCTTGGATATCGATTTATATTTACGTATCGCTACCGAGTTGTATTTGAAACGATTGATCGTCGGTGGATTCGAGGGTGTATACGAGATCGGTAAGAATTTCCGTAACGAGGGTATGGACCGTACGCACAACCCGGAGTTCACTTGTATGGAACTTTATGTCCAATACAAAGACTATAACTGGATGATGAGCTTCACTGAGAAGCTGTTGGAGCGTATCTGTATCGCCGTGAACGGTACGAGCGAGAGCACGATCGACGGTAAGACAATCAGCTTCAAGGCTCCTTTCCGCCGTTTGCCGATCTTGGAGGCGATCAAGGAAAAGACGGGTTACGACTTGGAAGGTAAGAGCGAGGACGAGATCCGTACGATCTGCAAGGAATTGAAGATGGAGATCGACGATACGATGGGTAAAGGTAAATTGATCGACGAGATCTTCGGGGAGTTCTGCGAGGGTACGTTTATCCAGCCGACCTTCATCATCGACTATCCGGTTGAGATGAGCCCGCTGACTAAGATGCACCGTAGCAAACCGGGATTGACCGAACGCTTCGAGTTGATGGTAAACGGGAAGGAATTGGCGAACGCTTATAGCGAGCTGAACGATCCGATCGACCAAGAAGAACGTTTCAAGGAGCAATTACGCTTGAGCGAGAAAGGGGACGACGAGGCGATGTTCATCGATCAAGATTTCTTACGCGCCCTTCAATTCGGTATGCCTCCTACGTCGGGTATCGGTATCGGTATCGACCGTCTGGTTATGTTGATGACCGGACAGACAACGATCCAAGAGGTATTGCTTTTCCCGCAAATGCGTCCGGAGAAAACCGCAAAGAAAGATAACGCCGACAAATACGTAGCCTTGGGTATTTCCGAGGAGTGGGTTCCCGCTTTGCAGAAAGCCGGCTACCTGACGGTTGACACGCTGAAAGAAGCGAACGCCAACAAATTAAGACAAGAGCTTTGTGAGCTTAATAAAAAATATAAGTTAGAACTGCAAAATCCTACGATCCAAGAAATAGAAGCTTGGATAGCCAATGTAGGAGAATAAAAGCGTGATACGATGGATTTGCCCGGAAAAATCGCGATAATGGGAGGTGGTAGCTGGGCTACCGCCTTAGCCAAGATCGTACTTTCAACTCAAGATAGTATCAACTGGTACATGCGTAGGCCCGATCGTATCGAGGAGTTCAAGCAGTTGGGACACAACCCGTGTTACCTCACCGCCGTGAAATTCGACACGAACAAGATAAACTTCTATTCCAATATCAACCAAGCGATCAAGGACTCGGATACCTTGATCTTCGCTACGCCTTCCCCTTTCTTGAAACAACATTTGAAGAAGGTGAAGACCTCTTTGAAAGATAAGTTTATCATCTCGGCGATCAAGGGTATCGTACCGGATGAGAATATGTTGATTACGGATTACTTCGCGGAGTATTACAAGGTTCCGACAGAAAATATAGCAGTTATCGGTGGTCCCTGTCATGCGGAAGAGATCGCTCTGGAGCGGCTCTCGTACATTACGTTGGCTTGTTCCGACATCGAGAAGGTCCGTACGATATCCCCCGTTTTCAAGAATCAATACTTAAAGAATTCCTTCTGTAAGGATGTGACCGGTATCGAATACGCCGCCGTACTGAAGAACGTGTACGCTATCGCCGCCGGTATTTGCCATGGGATGAAATATGGCGATAACTTCCAAGCCGTATTTATCTCGAACGCTATTGAGGAGATGCGTAATTTCGTGGACGCCGTACACGGGCTGGAGCGGGATATCACCGACTCCGTCTACCTTGGCGATTTGCTGGTTACCGCTTATTCCCGGTTCAGCCGTAACCGTACTTTCGGAACCATGATCGGTAAAGGATATTCCGTGAAGACAGCGCAGCTGGAGATGGAAATGATCGCCGAGGGATATTATGGAACCAAGTGTATGCGTGAGATCAATGAGAAATATAAAGTGAACATGCCGATACTGGACGCTGTTTATGATATATTGTACGAGAAGAAATCGCCAACAACGGTCATTCGTCAATTAACGGAAACGTTTAAATAAAATAGCATATGAAAAACATCAGTTTAAACATCGACAAGGCTCTGGGCACTGTCTCCAAGGAACAGGTTTACGCTCAAGAGGCCAAGGCAATGGAATGTATTGCCACATTACATAACGGTAACGGAGCAGGTAACGACTTTTTGGGTTGGTTGCATCTCCCCTCTTCTATCACGGACACAGAGTTGGCCGACATCGAGAATACGGCGAACGTGCTTCGTTCTAAATGTGAAGTGGTCGTAGCCATTGGTATCGGTGGTAGCTATTTGGGTACCAAAGCGGTAGTAGAAGCGTTAAACAACAGCTTCGACTGGTTGCAAAACGACCGTAAAAACCCGGTTATGTTATACGCCGGACACAATATCGGAGAGGATTATCTTTATGAATTAAGCGAAGTTTTGAAAGGTAAGCAATTCGGTATTATCAATATCTCCAAGTCTGGTACGACTACAGAGCCGGCTTTGGCTTTCCGTATCTTGAAGAAACAATTGGAAGATGCTGTTGGCAAGGAAGAGGCTAAACATCGTATCGTAGCTATCACGGACGCTAAGAGAGGCGCTTTACGTACCTTGGCGGATCAAGAAGGTTACAAGACTTTCGTCATCCCTGATAACGTAGGTGGACGTTTCTCTGTTTTAACTCCGGTAGGTTTGCTTCCGATCGCCGTGGCAGGTATCAGCATCCGCGACTTGGTTGCTGGAGCTGTTTCCATGGAAAAAGCTACAGACGCGAGCGTTCCTTTCGCTGATAATATGGCCGCTATCTATGCCGCTACTCGTAACGAGTTGTATAAGAGCGGTAAAAAGATTGAGATCTTGGCTAACTTCCATCCGAAATTGCATTATATCGCAGAATGGTGGAAACAACTTTATGGAGAGAGCGAAGGTAAAGACGGTAAAGGTATTTTCCCCGCATCTGTAGATTTGACAACCGATTTGCATTCCATGGGTCAATGGATTCAAGACGGTGAGCGTACGATTTTCGAAACGGTTATCTCCGTGGAAGCTACAGATCATAGCGTATTGGTTCCTACAGACGAGGCTGATTTGGATGGATTGAACTTCTTGGCAGGCAAGCATGTAGACGAGGTAAACAAGATGGCTGAGTTAGGTACTCAGTTAGCTCACGTAGATGGTGGCGTTCCTAATATCAAGGTAACTATGCCGGAAGTAAGTGCGTTCTATATTGGTCAGTTGTTCTATTTCTTCGAGAAAGCTTGTGGCATCAGTGGTTATATGTTGGGCGTTAACCCATTCAATCAACCGGGTGTCGAGGCTTATAAGAAGAATATGTTCGCCCTGTTGAATAAGCCGGGATACGAGAAAGAAAGCGAAGCTATCAAAGCACGTTTATAATACGATTTACCCCATAAAAAAACGGTTTTCTCATCACGAGGAAACCGTTTTTTCGTTTGAATAGTTTTTATTACTCATTTAATTCTTTAAGTAAATCGCTCCCGGCCTTGAATTTGACCGAGACACGTGGAGTAATCATTACTTCCTCCCCTGTTTTCGGATTACGTGCCAATCGCTCGGATTGTTGCCAAGGTACAAAAGATCCAAATCCTTTCATGGAAATAGATTCTCCTTCCCGCATTCCTTTCGCCACAACAGTCGGTAACGCATTCACTACGGTTCTAACAACATTTTTCGGCAATCCTGTTTCTTCCACAAGAGATTGTACTAATTCTCCTCTATTCATACTAGATAATAAATATACCATTCTTCACCAGAAAAGAGTCCGATGAGAACTTAGTTGTTTAATCATTGCAAATATATGAATATTTGGGGAATATCAAAATATCATATATTAAAAATCAATGCATACAGAAATATCATATACCTAAATGTAGGTATAATTGAACCCCTTTCAGATAGACTAGTGAGACTTTGGTAGAAATATAATTAATAAGAAATAGTATACAGTATTATGATATTACTTATTCATAGCAAGTTATAGCCTTTGAAAATTCGTTATTAATGCGCTTACTAGAGTTCTCATCGAACTACGTCATAATTTATTGATTGATTATCTCAACGAAATAAATTTATATCCCTTATTTTTCAATACATCTATCAACTCATCCAGATAATTATAGAATTAATCAATCCGGTTAGGGTATACATGTAGGTGGATCAAAAGTGAGCACCCATTTAAACCATTTTTGTTTCATAAAATGAAATTCCATTATATATCATATTTATTTAATTTCAAGAAGCTTTCCTCCCATTTCTGTTAATTCCGATTTATTACGTACCTTTGTATTGGTTTTTAAGAAGGTAATAACATGATTCAAGAAGCGATTATCCGATATCTGCGTAAACACAGGCAGGAATCCCTTTCTCCCAAAGCTGTTCTTTTCGATATGGATGGTGTATTATATGACTCTATGCGTTTTCATGCACGGGCATGGCATGAGGTAGCGACCCTCCATCAGCTAACTTCTCGGCCGGAAGACTTTTATATGTTCGAAGGACGTACTGGGGAAAGCACGATCAACGAGCTATACCAACGCACTTTCCAACGAGACGCTACCGCCGAGGAGAAGCAAACGATCTATAAAGAGAAAGCGGATCTATTCAATACCTATAATGACGGTGCCCCCATGACCGGCGCCGCAGAGGTTCTAAAAGAAGTGGAAGCATCCGGACTGCAACGATTGGTTGTCACCGGTTCCGGCCAACATAGCTTGATCGATAAGCTAAACCATACCTATCCGGGACATTTCAACCGAGAGAAAATGGTTACGGCTTTCGACGTGAAATATGGCAAGCCACACCCCGAACCTTATTTAATGGGACTTCAAAAAGCGCATGCGAAGCCTAATGAAACTTTTGTGGTAGAGAACGCTCCCATGGGAGTAGAAGCTGCCGTGGCAGCCAATATCTTTACGATAGCCGTAAACACCGGACCTCTCCCCGATCAAGTTTTATTAGATGCCGGAGCGGATTTACTATATCCGGATATGGAAAACTTAGCTAAAGATTGGAAACAAATCATCGAGCTTGCGAAATCCACCCGATTGAACGAGTATTCCAAATAAGCGAACATAAAAAAAGAGGCTACCCGATAATGAAGTAGCCTCTTCTTTTTTATCATCGAACGGATTATTTCACATAATCAGCCTTATTCAAGAAATCATAGCTTTGCTGAACGCTGGCAACCGGATCATTGTTAGTATATTGTTCCACTTCAACATACCAATCCTTTACGTTATTAGCGTACATTTGATCGAAGATAGGCTTGAAATCCATCTTACCGCTTGCGCCGATCTCTTTCTCATCCTTGATATGGATAGCCTTGAACTGGCTCGGACGGTTCTTCAAGTAAGCGACAGGATCACCGCCACCCATCATTACCCAGTATACATCCATCTCGAAGAATACGTGGTTCGGGCTTACGTTATCCAACAGATAATCATAGATCAACTGATCGTCAATCTTACGGAACTCGAAGTCATGGTTATGATAACCGAATGCGATACTAGCGGCAGCGGTCTTATAACCAACCGTGTTGAAATAATCACAGTACATCTTCAAGTCATCCAATGTAGTCTTATCGTTAACCGGCATCCACGGTTGAACCATATATTTAACGCCTAACTCATTATGAGCATCGATCGCTTGATCCCACCAACTCATAACCTCGGCTTCTTTTTCTTTCGTAAAGGCCTGTCCAAGGTGAGCGCTCGTGCACTTCATACCTAGGTCATTCACCATTTTCTTAAATTCAGCGGGAGCTAAACCGTAAATCTTACCGTTATCATAGCTTGCTGTCTCCAGATTCTTATAACCCATCTTAGCGGCGGTTTCCAATACTTTCTGGATACCTTCTTCTTTTACAAGGTCTCTTAAAGAATACAATTGAAGCCCTATATATTTAGAAGACTCCGATGCTGTAGCGGCAGCTTGTCCTGATTTACCGCCACAAGAAGATAATAACTGCGGGGCTACCAACCCACCCGCAAGCATCAAAGAGGCTTGCTTCAAAAAATTACGTCTGTTCTGCATAGTACTATTAATTAAGTTTGATTGAGAATTTTTACAAAAGTAAGACTATATTCTTAGGTTTATATCTTTATGGAAGTTAAAATCTTCAAAAAGGACATTGTATTTTAATTTTCGTTATCTTTGGAGGATATATTATTACTTAAATCATTTATATCATGAAAAAATTATCAATTCTAGCGATGGGCCTTCTCTTTGTCCTGACCACAGCCTGTAGTGTTTCTGGCAGTGGCACCTTATTCGATGGCAAAGATAGTAACAAATGGAAAATGACAGGCGATGTCTCCGTTCAAGACGACATAATGACCTTGAAAGGTACGGATGCGCTGGTCGTACTGAAAAACGGCAAATACAAAAACTTCGATCTGACCCTTGATTTACGTACTACCCCGGGAGGCAAAGGCGCCGTCTGGTTCCATACGGACCCGAACTTGAAGAAAGGATATCGTATCGCTATCAATAATGACCGGGCTGATAAGGTTTGGTGGAAAATGACAGGAAGTCTTGTTTCCGTGAGGAATTTGACCAAAAGCTTCGTAAAAGAAGATCAATGGTTCAAGATGGATATCCGGGTAGCCGGACAAGAGATCGATGTAAATATAAACGGCGAACCGGTTGTAGAGTATATCCAACCGACCGCACCGTATCGTACGGACGCTAACACCTATGCCTTATTATCGGAAGGGACATTTGGCATAGAGAGTGATGGTAGCGGTGAGATCCAGATCAAGAACATCACCGTGAACGTAATTGATGAATCCACGATCGATATCAACGCACAATTGGCGGAAGCTAACGATGAGCAAAATGACGAGATCATAAAATTACATCAATCGGATTTCCCTGTATTGGATTATCACGTGCATTTAAAAGGAGGATTAACCAAGGAAGTTGCCGCTAAGCAATCCCGCAAGACCGGTATCAATTATACGATCGCACCGAACTGCGGCATCGGTTTCCCGATCACGAACGACCAACAAGTCATGGATTACCTAAATGAGATGCGCTCACAGCCTTTCATCCTTGGTATGCAAGCGGAAGGACGCGAATGGATAACCACATTCTCTCCCGAGACTCTTAAAGAATTCGACTATGTGTTTACGGACGCTTTGACGTTCAAGGACAATAAAGGTCGCCGTACCCGCCTATGGATTCCGGAAGAGACTTGGATCGAGAATGAGGAGCAATATATGGACATGATCGTAGATCGTATCTGCTCCGTATTGGAAGAGCCGGTAGATATCTATGTAAATCCTTGTTTCTTGCCATCTCCGATGGATAAGCGTTTTGACGAATTCTGGACGGAGGCCCGCATGAACCGTTTCGTCGAGGCATTGGCAAAAAGCGGAAAAGCTTTAGAGATCAACGAACTATACAACATTCCAAATAAAGCGATCATTATGAAGGCGAAAGCCGCCGGCGTTAAATTCACGTTTGGAAGTAACAACGTGACACCAAACGTCAGCGATCTGTCTTACAGTATCCGCATGATGAAAGAATGTGGCCTGACGGCTGAGGATATGTATAAACCGAAAGTTAAAATCTAATCACACATTTACCCTCACCCTAATCCCCCGTTTAGGGACACCCTAAATGAGCGATTAGGGTAGACCTAAACGAGGGATTATTCTCTCTCTCGCAACATCCGTCGCATCTTCATATACCGATATTGCTTAATAATCATCTTGCGGCTACGTATGATCTGATAACGGTAAATGATACAAGACAAGATGAAATATACGCCCGCTTGAATCCATAATACCCGATATTCATGCGCCACCTCATGCAAGGAAGCGCCAGCCGTATTGATACGAATAAATCCCTGGATACCCGGAGTAGAAGGAAACAAATAACCCACCACTTTCCAAAACGAAGGAATAGCCGCCTCCGGCCAAGAGACACCCGAGATAAATAACAAGATGACAGACGTGAAAACGAATACCAACATAGGTGACTCACGACTCGTCATAAATCCAGATAGCGTCATAGACATAAAAATACAGGCAAACAGGTAAGGCAGTAAAAACAACAAAATAGTCAGTGGCTCACCAACCTGAGGTAAGGAGAATAACTTAGGGACAATAGCCAATACCCAGATGCAAACCACCACATACAGCAAAAGATAAGTCAGCGACTTGCCGAACACGATACGCAAAGTCCCATTAAAATGCCGGCAAATAGGCACCAGACTATGAAAGCGGTTCTTTTCCCGGGCCGTTCCTCCCAACATTCCGATACCCAATATCAAAGTCTGTTGCAACACCAAGATCAAGATAGCCGGTACCAAGAAACTGGCAAAGCCATTCTGGGAATTAAACAACGCTACCGATTCATACGGGATCGGGTCTACCGTGATCTGGTCCATCTTATCCGT
The DNA here is from genome assembly GCF_003434625.1 of Parabacteroides sp. AM17-47. NCBI lineage: Bacteria > Pseudomonadati > Bacteroidota > Bacteroidia > Bacteroidales > Tannerellaceae > Parabacteroides > Parabacteroides sp. AM17-47. Next base: position 120,770 of record NZ_QTLI01000019.1, read on the forward strand.
AGACGACGGATTATTATGCATCCGAAGTTCCTTACCCATATCCAATGACACCTCTGTCGTCGCCAAAAGGAAAGCCTTATAAAACAATAAGGCGCTCATATCGCAATACAACGAGACGGTTGTCTGTCGCCCTTCATGCAGGTCCTTACTATAATCCGGGGGAAAGAGCAAAATTCCATAGGCCTTCTTCTCATCCAACATCTTCTTGGCTTCCGCCATATCCGGACAAACACCCACTACTTCCACATCCGGCGTGGCGTTAACCCGTCTGGTAAACTCACGACTCAAATAGGAATCACTTTGGTCTACCACCACCATCTTCGCCTCGTGTACTACCTCGTTATTATATATAAATGAATAAAGCAGCGGATATACGAAAGGCACCAAGAAAAAGAAAATCATGACCCCCGCATCTTTAAACACGTTTCTCAATTCATCCTTCCAAATATAAAACGTATCCAGAAGACCTTCCTTTATGATATATCGTAAACGATGTTCTCTTTTCATCACATACTGTTTTTACGGTAGATATTTGAAATCCAACAACGCCCTCTTCAAGTTCCGCCCGATAAGGAACGGCAAGATCAGAAATCCCAACAACCAAGCGTACTCGCCCAACGTATAGAATAGTGCCCGCCCGTTCAAGGCTTGATCGACATAAATCAAGAAATAATGCCGTAGAGGAAACAAACGAGCCAACGCTTGCAACGTAGGGTCCATACCTTGTACCGGAAACGAGAATCCGACAATGGAGAACGAGATCATTCCGAACAGGCTGGCGAAGCTAAGCCCTAAACGGGGAGTCGGTAATACGCCGATCATAAATACGCCTACCGCCTGAGAGGATATAATCAGCAAAAACATCGCCAAAAGCATCGGAAACCAACCGCTATTTAACGGGAAAGAATTAAATCCATATAACACCGCACAATACATAAAGCCTACGACCGTAAAAATAGCCGTCTGCGGCAATAACTTTCCCAACAAACTAACTGCGATAGAACTCCCTCCCATATCCAACCATTTACGGGATGTGGAATATTTAATTTCCGTACCGATACTGAATACTGTCACTAGAAATACCATCAACTGAATGATACCCGGCAAAACCGTATTATTCAAATATACCGAATAATTCAACCACGGATTGCCGATCGGATGCGTATCGATCACGATCGGTTGTAGCTGTCCCATGATCTGCGCTTCGGTATACCCTTTAGCTTGTCCGGTCTGTAAACCCACAGCGGCCCCCGCCAATACCGACATCGTTTTCATATCCCGAAACAGCAAGGAAGCGGCGATCAAATAGGTACCATTCGTATAGAAAGACAACCGGGGCTGCTTTCCAGATGTGGCGTCCACGGCGAAACCGGATGGAATGTAAAAAATTCCATATACATTCCCTTTCTGCATTTCCTGACGAGCCTCGGTAAACGACATGGTTTTCATATACACCTCTGTCTGCTCAAAGGCATCCAACTGGCGAATCAAATTGCGCGAGGTAGCAGAGTTATCCATATCCACCACTGCTATCGGCAGATCGGTCGGCAATCCCTCATGCATCAACGATACAAAGAAAATGACACAGATAGCCGGAGCGATCAGCATACAAAAGAAGTAAATCGGTTGAGCCACCAGCCGATGCACCTCACGCTTCGCGATAAGCCAGATTCTATGCAAACTTTCTTTATAGGTCATACGATCTCTTTCCCTTTTTTCTTTAAGATCACGGACATTCCCGGACGAAGATCAGCGACTTTCTCCAACGGACGGGCACGCACTTCGAAAGTCTTCGAGTCATATTGTCCATTCGTCTTTGTCGCTTTCCATGCGGCATACGAGCCCATATCCTTCATATAATAGACTTTCAACTTCACCGGTAGGTCCCCCAACGCCGGTATAAAAGCATTTACTTCCGAGCCAATCTTGATATCTTTCAACAGATCCTCACGAATACTGAAAGTTACCCATACATCATTTAAATCAGAGATATTCATGATCGGAGCGCCTGTACCAACCAACTCACCGACTTCCGGGAACCGTTCTGAAACCTCCCCGTCAATCGGAGCCACCAAAGCGCTCTCGCCCACATACGACTCCACTTCGGCGATAGCACCTTCCGCACGTTGGACCATAGCGGCAGCGGCAGCCTTATCTTCCTTACGGGCACCTTCTTTTGCCATCTCATATTGAGAACGGGCAGCCTTCTCTGTCGCTACCATAGCGTTATAATTAGCCTCCACCTCGTCTCTTTTTTGAGCGGACATCACCCCTTTCTCGTATAAATTCTGAATACGATCGAAAGATTTCTTAGCGATAGTTAATCCAGCTTGCGCCTTTTGCCACATCTCATAAGCGGCCGTGATTTCCTGTTCACGGGCTCCTTTAATCGCTTTAGCGTTCTGCGCCTCCGCTGCCGCACGAGCCGCCTCCGCTTGTTTCAGCTTCGCCATAACCTCGGGCGTATCTAAAAAGACCAAAGTATCTCCGGCTTTTACCTGATCGCCTTCGCCAAAACGATAAGAAGCGATACGTCCGGGAACCTTACCGGAGATACGAACTTGGGTGGCCTCGGCCTGCCCCATTATAATATCGTCAGGCGGTGTAAGCAGGAAGAAACCCGCCAAGGCTACCAATCCGATCACGACCAATACCGTGATAAAAGCTAACATCATGTTACTGATAGAAAACTTCTTGTTCTCATTCATCTCTGTGTATATTTTTATTTGTTATTACTCTTATTCATTTGCGGACAGTTTACCCAAAGCCTTGCTTAGATAAACTTCTGTTAATTTCACCTCGATTTGAGCATCAATCAAACTAGAGCGAGCAGAAACCCATGCTGTCTGCGCCTCCATTAAGTTCAAAGCCGGGATAACCCCTTCCTCAAAACCGAAATTCGCACGCCGCAAATTCTCTTCCGCATTTTCCATATTACGGGAAGAAGCGATCAACTTTTTGCCCGCTTCATTCACTTTATAAACGGATTGATTTACCTGCAACTCGATCTTTTCACGAGCATCCTGCCATTCCAGTGTTTTTATGCGCGTTTCCGCTTTCGCCGAGTTACGCCTATAAGTGCCTTCCCACCAACCGGACAAGGGTACCTTTACCATAACTCCGACATTAAACATACCGGCGAAATCATTTTTAAAACCATTAAAAACATTCGGATTCGTGACGAAGTAATTCGCCGCTAAAGCGACATTAGGCAACATCTCTGCCAAAGCAATACGTTCTTTTCGCTTATAGATTTTCGTTGTCAGATCCAAACTTCTCAGTTCATTACGATTCATGAAAGCCTCATTCAGATCGGCCGAGGCTTGTGTTGTCTCTACCGGAAAATTATCCAGCTTCTCGTCTGCAAGCGATAAATCCTCCTCTAAAGACAGACCACAAATTTGCGCTAAAAGCATTCGGGTTAAAGCCAGACCATTCTCAACCTTAGTCTGAGCCATCTCCGCCTCATTCAGTTTCACCTTGACAGAAAGACCATCGGCCTCGGTAGCGACTCCCTCATAGATCATAGCGGTCACATCACTATCCATCTTACGGAGCAAATCCACATAAGCGTCCGCCAATTTCTTCTTATTCACCAAAGATATGACCTGCCAATAGGTCTCGTCAGTCTTATAAATCAAGTCCTGCAACTGTAAATTATTCATTGACTCCGCTAATTGCTTGGCAAACTTAGTGATTTGGTTATAATTAACGATCTTCCCGCCCATGAATACAGGCTGCACCAACGATACATTACCCACCCAGATATTCTGCACATCCAAATGTTGCATATCGTTCACCCCACTCATCAAATGTTGGATCATCGGTAATTGGGCCAAGCCACCTAAAGAAGAGCTCAAGGATGAGGACAAAGCGCCCATGTCCAGTAAGTTTATATCCTTCTGGTTCCACATATAGGCACCGTTTGCCGATAATTGAGGAAAATACTTGGTAAAAGCGGCTTTCTTCTCATTATCCGCCATCTTGATCTTTTCGCCAGAGATTTGTAGCTCCTTATTGTTCTGGATCGCCAGATTCCGGCACTCTTCCAATGTCAACATTCGCTGAGCGTGCATACAGCTCACCGTGACTACAAATGTTAATAGTAAGATAGTTCGTTTCATCTTTATATCGTTTTAACCTACCTATATAATGCCATCATATTCCCTATGTGACAAAAATATAAAAACCCGCACAAAAGTATAGGTTTAAAGCGAATATAAAATTGAACTAATTCAATAAAGGATACGTTTCTTCAACTTACAATACCAAGAATCACTAACCCCCATATATTGAGCTATATATTTATCAGGTACCCGGCTTACGATCCATTGGTGGTTCGTATAAAGATATTTCAGGAATTCTTCCGCCTTACAGGTTTGACGGACAGCGAACATTGAATAGAGCTTGGAAATAATCATCAGCATCACATTCTGATAACAGGTAGCGAAAGCTGGATATCCCAACGTCAAACGTTCGATATCCGTCCGGGAGAAACAAAGTAATTCACCATCCTCGATAGCTTTCACCTCAAACTCGGAAGGGACTTGTGTAAAATAACCGATTGTAGAAACAAAAGGGTACATACTGTCCGAGGAGAAACCGGTTACGCATTCATTCCCATTCTCATTAATATATTGATTGATAAAAAGCCCTTTATTAATAAAATAGGCATCTTGGCACAACTCGCCCGTACGAATCAAATAATCCCCTTTCCGGATTGTCACACCTCGAGTACAACTTTCCAAATCCCTTAGGAAAGATTCATCTCGAGACAGAATCTCCGGAATAAAACTTAGGAACTTCTCAAAGTCAGGAGATAATTTCATAGTTAATCATCCAAGGTAAATCTCTTCTGTCCGATCAAATTACCGTCAGAGAAAATATCCACACGGTAAGTACCCGGAGATAAGAATTCCTCGATATTCCAATACATGGTCACAACCACCTCCTCACCTTCATATTCTATCATTTTCTTCATAGAATAATTGATTTCCTTTCCTTCAAAAGCGAATACATCCGCACGGCTTTTCACCAATATATCGTCATCCGGTTTCATGATCCGTACATATACCATCTTTTCGCCGACAGGAGCGGTAATGTTCTTCGCTATCTTGAAAGTCACGACGAATTGCTGCATCTTCTTAATACGCTTAGCTAGTTTTCCTCGAGAGTTCACAGGAGTCACGTTAATATCCGTCGCATCCAAACGACTAGCTAACGTTACTCTTTCCGTCAATTTCTCTTTTTCCTTTTTCAAGGTAGCAGCTTGTGAAGTAGCCCTCTGATATTTCTGAACAGCCTCTTTCTTCTCAACCTTCAATTGCTCATTCTCACGATTCAAGGAATCGATTTGGACAACATAGTTACGCATGATTTTACGTAAGGTATCCAATTCCTTTTTCAAGCGAGCTATTTCCTTCGCATTCGTAGCCTTCACCGTACGCAATTCTTCCAATAAACGTTGTACCTTTGCTTGCTCCGTAGATAATAGGGCAACAAGGGAATCATTGCCTACGCTAAACTTATAACCTTCATATTGAAGAGACAATTCATTATATTCATCCTCCAAAGATTCTTTCTCAAGATCAAAGGTTTCCACCAAATCAGTCATTTGCTGCTTTTGATGATAAATATAATAACCGGCACCAGCAATAATCAGTACCAATACTATAACTGCTACAATAAGTAGCGAAAGTTTATTTACTTCTTTATTCTCTTTCTTTTCAGTATCCATATGAGGTTCTTAGCTATTACAAAAGCACAAAATTACAATTTCTTATCCATCCGAACAACAAAGTACACCTAAAAATAGAAAAAGACAGAGAGGATATATACCAAAAAAAGGAGCCAATCTTTCGACTGACTCCTT
>NZ_QTLI01000002.1:0-286792 GCF_003434625.1 Parabacteroides sp. AM17-47
TTTCTTTTTTGTCATTAGTAACTTCTTACAGGTGAATACTTCTTGAGTTCAACTTATAAATGCAACTTTTTGGGTGCGGATAATAAGCAATAAAAACATTTATTTTTCAGAGAGGAAAGAGAGACAATGTCCCCCTTTCTCTCACTCTGAATGGATAAAGTTTGCTATCTTTGCTTTGATTGTCCGTCCAAAGAAAAAAAAGTTGCAGATGAGCAAACATATAACCGAGGAACAAAGGTATGCAATTTTCTATGATGTTGCAAATACCGATGAGCAAAAAAGCAATAGCGGAAGCTATCGGAGTAGATAAAAGCACTGTTTACAGGGAGATAAAGCGCAATTGCGACGCCCGAAGTGGTAGCTATAGCATGGAGCTTGCCCAGCGAAAAGCAGACAGGCGCAAGCAGCAAAAACATCGCAAGGAAGTGCTTACACCGGCAATGAGAAAACGGATAATAAAGCTGTTGAAGAAAGGATTCAGCCCGGAGCAGATTGTCGGCAGGAGCCGCTTGGAGGGAATTGCGATGGTATCTCACGAAACGATATATCGCTGGATTTGGGAGGATAAGCGGCGGGGTGGCAAACTGCACAAATATCTTCGCAGACAAGGTCGCAGGTATGCCAAACGTGGTTCTAAAAATGCAGGGCGAGGATTTATCCCAGGCAGGGTGGATATTGATGAGCGTCCCGAGATAGTGGAACTGAAGGAGAGATTTGGTGATTTAGAGATAGATACAATTATTGGTAAGAACCACAAAGGTGCCATTCTTACCATTAACGACAGAGCAACAAGCAGGGTCTGGATACGCAAGTTGTCGGGAAAAGAAGCCATCCCGGTAGCTAAGATTGCAGTATGGGCACTGCGGAAAGTGAAAAACTTAATACACACAATTACGGCTGACAATGGAAAGGAGTTTGCAAAGCACGAGGAAATTGCGCAAAAATTGGAAATAAAATTCTATTTTTGCAAACCATACCACTCATGGGAACGTGGTGCCAATGAAAACACCAACGGGCTTATCAGGCAGTATATCCCAAAGGGTAAGGACTTTAGTGAAGTAACCAACAAACAGATTAAGTGGATTGAAAATAAACTCAATAATCGACCTCGTAAAAGACTTGGATACCTCACGCCAAACGAAAAATTTAAACAAATTATTAATCAGAATTCTGTTGCATTTGCAAGTTGAATTCAGCTTATAATAAGAAAGGAGATGAAGAATTTACTTCCCAACAGGACATTTTATTCCCTAAAGTGTTTGATGTTGATGGCATGCGAGTTTTTATTTATTGGAAACTTCCACATCCTGTGGAAAAGCTCTATCCATATGTTGATTACAAAATACGGAAAATTTCAAAAGATACGTTAGTTATAGGGGATTATACAGACTTTGTGTTTGTTAATGGTCATGGTAATGCCCCAAATCGGGAATTGTCAAAATAAAAAAATAATAAATGTGGGGTAATACTCCAAATCGGGAGTTATTGAAATAATTATCTGATTATCAATGTACTTTCCAAAAGATAAAGTATTAGGGCAGAGTGGAAAAATCGTTGAAACTGGTCCTATGTAATCGTTCAAAGTGACCCTTTTGTATCATCCAAAGAGGGATTGGACATTCGCGGTACGATACGAGTATGGGTGTTATGATTTATCAGCATTCATTCTTCTCTACTCCCAAAGGATTTTGTCAGTTGTACTGCTTGCTGTTGTAGTCTGATGAGAATTTGGGAATAGGTTTCGAGTTTGCCGAGCAGTTGTTGAGCAGTGGCAACAGAATGATAAGTATTGAGGACTTTCACGACTTCGTTGTACAGAACTCCTATCTTATGAGCCAAGGCAACGATTTCTGAGAGTTTCTCCAAGTAAGGTTCTTTTGCAGGGTCTTGGGTGATGACCTTAAAAGATTCACCAAGAAGCCTTGCTCGGACAAAGTCGCTCTTTGTCTTTGCTCCCGACTTGCGATAGAGTCTGATAAGTTTCTGCTGGTCTTCGGAATTAGGTATTCTGATGTGCCATCTGTCCCATCGTGGGCAGGTGGCACATCTGCCGTCTGGCTTCTTTTGTTTTTGCTTCTTCATTGCTTTCTAATCACGACTTTGGAGTGATTTAATCCCCTTTCGGGGCAAGGGTCTTTGTGGTACAAATGGCAATTTGTGGTACAAAGACACACCTTGCTGATGTAGAAAATGGGATTATAAGCCCCTGCTGTGTTACTGCATTCATTGAATACAGTAACTCGGCGTAGGCTTGCATTCGAGGAATGCAGTAATTCAGAGTTTCCTCCATCTTTCCACATCTTCCTTGTATTGGTCGAGGTGTTCCCGCAGTACCTGTTCGACATATCCCGAAACGCTCGCTCCATGCTTACCGATTCTCCGTACCACGAAGTCTAACTTTCGTTGGGTTTCCTCTGATACATACACGGCTTTGCGGTGGCTGTTGCGAAAGGGCTGGAGATATTTCCCCTGAAACTCGGATAATTGCTTTCTGTCCTTTGTTTTTCCCATTCTTTGATGAAATTCTTCGGTAGAAGTAGCCCTTTCTGTTGGCGACAACGCTGTTTCTTGATAGGACGGTTGAGAAAAATCCTTGTTACTCTCCTTGTCATTTTGTTCCTCAACTTTATCAACAGGCTCAAACCTTCTCTTTTCCTCTTCATAATCGAAGGGCTGGTCAAAATCGGGTAACTCTTCGGGCTTGCGGAGCTTAACGCCATAATTTCCCATATCTCTAATGGCTTGTTCCAAGCGTTGTTTCCTTTTTTCATCTATTCTTGCCATAATTTCTTGGGTATCGGGTTATAGTGTTTTTCAAGCATGGCTTGTATGTCGCTCTGCTTGTAGAGTATCTTCCCTCCGATTTTGTAGAAAGGAAGTATTCTTGCATTTCTGTACTCTTGGAGCGTGCGTGTGCTGAGCCGTAATTGCCTGCACACTTCCTCGCTCGAAAGGTAAACCTCGCCATCTAACATCGGACGAGCTGTGGCACAATACCGCTCCAACTTCTTCAAAGTGCCTTCCATCAGTTGTGCAAACATCTGCATCTGAGGGTCTTCCCGCGTAATGATTTCATTCTCTGCCATAATTCATTCATTCTTTGATTTCAATCCTTGACTGCATTCAGCATTTCACAGATGTCGGTCTGTTTGTAATAACACTTGTGTCCAATCATGGAGAAAGGGATTTTGCCCGTATCTCGGTATGATTGTAGGGTACGCTTGCTGATGCCTAAACGCTTGCACACGGCTTCGTTGTCGAGCCATTGCTCGGTCTCAGGAGGATTACCGATGAGTTTCTCCACACGATGGATAAAGTCTGCAAATTCGGAGCGATGTTGCCCCCACGCTTTGCGGTCGATGATAATGAGTTTCATTGCCTTAATTTTGTTTTGATTACTTTATTGTTACTCAGCAAACAAACTGTTATGCAGTCCATTGCCGTACTTCTCGGGTGCAAAAGTAAACCCTCGGAAGCACCGCTGCAAGAAATGAGGATAAGCAGGGAAATAGAGAGAAAGCAATAGAAAAACAAAGGAAATCCGTCTGTGTTATTGCGGTAATGAGATGAGGTGCCGGCTCGTTCCTTTTATTATTTTGTTGTTTTATCGATAATTCGATAATTCGACAAATCGAGATGTCGAAGTGTCGATAGATCGTTTTATCGATAGATTATTTTGACGGTATATAGTTTTGACAACAGATAGTCATGACAACAAATTGTACAAACAACAGATTGTCCGTATTATCGTCAGTCCTATCTATTGTTGGCTGTTACGCCTTGCGTCCAAAGAGCCTGAGTATGCCGTATTCTTGTCGTGCCTATCTCTCTACGGCAGCCTTGCCCTGCAAGGTTGGGAGAGATGAATACGACCGCACGGATATTGAGAATTGTAGTACTGCCTTGAAAAAGAAAAATCCTGCGGTGGAGATTCTTCTCTCCATCCACAGGACTTGACCTTTCAGGGCAGACAGGCTGCCGTTGTACCTTTGCACGATAAGAAACGGCATCAGGAACTTTGCGTGCGCCTTTGCCTACAACGCCTTCGGGCTTGCTTCCTCCGTCTGTTTGACCGTTGGCAGGTTGTTGCTCTCGATGAGCAGCACTATTGTGCCTGTCAGTTCGGTGTAAAGACGGTCGTATTGTCCGCTTGCGGCAAATGCGTCCGTCAGTTCATACCCAGCGAATGTGGCTTGAACAGCCTTGTTCGCCAACAATAAAAGCGAAAGCCTCTCGGGGAGCGGTGCAGGAAGTTCCCTCTCAAACTCGTCCTCCAAGACAGAAACAAGGGTATCGTACTTTGAGAAATGCAGTCCACTGAAAAGCACTTCACTTGCTATTCTTTCTGCTTCTAAATGATTAAAACCTTGCGCCACGGCATCGCAGTAGGCGGTCAGTGCCATATCGGCTCTTGCCGTGATAAACTCCTTGTCTCCCAATCGCTCGGGGTGATGTTCACTCATATAGCTTTCCAACTTCAATCGGAAGAAGGAAACTTCCTTTTTGTTCTTCTGTTTCATTGTTCTTCTTGTTAAAAAGTTAGACTTCTTTTTTGATTCATTCATTACGGCTGTTACAGCCCAATTATGGGACTTGACTTTTTCGGTGTTCTTGACGGACACAGCCGTAAGGCTTTACGCAGTACCCTTGTATGCTCACTACCCATCAGGGGTTGCATTTCCTTGGCAATCTTGCTCTTGGTCACCCGTGCATAAATCTCGGTCGTGGAGATAAAGCGATGCCCCAGCATCTTGCTCACCGTCTCTATCGGAAGTCCGTTCTCCAGACAGATGGTCGTGGCAAAGGTGTGCCGTGCGGTGTGTGAGGTCGCTTGGGTATGCGGTGGCAGTCCTGCCTTAATACATATCTCCTGAATAGTTCTATTGAAATTACTGTTGCTGGGAAACTCTCGAAAGAAAAGCCCCTCCCTTCGTTCGTGGCTCACAATGGCGAGTATTTTCTCGGCAACGGGCAGCAACGGGACAATACTTCTGTTCTGTGTCTTTGTTCGGCAGAGGGAGATATATCTGCGTCCATCACTGAGCGTATAGACATCATCCATTCTGAGTTTCTTCAAATCGGAGAATGCCAGCCCCGTAAAACATCCCAGGAGGAAAATAAGTCTGCAATGGTTGTCTGTCGAGCGGTGCGGACGGTAAGCTAAGAGTTTTTGCAGGTCGTCCGCCGTAAGTGCATTGCGCTCGTAGGTAGGCGTTTCTATGTCTATGAGTTCAAAAGGGTCTTCACGAACGTATCGCTCCTGCAATACCTTGCGAATGACCTGATGCAAGTGGCGTAGGCGGTTGCCGACACTGCTTTCCTTGTTTCCCAAGTCCCGAAGCATAAAAAGGCGATAGTCCTCAAGGAAAGTCTTGTCCACCTCTGTGGGCATACAGTCTGCCCTGTCCCTTACTTGCAGGAAATGAACAAAACTCTTGTAGCTGTCCTTAAAAGCCCTGACGGTCGCCTTGCTTAGTGTTCTGCCCTGCAAATCCTCCTTTTCTTTACAGACGGTTTGGTATAACTCCGTAAGTGTTGGCATAGGGCGACTTTGCTGCATATAACGCTCCTTGAGGTATTCCGCCGTGATATAGTTTTCTTCCCTTAATGTACGTTCATAGAGTGAATGCAAGCACTCTTCGATTGAGTTCAGTTGCAGATTGATGCCGCTTGAATTACCTGCTGTCGCCTTGATGCGCCCTTTTCGGGCAAGCCACTCGTCGGGAACGGATTGTAGCTGTGTGGAAAACGAAGAGGATGTGCCGTTACAGGTGATACGACAGCGGATTACGCATAGTCCGTCTTCATTGGTCTTGCTTCTATCTATGTAGAATAGTATGGCAAATGTACTTTTCATTGTTCTGCGGTTTTAGTTGGTCAGTTGATAATGTGCGAGTTGTGGAAGTATTTTCTCTATGTCCAGAAAGACACGCTCGGGAGAAGTCTCCGCATACACTTGCGTGGTTTTGATTTGACTGTGTCCGAGCATTTTGGAAACGCTCTCAATGGACACGCCCTCCGACAGTGTCATCTGAGATGCGAAGGTATGCCGTGCCATGTGATAGGTCAGCGTTTTCTGAATACCGCAAAGCCGTGCTATCTTTTTGAGGTGTATGTTTACCGTGTCGCATCCGGGTATGGGCAGCAGATACCCCTTGGGCGGTTCGTGTCGGAAAGCCCTCGTGTGAATGCCCCGATAACGCTCGATAATGGCAGTGGCTTCGGGAAGTAGGGGGATGTGGCATACGTTGCCCGTCTTCATTCTCGGCTTGCGTATCCAAGTCATTCCCGCTTCGTGAAAGATGTGCTGCTCCGTCAAGTGATACACGTCGGTATAGGAAAGTCCCGTCAGGCAGGAGAAAAGGAACATGTCCCTCGACACTTTTTCATAGCCTTGCAGTTCGTCTTCTCCCAAGGCTGCGATACGGCTTACCTCCTCCCTCGTGATGTAACGTGGAGTACCCGCTTCCCAACGAATGGAATGGTTGATGAAGGGATAGGTGTCAATGATATGCCGTTTATACAGGTCTTTGAGCAAGGAAGCCAGCATGGAGAGATAACCAGCCGAAGTGTTGAGCTTGAATCCCTTTTCTTTGGCGAAGTAGTCCTCCAAGTCTTTGATAAAGGCGATGTCGGCTTTCTGCACGGGAATATCCTCCACACGGTAGCGATACCTGACGAAGTTTGCCAGATGCTTGTGAAAGAGCAACAGGCATTTTAGTCTGCGTTCGCTGCGGTCTATGCCCACACGCTCACGGAAGCGGTCGATATACTCGTCCGTATGATAAAGCAGTCCTTGTGACTCACTGTTCAGTCCGAATACAAGTTCCCGTACTCGCTCTGCCGTGATGGGAGCATCGGATTTACCCGAAAGAGACTCATAAACCTTGTGTATGCTCACTTGTAGGCGGTCAAGTTCCTTGTTTACCGATACGGCTTCGGCACTCTTGCCCAGCAGTCGGTTCTTGCGACTGTCCCACAAGCGAGGAGTACATGAGCATTTGCAACTGAACTGTACCATAGAGCGTCCTGCGCTGATGCGTCCCATGATGGGACTTTTTCCGTTTTTGTCCTGCGTACCTCTCTTGAGGTAGAAAAGCAGCTTGAATTTTTCTTTTTCCATTGTTTTTTTTGCTTGCAAAATTACACTTCTTTGAGAAACTTTGAGCGATGCAAAATATTGATAATGAAAGAGAAAACGCCGTTTTAGTTACCACTTTCAGCCGTCCTTTTCCTTTCATCGTTTGTCGAACGATTTGGTAACTGAACTCCCTCCTTTTCGCTCCCTTTTCTGCCTGTTTTCTATGATGCAACCCTAAGAAGAAACAAGCAATATCCGCTGTATTTCAGTCAGATATGAATTTTATGCCATATTCTGCTTTCTACTCCCATACTTCATTATAGAAGGCGGCAAGCTCCGGCACTTTGATGAAATATCGGAAACGCTCCTTCTGAACCACATTGTTCGTCACGTTGAACTCGAAGTCGGTTGTCTTTTTGGCGAAAATTGCCGCCCATGCGTCGAAGCATCGGATATCCTGCCTTTCCAATTCCTTCGGACGCAGATACTTGAAGAGCAGGTACAATTCCGTCAGACTGTTGGAAATGGTTGTGCCGGACAGGAACGTAGCCCCCAAGTCCTTGTCCGTGCGCTCCTGTATAGTTCGTATGGCAAAAAGCATATTCAGGGCTTTCTGGCTTCCTTCCGAGTTTCCCAACCCCGCCACACGGTCATGCCGGGTGTTGAAAGTCAAGTTCTTGAATTGGTGGCTCTCGTCAATGAAGATGTGGTCGATGCCCATCTGCTTGAAGTCCACTACGTCATCCGTGCGGGATTTGATGGCGTGTTCCACTTTCTCCAACTTCGCCACAAGGTTGTGCTTGCGTTTCTCCAATCCTTTCAGCATCGCCCGCGACACGTTCTTGCCCTGCTGCCGCAGCACTTCAAGGTTTTCCTCCACCGTGTCAAGCTCCGCTTGCAGGATGCGCTGTTGCAACTCCGGCGACTGTGGTATCTTGCCGAACTGGTCGTGCGACATGATGACGCAATCGTAGTCGTTGTTCTTGATGTTGTTGAAAAAACGCACGCGGTTGGCAGTCGAGAAATCCTTTTCCGAAGCGTAGAGAATCCTCGCATTAGGATATGCCGCCTGATAAGTGGCTACTATCTCCGCCACGTTCGCCTTCAAGCCGATAATCATCGGCTTGTGCGCCAAGTTCAGACGCTTCATTTCATGCGCTGCAATACACATTATCAGTGTTTTACCTGTTCCAACTTCGTGGTCACAGATCCCGCCTCCGTTCTGTTTTATCATCCAGACGCAATCCTTCTGCGACGGATAAACGCTTTGAATACCCCGGCTTGCCAATCCTTTCAGATTGAGGTCGGGAAACGTCTGGTGCGAACCGTCATACTTCGGTCGCACGAAACAGTTGAACTTGCGGTTGTACATTGTCGTCAGCCGTTCCTTGAACTGCGGCGACTGCTCTTCCAGCCATTCCGAGAACCCGTTACGGATTTCGTCAATCTTGGCGTTGGCGAGCTGTATGCCCTCGCTGTCGCGCACCTTGATGTCATTGCCATGCTCATCCTTGCCGATGGACTTCATCATGTCGGGGCAGGTGTTGTGCAGGGCGTGTTTCAACAGGTGCATACCGTCATAGTTCCGGTAATAGCCCTTCACTAAAAACTCGTCCGTGATTTTCATGGTGCGGTAGCCGCACGCCACCGAATACTCGTCCATGCTTGCGGAGTAGGCGATTTTCACGTCCGTGTCGAAAAGATGGCTCATGTAGGCGGCGTACACGCCCGTCGGAATCCAGCGTTCCCCGAAATTGAAGTCGAGGTCCTCGAAGGCGATGCGCGGCGGCTCGGCTTCTTTCAGAGCCAACAACGCCTGCTTCACTTCCGGCATACGCCCGTTTTCTGGGTTGTCACCCATCCATGCCTTGATGCGCTCCGCCTTCTCTATCACGTTCCCGGCGATGAACCTGTCCTTTATCTCGTAACCGGTTACGAGCGGGTTGTAGAAGATGCGTCCTTTGAGGGCGTCAAGCAATCCCTCTTCCGTGCTGTCGGTTATCTCCCGCATATAGTCGAGATTGACCGTGCCGAACTTGTTGAGCGATGCGGAGAGTGCCTCTTCGGGAGAGCTTACGTTGGCATGGCTCTCCACCGAGAAGGAAACGGGACGCTCGAAGATGTCCGCCTTGACGAACCTGCCGTCTTCCGCACGTTCCAACGAAAGGATGTCGCGCCCGGCGGCATCCATCATCAACAGTTTCACGTTCTGCTTGGCATTGAGGTTGCCGTAGCGCATGACAAACTCATCGTAGCAGGTGTTCAACGCTATGCGTTGTGCAGACCCTTCATCGTGATACTCCGCCTCGTAGCGGTAAAGCCGCTCGTATGAATCACGGAGTGACACATACAACATCGCTTTCTCCTTCTGGTAGCCAGTCAGGTCAAGCGGTTGGAATGTCGCGCCGTAAGGCGTGAGGTCTTTCAAATAACCGAGATTGCGTGAAGCATCCAGTACCATAGAGCCGTCACGATAGTGCGGCTCCAGCATGCCGTTGAACGGACGGGGAGAAAGGTCGAGAGGTTCCTCCTCCGGTTTTTCCGCTTCCATTTCGGGGAAAAGGGAGGTTGCAGCCGTTTCCGTTGCGTGAGCGGCAGGAGTGGCGGCAACTTCCGGCTGCGTTTCGGGTTGCCGTGTTTCCTGCTCCGGTGCGGCTTTCACGTCCGGGACATGCTGCCGTTTCTCCTGATGCTGTGCCGCCAGCCTGCGAAGCTCCTTGCGTCGCTCCGGCGTGAGGTCCATCATCATTTCATAGAAGCCGTTGATGGGCGGGTTGGTATCCCAATCCAAAGTGGCGTAAATATCATCCGGATCGGCTTTGGCTGCGACACTCACCGGCTTTGTTTCTTGGCTGTCCCTGTTCTCCGTCGGTGGTGCGGCAGACGGCTGTGGCGGTGCGGTCGTAACCTTCGGCGTAACCTGCGCCTGCGGTTTGGGAGGCATACGTCTTGCCGGGCTTTCCTTTTTCGCCGTCTTTTTCTTCTTGGAGGGTGCTTCCTGCTTGCGTACCTCCTCGGTCATGCCCCAGAGGTCGAGCAGGGAGAGCTGCACGCCCTCCGAATAATCGGGACGGTGCGGCTCTATCTCCGGCTTTTCTTCCTCCGGCTGCGGTGTTACCGCTTCGGGCTTGGCTGCCATTTCATTACGTGGCTGTATCTCAGGAGTGACAACTGGTATGGAAATGGTTTCCGTAACCGTGCTTTTCCCCTGTGCCGGATGCAGGCTGTACATTTCATACAGTTCTTTGTCAAACTGATGCAACTCGATTTTCAGATGTTCCCGCAAGTCCTCCGCCATTTGCCCGATGCCGCCCCGGTGCAGGAGTTGATAGGCAGGTTTCCCGTAAGGGTCTGTGCCTCTGATTAAATCCGTATTGGAAAGAGAGCTGATGCTCCATACATACCCGTTCACCGAAGTGCCGATGGGCGTCTGTTCGGTCTGCATGAAAAGTTTCTCGTTGTAGTACAGTTCCCCGTTCTTTCCGCTGTTCTTTTGCAGGATAATCAGGTCGCTGCCCACCTCCGTACCCGCGTTGTCCGTGAAGAGATTGTTCGGCAGGCGTGCGACACCCACCAGATTGGCATTACGCATCATATACTCGCGTATGGGTGCGTTGGACGGTGCGTCCAGCACCCCCTGCGAGGTGATGAACGCCACGATGCCGCCCTCACGCACAGCGTCAAGGCTTTTCAGGAAGAAGTAGTTGTGTATTGCCTTCGGTGCGGAACGCCTTGCCGGGTCTTGGCTTCCTGTAAACTCCGGGTCGAACACAGCCACGTCGCCGAACGGGATGTTCGAGATGGCAAGGTCGAAATAATCCGTGAAGGGCTTCTCTATCTTCTCGAATCCCTGCACCCTTACCTTTTGGTCGGGATGCAGGTGTCCCAATATCTTGCCCGTCATCAGGTCTTTCTCGAAAGCCATGATGTCCGCGTCCGGCTTGTTTTCCAGCACGGCATCCACGAATGCGCCCACGCCCGCCGACGGCTCCAACACACGGTCGGGACGTATGCCGTGTTCATGCAGAGCCTCCGCAATCGTGCCGGTTATCTCCGGCGGTGTGTAGAATGCGGTCAGCACGGACTGCTTCATGGCATCCGCGTACCGCTTGTACTCCGTATCGTCCTTGCTGTTTTCACGCACCAGCCTGTGCAGTTCCACCGTAGGGGCAAACAGTTCGAGGTCCGATTTCGCCCAATGCACGGCATCCGTCAGTTCCTTTGCCGGGTTCAGTATGCACTTCAACCCGCCGAAACCGCAATACTTCCGAAGTATGGCTTGTTCCTCGGCGGTTGCCGTCCTCCGTTCCCTGTCAAGGATGAATGCCGTCCGTATCGCCTCGATGTTGTCCCGCAGCCGTTGTTTGCGGTTAAACGCCATATTCCCCGATATAAAGGACGACGGCTCCCGTCAGCTCCGTGTAGAGCAGGTCGTATTCGGGCGACAGGGCGAAGTTGTCGTCCGAAAGATCATAGGCGGAGAATACGTTGCCGACAGGCGGCAGCAGCTTTCGGATGAAGGCTTCGCGTTTCTTTTCCGGCACTTCGTCGGCAAACTCGTTTTCCACGACTTCGCGGAGGATGGCGTACTTGGAATAGCGAAGACCACGCAGGAGCGTGTCCATCGCCAACTCCTGCGCCCCCTCGGACGGATAGCCTTCGAGCCGCGCACGCTCATACGTTTCGGCGGCACGGTCGGCACGTTCCCGGATGAAGGCATCGTCGGAAGCCTGTTCAAACCTGTTCGTGCGGAGATAGTCCAGCAGGTACAGACCGTAATAGGAAAAGTCGGTCTGACCTTCGTTTTTCTTCTTGTTGTTCATTACTTTGGAATTTAGTGGGTTGATAATGATGGGGATAATCGTCTGAAAAGGAGAATGAAAAGGCACTCGGTATCCCTCCGAGTGCCACCACTAAATCCAAAGTATGAGTGTAATCCGGTATCGAAGAACAATTCATTACTCTGAACAAGTGGCAAAGTTAATACTATTTCTTCCGTCCTGAAAATTTCCTGCTCGTTTTCCTTTCGGGGAACACGAAAGTCGTGTTATAGTCCCCGTCAAAGGCGACTATGGCGTCGAAGCTCTTGCCCTGCTTGCTCTTGAAGCCTTTGAGCGGCTTCGTATGCCCATCGGTGAGCAGCTCTTTGATCTCGTCATCGGAAAGGGTGCGGTTCGCCTTCAGGCGGAACACGGGTAGCCCGCAGTCCGCGTTGTCGCAGCGGACGACCTTGCCGTAGAACTGCATACTGCCCGTTCCGCACTTGGGACACTTGCAGCCGGAATCCCTGCGGGCGAACAGCTTGTCGCACGAGAGCAGTTCGGAGGTAATCTCCTTTGTGTACGCCTCTATCTCCTTGCAGAAGGTGTCGGCGGGCAGCTCCCCGCGCTCGATGCGTGCCAGATTCTTCTCCCATTCGCCCGTCATGGCGACGTCGGCGATGCGCATCGTCTTCACGACAGAGTAAAGGGCAAGCCCTTTTTCTGTCGGCACAAGCGATTTCTTGCAGCGTTCCATGTAGCCGCGCTTGAAGAGCGTTTCGATGATGGCGGCACGGGTGGCGGGCGTGCCGATGCCGCAGTCCTTCAAAGCCTGACGGAGTGCGTCGTCCTCTATGTCCTTGCCCGCCGTTTCCATAGCCGAGAGCAAGGTTGCTTCGGTATGCAACGGCTTGGGTTTGGTCTTTCCCTCCGTGATGGAACAGCCTTTCAACGTCAGCGTGTCGCCTTCCCGCCAGCCGGGGATGGCGGTTTCTTCCTTGTCCTCCTCACCATATACGGCACGCCATCCGGCTTGCCTGATGACGCTGCCTTTCACCGTGAACTCCACTCCGGCACACTCCGCCGTGACGGTAGCGGTGTCCTTGACGCATTTCTCGGAGAACGCCTCGATCATGCGCCCGGCAACCATCTGATAGACGGTGTTGTCTTCTTTGGAGAGGAACAGCGGTTTCTCTCCCGTGACGAGCAGGGCGTGGTGGTCCGTCACCTTGCTACCGTCCACGCTTCTGCGTGTCGGGACGGCTTTCGGCTGCACCTTGCCTTTCCATTCGGGCAAAGCCCCGATGAAGGCGAGCAGCTTGGGGATTTCGGCGAACACGTCTTCGGGGATGTAGCGGCTTCCGGTTCTCGGATAGGTGATGAGCTTCTTCTCGTAGAGCTTCTGCGCGATTTCAAGCGTCTGTTCCGCCGTGAAGCCGTGCTTGGTGTTGGCTTCCTTCTGGAGCGTGGTCAGGTCGTACAGGAGCGGTGTTTCCTCCGTCTTCTCCTTGCGTTCGGCTTTCGTGACGGTGGCTGTGCCTGCCGACTTCACCTTATTATACAGTTCCGTCGCGGGCTCTTTCTCTTTCCATTTTTCGGAAGAGGAAAACTTCACAGTTCCTTCGTCGCAGCCGTCCGTTGCGATATGGAGCTGCCAGAAGGCTTCGGGCGTGAAGCGGCGGTTCTCCCAGTAGCGTGCGCACACCATCGCCAATGTAGGTGTCTGCACCCGCCCGACGGAGTAAGTGCCGTGTCCGGCGGCGATGGAGAGTGCCTGCGTGCCGTTGATGCCCACGAGCCAGTCCGATTCGCTCCGCGCTTTGGCGGCAAGATAGAGGTCGTCGTATTTGCCGCCCGCTTCAAGGTTGCGCAGTCCCTCGCGGATAGCCTTGTCGGTAAGCGAGCTTATCCAGAGGCGGACGAACGGGGTGGCGCATCCGGTGTAATGGTAGAGGTAGCGGAAAATAAGCTCACCCTCGCGTCCGGCATCGGTCGCCACGATGATCTGTTCACTTTCCTTGAATAGCCGGGTGACGGTCTTGATCTGCGTCACCACGCCGCTGTCGGGCTTGTAGCCCTTCTCCGTCTTTACCTGACGGGGGACGAGCGTGAAGGTGTCGGGGATGACGGGCAGGTTGTCACGGACGAAGCCGCGTATGCCGTAGCCGTCGGGCATGGCAAGCTGTACGAGATGTCCGAACGCCCAAGTCACGGCGTAGCCGCCTCCCTCGAAATATCCTTCCTCTCTCTTTGTCGCGCCCACGATACGGGCGATCTCACGTGCCACAGACGGCTTTTCTGCAATGATTGTCTTCATATTCTTCTGTCGTTTTGAATTTTACAAATGTTACTTCGGATTTAGTGGCGGACACCGGATTACATCTTCATGCCCTTATTGTTTCTTTTTTGCGGCTTCTCCTGCTGCTGTTGCTGCGCGGTGTCCTTCGGGGCGGTCTGTCCCTTCCGCAACGGCTCCTTCAGGTTCTTGGTAGCCTCGTTGGTCTTGCCCTCGCTGTTCACCGCCACCTGCGTGCGGCTCTCGTTGGAAGGCGCGACCTTCTGCGCGTTGTCGGGGTTGGTGTCGTAGCGGTACGGGCGTCCCTTCTCCGGGTTGAACTTGATATACATCGTGGCATGGAAGCCCTGCTTGTCGGTCACGTTCTCCAGTTTCACGGCTTTACCCGCCACGTAGTCGGCTTTCTGCTTGTCGGTGAAGTTCACGCCGCTCCATTTGCTGATGGGGCGGATGCTGCCGTCGGCGTTCGTCCACGTGTTGCGGCGTTGCTCCTTGTTCGTGTTGGCTGTGTTTTCCGTACCTTGCGCCTGTTTCTCCTTATTTTCCTGTGTCTGGACGGCACGGGGCGACCTGCCGGTTCCCGGCACGAACTCCACGCCGCGCTGCTCCACGTTCACTTGCAGGGTGGTGACGAACTTCCTGCCGTCCTTGCGTTCGATGAGTTTGTCACGCACGGGCAGACCGGCACGCAGCATGTCCTGCTCCTGCTTGGTGATTTCCGTCTTGCCGATGCGTTCCGGTATGCGCACCTTGCTGGCCGAGACATCCGTGATTTCGTTCGTCTTGCGGTCGATGCTGACGAACGAGGGGATGATCTCGCCCGTTTCCCTGTCCACGAGGTCCACGACCCTGCCGAGGTTGCCCGTTTCGCGCAGGTTCTTCCGGTCATCGTCGGAGAACTTGTGTTCCTTGTAGTCGTCGAGCTTCTGCTCCTTGCGGATGAAGTGCGGCACAAGGCTGACGTTGCCCTCGCCGTCCTTCTTGAAGGAGAGGCGGGCGTCCAGTTCGAAAGCCTCTCCGCCGAAATTGGGCGACACCCTCACCAAGTCGGACTTGCCGTAGTTGAGCATCCTGTTAAGGTCGCCCGACTTTTCAAGGTCGTCGCGCTTCACGCCCCATTTCTCCTCCAACTTCTGCCAGTTGATCTTGCTCTCGTCGATGGGCTGGTAGCCCCGGTTGCCCTGCGTCTGCTGAGGACTTTCCTGATTCTGTTCGTTTTTCTGTTCCATTTCTTCCTGTTTTTTAGGTTCGTCATCTTGTTTCTGTTCCGGTTGTTCCTGTTTTTCGGCGGACTGCTCCTCCTGTACTTTCTTTTCGTAGCCGGAGGTGTCCACCTTGTGGGGCGCAAGCATCTCCTTGTTGCCGTCGGGATCTTTCAGCAAGTCCTTGATAACCTCCAGCAGTTTGTCGGCTTGGTCCGCCGCGACACGGTAGAAACCGAAGCGGCTGGGTTCCCTGCACTGCCGGAAGAAGTTCCTGAAGAAGTTGTCCAGCACGTCGCCGTGCCGGTCGAATTGCAGGAAACTCTGCGCGTTCTCCGCTTTCGCGGGGATACGCTTGGGGGAGCCGTCGGCGTTCAGCCCGGCTACCACGCTGATTTCGCCCGTCTTCTCGTCACGGACAACCAGCACGTCCTTTTCGTCTTTTTTCTTTGCCATCTGAAAAATGTTTTAATGGTTATTTTTGAAAGAAATTATGGATACGAGCCTTGTAGAAGGCTATGTCTTCCTT
This sequence comes from Parabacteroides sp. AM17-47, assembly GCF_003434625.1. Classification (NCBI taxonomy): domain Bacteria; kingdom Pseudomonadati; phylum Bacteroidota; class Bacteroidia; order Bacteroidales; family Tannerellaceae; genus Parabacteroides; species Parabacteroides sp. AM17-47. The sequence goes on from NZ_QTLI01000002.1 coordinate 15,869, forward strand.
GCGGAAATCCTTTACATGTTCGGAGAGGAACGTCAGCACGTCCGCCTCGCTGTAATAGGTCTTTTTGCCGAGCGTCTTGTAGGGCAGCGCGCCGATGCTGCGGTAGCGTTGCAGGGTGCGCTTGCTGATCTGGAGCAGTATGCACAGGTCTTGGTTGTCGAAAAGCCTGATCCCGTCCATCGGGTTCGGGGCTTTGCCGGACGGCTGCATGGAGAGCAGCATCTCGTCCTGACGGTCGAGCCGTTCCATCACCTTCTGCATCCAGTTCTCGAAATTGTTGCGGGTAAGCAGTTCCATGTCTTACGTCCTCCTTCCTTTGGGTCTGCCGCCCGTGCGCAGCGTGTGGTTGCGTTTCAACTGTTCCGGTGTCGCGGCTTCGCCCGTAACGGTGCTGTCTTCGAGCAGGCGGTCGATTTCCGACTGCCGGTAGCGGCACTTGCCGCGCAGCACGACATAGGCGATGCGCTGTTCGCTGCGCATGCGCTGGAGGGTGCGGCAACTCACGTTCAGCAGGTGCGCCGCCTCGCGGGTGGTGAGCAACCTGTCGGGAGCTTCTTCCTTCCTACCGCCGGAAACGGCACGCACGTGTGCCGCTATCTCGGCTATCTGTTCCGTCAATGCGGTGAAGGCGGAACTTTCCATCGTTATCACTTTCATATTCAGTTCTTTCTTTTGGTTTATTTGCATGAACATAGGCTGCGCCTCGGCATACCGTTCAAGCGGGCTTGACGTTCTGCGCTCGGCTTGCGCTATGTTTCTGCGACAAAATTCGGCAATAAACCAAATGGGCTTTAACAGCTCACTACGTGGCTCACGTAAGATTTTTACGGATAATGGCTCCGTAACCCGGACAGACGGCGCAACAAGCTGCCTTTTAGCGGGAAACGGTACGTGTTCAAGGCGGCTTCGTTACCTTTGCGGCAAACTCTGAAATGTTTTGCTTATGGAAATAGTATCTATCGAGAAAAAGACCTTCGAGATGATGGTGGCGTCCTTCAACGCCCTCGCGGAGAAGGTAGCCGCCCTGAGGCGCAGGAGCGACGGCGGGCGGATGGAAAGGTGGCTCACGGGCGAGGAGGTCTGCGGGCAGTTGAGGATCAGCCCGCGCACGTTGCAGACTTTGCGTGACAGGCGGCTTATCGGCTACTCGCAGATAAACCGCAGGTTCTATTACAAGCCGGAGGAGGTCAAAAGGCTCATTCCGCTTGTCGGCACGCTCTATCCCGGCGGAAAATGATTTGATTTTTATTATTCACAACCCACTGAATCCGAAGTTATGATGAACGAGAACAATGAAGTGTTTACGATGGAGGACGAGCCGCTTGCCACCGTCGTGCAGAACATGCGCAAAGGCTCGAAATGGCTCTCCGCCTTTCTGGAAAGTTACCGCCCGCCGTTGGACGGGGAGCGTTACCTGACGGACAGGGAGGTGGCGGAACTGCTCCGTGTCAGCCGCCGCACCTTGCAGGAGTACCGCAACAACAGGGTGCTGCCCTTTATACTTTTGGGAGGGAAGGTGCTTTACCCCGAATCGGGGTTGCGTGAACTATTGGAGGCGAACTACCGCAAGCCGATGGAATAAGGCGGCTGCATGAAAAAAGGAAACGGGCAACTCCATACGGGCTGTCCGTTTCCTTTTTCTTTTTTCTTTTTATGCGTGTTTAGCAATACCCGGCTTTTCCGTTCTGTATGAACATCACGTATGCCTGCCGCTTTTCCTTCGAGAGTGCCTTGCCCACCAGCCACGTGCGGAACACGTGTGCATGGTAGGTGTTCAGCCGGAAGGCGATGGGGATGATGATTTCCAGCGAATACACGTCGGCTGAAAGCCCGTTTTCAAGCCGCATGTAGCGACACACCTCGTAGTCGTTCAGCACGTCCGGCTTGCGGACGGCTCTGATGGCGGCGTTCACTGCCGGGACGCCCGTGTGGAACAGTCCGGCGATTTCTGTGGAGGTCATCCATATCTCGTTACCGGTTACGCTGACCGCCTTGTCCTCTATGATGATTATGTCACGTTTCATGGCTTTTCTTTTTAGATGGTGCAACCTGCAAATTCCTCGACGCCGTTCAACCTTGCGGCAAGGTTCTCCATGTCTTGGTTGAGCTTTTCTTTGGTGATTTTCGCGTATATCTGCGTCGTTTTTATGCTCTTGTGTCCCAGCATGGAACTGACCGTTTCGATGGGTACGCCGTTGGAGAGGAACACCGTCGTGGCTGCCGTGTGTCGGCTCTGATGCCACGTGATGTGCTTGGTGATGCCGCAACGCTTGGCGACGGAACGGATTCCGGCAAGGCACGTGTTGTAGTGGGGAACGGGGAAAATCCTGCCGTTCCCGCACAGACCCCGGTATTTGTCGATGATGCGCTTTGCGATGTCGAGCAGGCGGATATTGGACACCACGCCCGTCTTCTGGCGGTTGATGTTTATCCACTCGTGTTCGTCGAAGTAGGTATGGATGTTCTCTTCCGTCAGGTTGCGCATGTCGGCGAACGACAGGCCCGTGAAGGCGCAGAACAGGTAGAGGTCGCGGTAAAGCTCCTGCTTGGCGTTTTTCAGCCTGCCCTCCATCAGCAGCCGGATTTCCTCTTTCGTCAGGAAACTGCGTGTCGTTTCCTCCTTCTTGATTTCATACTCCCGGAATGGGTCGCGTGTGAGCCACTCGTTGTTGATGGCGATGAACACCATCGTCCGCAAGGGGCAGACATACAGCCACACGGTGTTGGTGCAGCAGTGCTTGTCCGTGCGCAGGAACATCTCGAAGTCGGAGATGAAGGCGGGCGTAAGCTCTTTCAGCGCGATGTCCTTCACGCGGTAGCGGATGGTGAGGAACTCTTGCAGGTGCTTGTAAACGGTCCTGTACTTCAGGAGCGTGCCTTTGGCTTTCATGCCAGCATCCACCTGTTTCTCGTAGTCTTCGTTGTGCTGCCGGAACACCTGCATCAGCGTGTGATAGCGATGTTCCAGTCCGAGAAAGGCGTTCTTGACCTTCTCCGCCGTGACGAAGTTGTCACGCTCCATGATTTCCTGATAGTGTTTGTTGATGCGCACACGCATCTTGTCGAGCATGCGGTTCGTTTCGAGTGCCGCCGAGCTTCTGCCCGTGACACGTCCCCCTTTGGTGTCCCACAGCTTGGGATCGACGGTCAGTTTGCAGCTGAACTGCGTTTGGCTGCCGTCCACCGTAATGCGTCCCATGACGGGTACTGTCCCGTCCTTTTTCACTACCTGACGTTTGAGGTAGTAGATTACTGAAAATGTACTCTTCATCGTCCTTATTTTTTTAGGTTCAAAATTAGTTGGTGAAGAGTCCGTCGCCGGTACGCAAAACGGGGAGGAACGGCGCAATCTTTTTCCGTAACCGGATTTGTTGCGTGAGTTGTCAGTAACTCACTAATCCTTAACGCCTTGTTTCGTTATCCGTGTCCGTTTGTCGCCATTCCGTGCATGGTTACGGACAAGTAACGTAGCGGCGTCCTGATTTGGCTTCAGCGGTGATTGCGATGGCTTCACGAATAATCGGAAGCACGACTGAAACCCTTGTAACTCAATTCTATCACTATATCTTTCCGCATTTCTCTTTTTTGTAGTAACTTTGTACCCAAAACCATAAAAATAAGACGCCATGAAGTACAAATTATTAGTCTTAGACGTAGATGGGACGTTGCTTAACGACAAGAAAGAGATAACTCCCCGGACCCATGCCGCCTTGTTAAAGGCTCAGCAGATGGGAGTTCATGTTGTATTGGCATCCGGCCGACCCACCAACGGGGTTCAACCCTTGGCGGAGGCCCTTGAATTGAATCATTACGGTGGTTTCATATTATCTTATAACGGAGGTCAGATCATCAATGCCCAGACCGGAGAATTGATGTTCGAGAAACGAATCGATCCGGCCATGATTCCTTATTTAAACCGGAAGGCGAAGGAAAACGGTTTCGCGATCTTCACATATCACAAGGACTATATCCTAACCGATAGTCCGGAAAACAAGCATGTCCAAGAGGAGGCCGAACTCAATAAGATGCGCATCATCGGTGTGGAGAATTTCCCGGAAGCGGTGGATTTCGCACCCTGTAAGTGTATTCTTACCAGCGATGACGAGAACAATCTAGTGGGTCTCGAAAATCATTGGAAGAAACGTCTGGACGGGGTATTGGAAGCTTTCCGCTCCGAGGACTATTTCTTGGAGGTAGCTCCTCATTTCATCAATAAGGGAAATACGTTGGCGGTATTGATGGAGATGCTGAATATCACGACCGAAGAGGTTGTCGCTATCGGTGATGGCGTGGCCGACGTATCCATGCTTCAATTAGCCGGTACCGGCGTGGCGATGGGTAACGCACGCGATTCCGTAAAGGCTTGTGCCGATTTCACGACCTTACCCAATAATATGGAAGGTGTGGCGGTAGCGATCGAGAAAGCGATCCTTGCCACGATCAAACCCACAGAGGTTCCGTTAGATCAACTAAACGCACGGGCCAAACATGCTTTAATGGGTAATCTAGGCATTCAATATACCTATGCGTCGGAGGATCGTGTGGAAGCGACCATGCCTGTAGACGAACGGACCCGCCAGCCTTTCGGTATCTTGCACGGAGGCGCTACACTGGCTCTGGCAGAGACCGTGGCCGGACTAGGTTCCATGATTCTGGCGAAACCGGACGAGATGGTAGTCGGCATGCAAGTTAGCGGCAGCCATATGTCGTCCGCCCACGAGGGAGACACGGTACGTGCCGTCGGGACGATTATCCACAAAGGCCGTTCATCCCATGTGTGGAACGTAGACATATTCACCTCTACCGACAAACTGGTTTCCTCTGTACGGGTAATCAATAGTATACTAAAGAAGAAATGATTCCAAAAGATTCTTACGAAATAATAGACACGTTGATCAAGCAAGGCCGGAGTTTCGCTATTTGGCGTATTCCTAGTGAGGATAGGCTCCATTTCAGGATGCAAAGCGCCGGCTCTCCTTGCCTATTATACGACATAAAAGACTTAAATGAACGGAGCGGTTTTGTAATCGCTCCGTTTCAGGTGACAGCGGAACGACCTATCGTTTTAATCCAACCGGATTGCTTTGAAATCCCCTCCGAATCCGATTGGGATTTCTCTCGAGAGAAAAACGAATTCCCTTCGAATGAAATCGAAATCCCGTCCGAATCCGAGGAGAAGGAACGATACGCTTACCATTTCTCCCTGTTTACCAACCCTTTGCTAAAAGGAAGCCAAGATAAACTAGTCCTATCCCGTAGCAAAACGATCCGGAAAGATCCCTCTTTCTCACCCGGCAAGGCATTCTTCGCCGCGGAAGAACGATATATCCGCTCCTATGTCTACCTTTGCCATACCCCGGAAACCGGAACTTGGATGGGTGGGACACCGGAAATCTTGTTATCCGGCGAGAAAGGTGACTGGCAAACGGTAGCTTTGGCCGGAACCCAATCCTTACGAGACGGGAAATTACCGAAAAGCTGGGACCATAAGAATTGGAGAGAACAGCAATTAGTCGCCTCCTATATACGCCGCCAGCTGTCCACCTTGGGTATTACTCCCGAGGAGAAGGGGCCTTATTCAGCCCGGGCCGGAGAGGTTTCTCATTTGAAAAGTGATTTCTTCTTCTCCTTGCCGAATCCCGAGAAGCTGGGTGATGTCCTTCAACTATTACACCCTACTCCAGCCGTCTGCGGTCTTCCCAAGGAGGAGGCTTATCATTTCATCATCGAAAATGAGGGGTACGATCGTAGCTATTACTCCGGTTTCATCGGTTGGCTGGATCCCAAAGGCAAAACAGATCTGTACGTAAACCTCCGTTGCATGAATATCCTCCCCCAAACCTTTACGCTGTATGCCGGAGGCGGTCTGTTAGCGGCCTCGCAGCTAGAGGATGAGTGGCAGGAGACAGAGGATAAATTAGATACGATGCGGAGAATAGTGGGTAATTTATAATTTTATATCATATAATGTATAGCGATAAAAAGAACATCCTTCAATTGGTAGCCTTGCTGATAGAGCACGGCGTAAGTAATATCGTGCTATGTCCGGGAAGCCGGAACTCTCCGATTGTGCACACATTGGCAAACCATTCGTTCTTCAATTGCCATTCCGTGACGGATGAACGAAGCGCGGGATTCTTTGCCGTAGGGCTAGCGTTGCACGGAGGTAAGCCGGCGGCTGTTTGCTGTACCTCGGGCACGGCCTTGCTGAATATACATCCGGCGGTAGCGGAGGCTTTCTATCAGAAAGTTCCACTTGTCGTGATATCCGCCGACCGCCCCGCCGCATGGATCGGGCAAATGGACGGACAGACTTTGCCGCAACCCGGGGTGTTCGGCTTGCTGGTAAAGAAATCGGTGCAGCTACCGGAAATACATACGGATCAAGATGAATGGTATTGTAATCGATTGATCAACGAGGCTTTGTTGGAACTGAACCATCACGGCAAAGGACCGGTGCATATCAACGTTCCGATCTCCGAGCCTTTATTTCAGTTCACGACACCCGAATTGCCGAAGGTACGGGTAATCACCCGTTATCAAGGCTTGAACGTGTACGACCGGAAATATGATGACCTGATCGAGCGCTTGAACAAATATAGCAAGCGGATGATGATAGCGGGAGAAATGAGCTTGATCTATCTCTTCGAGAAGAAAATATGCAAGTTACTATACAAGCATTTCACTTGGCTCTCCGAGCACATCGGCAACCGTATCGTACCGGGATTACCGATCAAGAATTTCGACGCTATCCTGTATGCTACCCCGGAGGAGGAAAAAGAGAAGCTAGTTCCCGAGCTCGTAATCACCTACGGTGGCCATATTGTCTCCAAGCGGATGAAAGAGTTTTTGCGGAAACACCCGCCTAAGGAGCATTGGCATGTCTCATTGGATGGAGAGGTAGCGGATTTATTCGGTAGCCTGACCACGGTGATCGAGATGGACCCTTTCGAGTTTCTGGAGAAAATCGCTTATATGCTGGAGAATAGGCAGATTGAATATCCGAAGGCTTGGGAATACAAATCCCGGAACCTGCCGGAGCCGGAGTTCGCTTACTCCGAAATGGCGGCGATCGGCGGTTTGATACGCTCGCTTCCGGCTGAATCGGCCTTGCATCTAGGGAATAGCTCCACCGTACGTTACGCACAATTGTACACCGTGCCCGAGACGGTTGAGGTTTGTTGCAACCGGGGTACGAGCGGGATCGAAGGCTCCTTGTCTACGGCCATCGGATATGCCTCGGCCTCGCAAAAACTAAACTTTATCGTCATAGGCGATCTTAGTTTCTTCTATGATATGAACGCGTTGTGGAACGATAACTTGCACAATAACCTTCGCATCCTGCTCTTGAACAACGGAGGTGGCGAAATCTTCCAAGCCTTGCCGGGATTCAAGATGAACGAACGTACGCACCGTTACGTCACCGCCTCCCACCAGACCTCTGCGGAGGGATGGGCCACGGAAAGGGGATTCTCCTACTCCGCTGTCCATAATGCCGAGGAGTTGGCAGCGGCGATGAGCGCCTTTACCCAAACAGAGCAACCGAGCGAACATCCGCTATTCATGGAGGTTTTCACGGACAAAGCAGAAGACGTACGATTGCTCAAGGAATATTATCATCAACTAAAAAATTCATCCCAAGCACAAAACATATAATATATGGAAACGAAAAGAGAATGGACAACCATCAAGGAATATGAGGAGATCTTATTTGATTTCTACAACGGCATCGCCCGCATTACGATCAACCGGGAACGGTATCGCAACGCTTTTACCCCGACTACGACCACGGAGATGAGCGACGCCTTTTACATCTGCCGGGAACGCCCGGACATTAACGTAGTCGTTCTGACAGGAGCCGGAGATACGGCCTTTTGCGCGGGAGGCGATATGAACGTGAAAGGACGTGGCGGCTACGTGGGTAAAGACGGCGTACCTCGCTTGAACGTATTGGACGTACAAAAGCAGATCCGCTCTCTCCCGAAACCCGTCATCGCGGCCGTGAATGGTTTCGCTATCGGCGGCGGACACGTATTGCACGTGGTTTGCGACCTTACGATCGCTTCCGAGAACGCTATCTTCGGACAGACTGGTCCTCGTGTGGGTAGCTTCGACGCCGGGTTCGGCTCTTCTTACCTCGCCCGTGTGGTCGGACAGAAAAAGGCCCGTGAGATCTGGTTCCTATGCCGCAAGTACAATGCGCAGGAGGCTTTGGATATGGGTCTGGTAAATAAGGTAGTCCCCTTGGATAAATTAGAGGACGAGTACGTTCAATGGGCCGAGGAGATGATGTTGCTTAGCCCGTTGGCTTTGCGCATGATCAAGGCGGGCTTAAACGCCGAGTTGGACGGACAGGCCGGTATACAGGAGTTGGCCGGAGACGCTACCATGCTTTACTATATGACGGACGAGGCGCAGGAAGGCGGTAAGGCATTCTTGGAGAAACGCCGTCCCCGCTTCGAGGATTACCCGAAATTCCCGTAGGGGGATTGAGAATGAATAATGAATAATTAAGAATGAATGGTAAAGGAGAGGTTATATAGGATTGAGGTGGTTCCCCGGTGCTTGACTTTTAAGCGACCGGCAGGAACCTCACGGGGTGTTTACACGACCCGGAAATTGTGGGAGGTCCGAATCCGTAAGGAAGACGAACCCTCGGTTATTGGTATCGGAGAATGTGCCCCCCTGCCGGATCTCAGTTGCGATTATGGAGTGGATTACGAGATCACGTTATCCAAGGCTTGCCTCGATCTGGAACAGAAGGGATATGTTGACACCGAATCTTTGCGCCATTACCCATCCATCCTTTTCGGGCTGGAGACGGCCATGCGCCATTATGAACAGGGCGGTTGGCGGCATTACGACACGCCCTTCTCGCAGGGGCAGGCGGGCATCCCCATCAACGGACTGATCTGGATGGGCGATTATAAGTACATGCTGGAACAGGTAGAGGAAAAGATGAAGGAGGGCTTCCGCTGCGTCAAGCTGAAGATCGGCGCTATCGATTTCGACCGGGAACTCTCTTTATTGAAACACATCCGTGCGCATTTCTCTGCCAAGGAAATAGAGCTTCGGGTAGATGCCAACGGCGCTTTCACACCCTCGGAGGCGATGGACAAACTGAAGCGGCTCGCCGAGATGGACTTGCATTCCATCGAGCAGCCTATCCGTGCCGGGCAGTTGGAAGAGATGGCACGCCTTGCGGCAGAGTCACCCCTTCCCATCGCTCTCGACGAGGAACTGATCGGCTGTAACGCCCCGGACGAGAAACGGCGGTTGTTGGAAACGATCCATCCCCAATACATTATATTAAAGCCTTCCCTCCACGGAGGTATCGCCGGATGCACGGAATGGGTTCACTTAGCGGAAACTATCTTAGGGAGTACCCCTGAACAACCTAAATGGTGGGTCACCTCCGCTCTGGAATCGCAAATCGGACTGAACGCTATCGCCCAATGGTGCGCCACGCTAGGTAACCCGCTACCGCAAGGTCTGGGAACCGGCGAGATTTTCAAGGACGATAAACATAAGTTGATCCAACGAAAAGGAGACACCATCTGGTTCACCAACGACCTTTGACCTATGCCGATACAAGAAGATTTACAGGCATTCTTAGCTGAATGGCACGATCCCTCCCCTTTTCTGGAAGTCCAGACCTCTGGCTCCACCGGTACGCCCAAGCGGATGCGAGTACGCAAGGACCGGATGCTGAACAGCGCCCGGCTTACCTGCGATTATCTGGGGCTTAAGAAGGGCGACAAGGCCTTGTTATGTATGCCCCTACGCTATATAGCCGGAAAGATGATGGTGGTCCGCTCCCTATACGCCGGACTGGATCTGGAGGTGTGCGAACCCTCCGGACACCCGTTGGCGGATTGGGGGGATACGCCCCTGCGCTTTGCCGCCATGATTCCTTTGCAGGTTTACAATACGTTGCGAGTACCCGAGGAACGTAAGCGGCTGGAGCAAACGGATATCCTGATTATCGGCGGCGGGGCGATTGACGCGGCCTTGGAACAGGAGATACGGCAGATGCCAAACACGGTTTATTCCACCTACGGAATGACGGAGACGCTGTCCCACATCGCCCTGCGCCGGCTGAACGGGCCGGAAGCCTCGCCCTATTACCATCCCTTCCCCTCGGTGACGTTATCCTTGTCACCGGAGAATACCTTGGTGATAGACGCCCCATTGGTTTGCGACGAGCGGCTGGTGACGAACGATGTCGCCCGCCTGCTGCCGGACGGGAGTTTCGCCATTATCGGAAGGAAAGATAATATTATCAATAGCGGAGGTATCAAGATCCAGATCGAGGAGGTGGAAGAGCGGCTACGGCCCTACCTCGACCGCCCCTATGCCATCACCGCCGCCCCCGACCCTCGGTTGGGAGAGGCGGTCGTGCTACTGCTTGCCTCAAACCTACGAGGTGAGATGCTAACAGAGGTTCTCGCCAGCCTGCCCAAATACCTCCGTCCGAGGCACATCATAAAGGTAAGCGAGATCCCCCAAACCGGAAGCGGCAAGATCGACCGTGCCGCCTGCCGGGAGCTAGCGAGAAATATCATTACAAAAACACTATAAACATGAAAAGAATTCTAACAATCACCGCGGTCTCCCTATTGGCCTTATCGCCTATGTACGGGCAGGATTCTTGCCGATACCCGCAAGATCCTACCTTGGAGAAATCGCAAGCCTATGCAGGATACGACTGCGTCACCTTGCTGGATAGCACCGCCGTTACGGTACAACCTACCGGCTCGGGGGCTTTCGCCGTATGCAAGGCTTTTAAGGTACAGACTTCCAAAGGAGCCGTCGCCAACCGTATCATCAAATACGATTACGACCCGCTGACGGCGCACGCCGAGTTTCGTTACGCCACGATCTACCGTGCGAACGGCGACGTGATCAATCTCGACGTAACCCAAGCTTGCGACTACGCCGCCCCCGCACGTGCCATCTACTGGGGCGCCCGGCAGATCATGCTGGAAGTGGGCCGCTTGCAACCGGGAGATATCGTGGAGTACGAGATCGCCAAGAAAGGTTTCACCTACGCCTTGCTGACGGCGGGTGACGACGACGAGCGTTTCATCCCTCCTATGCGAGGACAGTTTTACGATATCGTCCCCTTCTGGGCTACCGAGCCTACCGTGCGCAAGGTGTACCGGGTATCCATGCCGATAGAGAAAGAGTTGCAATTCCAGTTCTACCAAGGCGAATGTACCTCTTCGATGCGATACGAGGACGGACGGAAAGTATATACCTTCGCCTCCGACGATATCCTTCCTTTCGCCAAGGAACCGAACATGGTAGACCTATTCGACGCTGCCCCGAAGCTCATGATGTCCAGTACTCCCCGCTGGGAGGATAAATCCCTTTGGTTCAATAAGGTTAACGAGGATTACGGAAGCTTTACCGCGATCCCGGAAGCCCAGAAAAAGGTAGACGAGCTGATCAAAGGCAAGAAAACGGAAATGGAGAAGATAGCCGTGCTGACCCACTGGGTGGCCGATAACATCCGTTACTCCGGAATCTCGATGGGTAAAGGCGAGGGTTTCACGCTTCACAACCTGAAAATGAATTATACCGATCGTTGCGGTGTCTGCAAGGATATCGCCGGCACGTTGATCGCCTTCCTCCGCATGGCCGGCTTCGAGGCTTACCCGGCGATGACAATGGCGGGAAGCCGTGTAGAGAGCATCCCCGCCGACCATTTCAACCATTGCGTGGCGGTGGTAAAACTGGCGAGCGGTACGTATATGCCTCTCGACCCGACTTGGGTTCCTTTCTGCCGGGAATTATGGAGTAGCGCCGAGCAACAGCAGAACTACCTCCCGGGTGTGCCCGAAGGCTCCGACCTCCGCTTAACCCCTGTCTCCGCCCCGGAGAACCACTACGTCCGCATCCACGCCGACAACCGCCTAGACGAGAAAGGCACGCTCCGCGGACAATTCACGATCACCGCCGAGGGACAGTCCGACAGCAATATCCGCCGCATCTTCACCACCGGATGGCAATCCGACTGGCAGAACACGATGGAGAAGCAATTGCTGGCCGTATCCCCCAACGCCAAACTGCTTCGTGTAGATTACGGTAAGGACCCGAAGAACTATCAAGCGGCCCCTATCAAGATCACGTTCTCTTATGAGATCCCCGATTACGCGATTATCGCCGGAGACCAGATGCTTATCAAACCGCTAGTCATGAATAACCTCTACAATCAAGTGAAGAGTTTCTTGCGTATCGATACGAAACCGGAAAACCGTGCGTATGGATTCAAGGATGCTTGCTCCCGTTTGGTAGAACAAGATGAGACCATCCGCCTCCCCAAGGGCTATACCCTCTTGAACGCCCCGAAGAATGACGCCCTGCAAAGCAATGCGGCCGATTTCGAAGGTTCCCTTTCGCAGGAAGGCAATCAGAACATCGTCTTGCGCCAGAAGCTAGCGTTGAAGAAGCGTGTCTACGACGCAGCCGACTGGAAAGGTTTCCGTTCCGCCGTGAACGCTTATAAGAGTTATGGTGACTATTTGATTATCAAGAAATAAAAACAGAAAGACAATGATTAAGATAACCTATAAACTGATTCTTCTCCTAGGCTTGTTAGCGATGACGGTTACTTCATTCGCCGCATCGGAGGCTGAGTACGGGAAGGTATCAAAAGCTTGGACCTTGCATGCCGACGGTAGCCAAGAATATCGATCCTCCATGGAATTGACGCTCTTCACGCACACTGCGATGAATAGCACGTATGGCGAGAGTTTTATCGTCTACAATCCCGATTTCCAAACACTGAAGATCCACTCATCCTATACGAGGCAGAAAGACGGTACGATCGTAAAGACACCCGATAACGCCTTTGTAGAGGTCCTACCCCGTTTCGCCGCCGATGCTCCGGCCTATAACCAACTTAAGGAAATGGTCGTGGTACACACTGGCCTAGAACTTGGGGCCACGATTTACTTGGATTACTCTATTATCACAAAACCGGGCTACTATCCGGCTCTGGATATCAACGAGCGACTACAAGAGACTTCTCCCGTGAAGGAATGCAAGGTCTCTATCTCTGTACCGGAAAACAGTCCGCTCGCTTGGCAATTATTGGGTAGCGACGCGAAAGCATCCCAAGCCACCCGAAACGGCGCTAAAGAGGTAAGCTGGACTTTACGTAACCTGCCGGCCTCTTCCCGGGAAGCTTTCCTTCCTCAAAACCAAGACGGGATTCCCCGCCTAATCGCTTCAAGCTATAGTTCCAACAAGGAGGCATTATCTACGCTAAATAAGCGTTTTAACACTTCCGGAAACTACGAGAGCAAAACGTTCGGCTCTTATATCACGGAAAAGGCTACTAGCGACGAAGAGAAGGCGAACGCCATCCGGAACCATGTAGTCAACAACATGGGATATTGCGCCATCCCCCTCGCTTGTACGGGTTATTCCATCCGCGATGTCGATACGGCCCTTCGCAGCGCTTACGGTACATTAGCCGAGAAGACCCAGCTTCTGAACGTCTTATTGAACGCCGTCGGCATTCAATCGGAAGTAGTCGCCGTATATCCCGGGAATCTGGATATAGACGCTTGTGGATTAAGCACGATCAAGAATCTTGCCGTAAAAGCGACTGTCGCAGGGAAAGACAAATACCTTTCGGCGGTCAGCCTTACCCCTTCCGCATTAACAGCCCGGGATGAGTTAGATCAGGTACTCACGTTGAACGGCACGTCGATCGCCCTACAGGCAGAGCCTACGATCATCAAGGAGAATAAAGCCGTCAGCGTCTCCAAGAACGAAGCACAAAACGGATTCGCCATCTGTACCCTTCCGGCTATAACAGGCGGTATCGATAGCTGGGGCATGAGCGCTTTGAACAGCAAGCGTTCCAACTTATTCGAACTCCCCTCCCTGATCAAGGAAGAGGTAACCTACACGGTTACTCCCGCCGAGGGCATGAAGTTGCAGACCTCCACAAAAGAGCAAGTGATAAGCAAGCCTTTTGGTAAAGTAACCCGCACGATCACACCAAGAGGAAATACGATCGAGGTAGTACGTACGATCGAGTTGGACAAGCAACAGTTCACTCCCGCCGAATATAGCGACGTGCGTAGCTTGATCCATGAATGGACAAATCCGGATAACCGGGTATTGCTATTCTCCCTATAAGATCTAAAACACGGAGCACACGGAACAAATCCGTGCCCTCCGTGTGCTTCGTGTCTAATTATTCCCTACATTTACGAACGTTAACATTAAATCATATCGCATATGAAAACACTAAAGTATTTACTCGTCACCATGCTCCTTCTAGGCGTTTGCAGCCTAACGTATAGCCAAAAGCTATCCCTTGGAATTTTCCCCGAGCCCCAAGAGGTGACTATTTCCAGCCAGACATACGCACCGCCCCATGGATACGCCCTACGAGGCATAAATGATCCGGACGCAGACGCAGTCAGACTACTTAAAGAAGCGTTACCTTTCGCTAAATCCGGCAAATCCCTCCCTTTAGAGATCAAGAAGCTAAAAGACAAAGCCCCAGAGATGCAACGATCGGGGGCCTACACACTAGCAATCACTAAAAAAGGTATCACGATCGGGATCGTAGACGATAATTCCTTGTTTTACGCCGCCCAAACCCTCAAGCAATTAGCTAAATATGACGAGGGTAAAAAGATCCTGCCTCTCTGCTCGATCAAAGACTATCCGGACGTATTATTCCGGGGTACCGTGGAAGGATTCTACGGACAGCCTTGGAGCCACGCCGACCGTATCGAGCAAATCCGCTTTTACGGAAGGATCAAGCTGAACACCTATATCTATGGTCCGAAAGATGATCCTTATCACAGCTCCCCCAACTGGCGCAAACCTTATCCCGCCGAGGAAGCCGAGCATATCAAGGAACTAGCGAAAGAGGCCGCCCATAACAAGGTGAACTTCGTTTGGGCCATCCACCCGGGACAAGACATTCTATGGAACCTGACAGATAGCATGAACATCCTTTCCAAATTCGAGAAAATGTACGATTTGGGCGTACGCTCTTTCGCCGTTTTCTTCGATGATATATCCGGAGAGGGAGCCCGCCCGGAAAAGCAAGCCGGCTTATTGAATTACATCCATAAGGAGTTTATTACCAAGAAAAATGACGTGCAGCCCCTAATCATGTGCCCTACCGAATACAACCGCTCATGGGCTAAGACCGATTATCTGGATATCCTCGGTACCCAACTCGATCCCGCCATCCAAATCATGTGGACCGGAGACCGTGTCGTAGCCGATATCACGAAAGAAGGCGTCGAATGGGTAAACAACCGTATCCGTCGTCCCGCCTATATCTGGTGGAACTTCCCCGTAAGCGATTATTGCCAAGATCATTTGTTGATGGGAGCCGCCTACGGCCTAGATACGCAAGCCGCCGGCACCATGACCGGATTCGTATCCAATCCTATGGAATATGCCGAGGCTTCCAAGGTCGCTATATTCGGCGTTGGAATGTACACTTGGAATATCAAGAATTACGATCCTACACAGGCATGGAAAGACGCTTGCGACTTTATTATGCCGGAGGCCTCCATGGCTTTCCGCATTTTCTGCGAGCATAACTGCGATCCGGGTCCGAACGGACATCAATACCGCCGGGAAGAGTCTGCTAACTATGTGGCTCCTATCCAGACATTCCTTACCGGATATAAGAAAAACACGTTCCCGGAGCAAAGCGCAAATCTTCTGGGAACCTTATTCGCTCAAATCACGGCTTCCCCAAGCATGATCTACAGCCAAAGTCCCAATAAACGCCTGATCGAGCAAATCAATCCATGGCTTATCCAATTCGAGTTCTTAGGAAAAGCCGGAACAAGCGCTCTGCATATGGCGCACGCTTGGTATGAGAAAGACCGGTCTTATACGTGGCAACGCTATCTGGAAACATCCGCTTTGCTAGATAGCATGAAACTGATAAACCGCACGCTGAACCAGAAGGCGCAGCCTAAAGGCGTGAAAGTCGGATCGAAAGTCTTACACCCTTTCATCGTAGACTTATACCGCCAGACAGGTCGTAACCTGCTATCTACGGACGGTATCGCCCCGGACGAGGTGAAGGTTAGCATCCCTTCCATATTCACGAATATCGACCAATTAAAGAGCCAGCCTTGTGCCGAGGGTGACAATACGGTCGGTTACGTTCCCCTATTCGAGGTAGTCAAGGTACAACCTAACCAATATCTGGGTATCGGCTGGGAAATCCAGAAAGAAGCGGAATCCTTCTGTTTCAATCTTCCGAAAAGCAACCAACCCGGACGGGTATTCGAGTGGTCCGCCGACGGAAAGAGCTGGAGCCTAATCCCTCATGTCTCCACGGAAAACGCTAAAGATACGATCCGCACCATCGACCCGAAAGCCCGTTATATCCGTATGCGAAATAACTCGGATCAGCAAATGGAGCTATACGTACTAGGATTCACGGCGACAACCAAACAAGACCCGCAAATCAATGAGGCTCTTATGATGTACGATATGAACCTAGATACGTATAAGAACTTGAACCCGGGAGAAATGATTCATATAAAATGTGATGATATCAACGCCGTATCTTTCTTCCTCTCCGGAAGTAACGAGAATCTGGTATCCATCACCGGCCTCTCCCAAGATGGCGAGAAAAACATCGTCTATCAAGGAAACGTAGGCTACATCAAATTAAATAAAACCATGTTCGAGGATTTCTCTTCTTTAGAAATCACCACAATAGGAAAAGAATCTATACATATCCACCAGATCGTTAGGGAATAATAAATAAAAAAGTACCGATTTCTTTCTCTCTTAGATGGAAGAAGGAGATCGGTACTTTTTTATTTATTCGTACAATTCGGGTGTATCTTATTTTTGGCACATCTCCGCTTGTATATTCCTATTAAAAGTTATACCTTTAGGATGCGAAAAACAGAAACCGAAAAAGCAATGCGAAAAGAAGAAAGGTATAAAGGCGTATTAAACTGGTTTAAGGAAAACGTACCGGTAGCCGAGACTGAACTACATTATGACGACCCCTATCAACTATTGATAGCGGTAATCCTATCCGCACAATGCACGGATAAGCGAGTGAATATGATCACACCTGCCCTGTTCGAGGCTTTCCCGACTCCCGAGGTAATGGCGGCTAGCACACCGGAAGTTGTCTTTGAATACATACGAAGCGTATCTTACCCGAACAATAAGGCTAAACATCTGGTAGGTATGGCGAAAATGCTGATAGAGGATTTCAAAGGCGTGGTTCCCTCCGATATTGATGAGCTACAGAAACTTCCGGGTGTAGGAAGAAAAACTGCGAACGTAATCGCATCCGTTGTATATGACAAGCCGGCCATGGCGGTAGATACGCACGTATTCCGTGTCTCCAACCGGATCGGCTTGACCAATAATAGCAAGACACCTTTGGAAACGGAAAAGGAGCTAGTGAAGAACATTCCGGAAGAACTGATCCCCATCGCCCATCACTGGTTGATATTGCATGGAAGATATGTTTGCCTCGCCCGGAAACCGAAATGTGAGGAATGCGGATTAAAGCCTTGGTGTAAACACTTCCTAAAGCAAACATGAGGATCAGCAAGAAAGACATAACGGCATTTTTTGTCTTGTTTCTGGGTACGATCGTATGCGTGAGGTACTTTTACAAGCATATGAACGACGAGCAATTTGTCGCTACGGTAGATCCCTATAGTTTGGTCGTTCCAAGCCCCACGGCAATTTTTGCCATCAATCGTCCTCCTGTATTCGAGAAGATGATACTACCCATGGAGAATATACGCAAGGCGTTCTCGGATCATACGCCCGCTATTTTCCTCTCTTTAATACAGCAAAATCCGGATTTATCGTCTTTCTTGATCGCTTATTATCCACAAGGGGATATCTTGTACGCCCCTATGGATAGTCATACGGCAGAGCGTATTTTCAAGCAACTGGACGCTTCTTTCACTTTTCCTGCCCAGCAACGAGAGGAAGCTTCCGTTCCTGTTAGATACTATCCGGATGTTGATAAGCATTTTCTAGGTTGTTACTACCACGAGGGTATATTCGTGGTGTCCTACAATCGAAAATTATTGGTAGAGACAGCGAAAAAGCAACAGATGTACCCCGCACAGATCATTCCGGAATTAGCTGATCTAATTAGTAAAAAAGGCAAGAGTGGCGCGATGAATCTCTTCATCCAAAGCGCCTCTTTAGATTTACAGGTTCAAATGAATGACTCGACGGAGTGGAAAATGAAAAATCAATGGTTGGCAATGGATTTATTCTATAATGAAGGAAGCCTTTGCTGCTTCAATGAGCAACCCTATGAGGAAACCTTGGAGAACTTTTACCCCAACTTATGCGATACGATAACTACTCGGATCAATCGGCTATTCCCACAAATAAAAACCACGGCACAAGTCAGTCATGACGAGGCCGTGGCATATTTTACGGTTTGCGGGAATTAAGCTTCAGTCTCTTCTTTCTTGAAAGCTGCCACAAACATATCTTTTACGAATAAATATCCGATACATCCGAATAAAGCGAGGAAGACAAAACCGACCAAGATAAGCGCCTTCTTCGGAGAAGATGCTTTCAAAGGTACGGTAGCCGGCTCAATTACTGTATACACCGGGGTTTCTTCCTGTACACGCAGTTTATCTTGCTCCAACTTCTGCGCCAACGTATTGTAAACATTAAACGTAAGAGTCATCTCATTCTTCAAACGCTCCTGCTCCGTACGGTAGCTGGAAGAGATAATATTACGGTTGGCATCCTCGAAAGCAGCGTACGCACGTTGCGCTTTATAATAAGCGTCACGTGACTCGCCAAATACCTTCTGGGTAAATTCCAAATCTTGCTTTACTTTCTGCGTACGATAATTCGTAATATAATTCTGGAGGTTTTCCAAAACGACCTTTGTCATCTGAGCGGAAATAACCGGGTCCTGCATCTGTACGGAAGCCGTGATAACCAAGGTCTTCTTGTCCACGGAAACAGAAACCCGCTCCTGCAAGGCCTTCACCACCTCTTCTTGATCCTTTGTCAAATGGTAAGGATTCAAGCCCTCAGACTCTTCCTCGTCACCGGAGATTAAACTCATTACCGCACCCAACGCCTTGAATGGAGCGGAGACAATATATCCCCACCAAGCCTTACGTTGATGTTCACTCATATAATCATACAATGTAGTGCTTAACTCCTTTTCCTTATCGGTAACCTCTACCGGAAACAATTCCAACAGAAACGGGGTACTCTGCACCACATCCGGATACAAATCCGGAGAGATCGCGTCCGCACCGGCAGCGGCATTCAGATTAATCCCAGCCATAGCAGCCAAACCGCCAAGACTAGATTTTTTTGCCGCATCCTGTGTCTCTGGTGCCAATTTCACCGTAGTTGTATATTCCTTGGGAATACTGAAAGCTACAATCAAACCTACTACCACCGCAATACCACAGCCTTTCAATAAGAACTTACGCTCTTTCCACAGTTTTTGCGCCAGTTCGATTAAATCGATCTCCTGCTCCTCAGGTAACTCTTGTCTTTTTATCTCGTTTATCGTATCCATGCCTGATTAGTTTTTAATCATGTTAACAATAGAGGTAATCATCGCGGCCATAGAGGTAGCGGAGCTACTGATACTCATGATCTCAGCCAAGCTTCGGCGCTCACGTTGCGTCTTCGTCGGAACTACGATCTCACAGCCCGGCTCCACTTTCGGATAACGCTTGAAAAAGATAGCGGTACGCTTCGTCGTAGCGACCTTACCATTCATATATATTACGATCGGATACTTACGTGCGATATCATTATAACCACCGGCTTGAGACAAGCAATCCATAACCGACATACCTTTCGTGTAAGTCACGCTGTTTGGGTAAGTCACGGCTCCGCTCATCTTCACCGTACTTTGCATCTGCGGGATATAAAGCTCATCGCCGTCACGAAGCACAACGTCATCGATACTACCCGGATTTGCCAACGCTTTCTCTAAATCAATACCTACGGAATAGTCCTTCACATTCATCAACGCTACACCGATGGAATCCCGGCTTTGCTTATTCGCCTCACTTAAAGCCAGAAGGGTCTCCATGCGTTTCAATTCATCTTCTGTCAACTGACGTTTCAAGCTAGCACCTTTTACATAAGACTCTGGGGTAACTCCTCCCGCTTTCGCGATAATATCACTCAAGCGAGCGTTCTTCGTAGCCAATACATAGCTACCGGCAAAAGTGATCTCGCCGTTCACCTTCACGACCTGTTGCTCATGATACCCCGGGGAGAAACGAACATAAACCTCATCGAACGGCTCCAATGTGAAGATCGTATCTCCCGCATTCAACTTGAAGTCCTCACTCAACGAGAAGTTATATACATCAGCGATCCGGTTGACATTCTGATTGGAACTAGGATCCTTCACACGACGGGCTACCTCTACATTAATAGAAGAAGCCGACTCTCTTAAACCACCTGCCATCATGATAGCGTCTTCTATTGTCAAATTATGACGATACGGAAGCACCGTATCCGGATAATTCACGGCTCCGCCAACCTTGATCGTATAAGGTTCGCGCAAATCGAATAGGGAAGGAATGCTTAATTGGTCTTCCGCTTGCAACTCCACATCTGGAGCGGTACCGTTCAAGATACCACGAATATCCACGGCGATCATCGTAGTCGTGAAATCCGGATTCAAACGGGTAATCAAGGCACGGCCGGCGAACTCGTCTCCTTTAAGACCCGCGGCCTGTTTTACCAATTGCTTTACCGTATGAACCGACGGACTTAACTCATATTCTCCCGGACGCCATACTGCTCCCGTCACGATCAAACGATTCTCATAAAAAGGAATAACGGAATCTACCAGCAAAGAATCGCCATCCTGCATCACGAAAGAAGCGAACTTATCTTCCGAAACCGTAGAGATCTGGTAACGACTATCTGATTTACGCTTCACTTGTACGTCCTTCGTATAAGCGTCGCCGGTAAATCCGCCGGCCATATCCAGCAATTGCTTCAAGGTCTCACCCTTGCGCAACTCGAAAATACGATTACGTTTCACCTTACCTCGAACCACCGCTAACTGGTCGTACGGGCCTACCATAATCATATCGTTCTCTTCCAAACGAACATTCGTTGTGTACTTTCCGTTCAATAAATAATCATATACGTCGAGATTAGCGATTTCCTTGCTATTGCGATATACCTTGATGCTACGCAAAGAACCGATCTTATTCACACCACCGGCGGCATACAACGCATTAAATAATGTGGCGAATGAAGGTAATGTATACGTACCGGGAGCGACTACCTCGCCGACAATATTCACCTTCATGCTACGAATCTGGCTCAAACTGACGGAAACAAAGGTATTCCCCTCTCCCGAACCAGACAGCGTAGACATAATCTGGCTCAACTCCTGACGCAGACGAGTCTCAGCGCCAGCGATCGTCAATCCACTGACCGACACCGGACCTAAATTTGGTACAAGGATCGTACCATCCGGAGAGATCTTTAATTTCAAGTTTAGCTCGGAATCTCCCCATACATTAATCAATAACTCATCACCAGCGGAAAGCACATAATCCTTAGGTGTAGGGATGTTTAAATCTGGGGCAAAAGATAAGTTCTTGTTTGAGAAGATTTCATGCCCGAATACGGTATTCTCCATGGCTGAAGCAGGAAGATTATTTCTACGTTGGGCTTCTAAGGATTGTCCTTCATCGATTACCGGCATTACCCGGTCGCTAACCTTCGCATCGGTAGCGGTAGCTTGAGATCCGACTGATCCCCCTTCTTGTTTCATACGCTTGGCTAATTCCTGCTGGATCTGCGTATCCGACATTCCAGCGGCTTTCGCCTTGTCAATCAAGTCTTGCGGAACCTGTGCATACACAGATCCCGACAGCAATAAGCAACATACGCATAGTACGTTCTTAAACGATAAATTCATACAGTCTATTATTGTTTTTTATTATATACCACTCCTGCTATAAGCGACTAACTTAAAAAAGCAGCTATTCTCTAGATTTTCAGCTGGCAAAGATAAAGAATCTTTTCAATATATGACTTAAAAAGTCACCGTTAATCCATCATATGAGTAATGTACATGCGGAGGCAACTCTTTTTCAATGACCGCATGCAACCCTATGCGATGACTCATATGGATTAAATAGGCCTCCTTGGGCTGGATACGGGATATATTCGCTAAGGCTTCCTCCAGACTCTCATGCGATTGATGCTCTCCTTTCCGAAGGGCATCAATAACCAATACATCAAGGTTTTCCAACTTAGCGTACTCTTCTTCCGGAAGATATTTAAGGTCGGTCAAGTAAGCCATATTGCCGATACGGAAACCTAAGATCGGCAGCTTAGCGTGCATTACACGGATCGGAGTGATCATGACACCGGCGGCCTCAAACGGTTTCGTCCCGATCGTATGCAAAACCAAATTAGGCACTCCCGGATATTTATGCTCCCGGAAGACATAAGGGATGCGAGTCTTTATCGCCTCCACGACATTGTCTTCCGCATAAATATCCACATCTTTATACCGGCCAAAAGGACGTAGATCATCTAAGCCACCTACATGATCGTAGTGCTCATGAGTTACTAAAACGGCGTCAAAATAGTAAATCTTATTGGTTATCATTTGCCAACGGAAGTCCGGACCACAATCGATCAATATCCGTTTCCCTTCCGTCTCTACCAAGATCGAAGCCCGTAGACGCCAATCACGGGGGTCTTTACTAGTACATACCTCACATTGGCAACCTATCTCAGGATTGCCCGTAGACGTTCCTGTTCCTAAAAAAACGATTTTCATTATCCGACATATTTAACCTCAGGCATAAGCTCTATACCGAAACGATCTTTTACGGCGGTACGAATGCTCTCCGCGACCAACGCGATCTCATGCCCCCGGGCATCTCCTAAATTCACTAATACCAACGCTTGTTTCTCGTAAACACCTACCGGCCCATGGTTTTTACCCTTAAACCCACATTGCTCGATCAACCAACCGGCCGGAACCTTGATCTTTCCTTCCGAAGCGGGATAAGACGGGATTTCCGGGAATTGCTTTTTCAATTTCTCAAAATGCTCTGCCGTAATTATCGGGTTCATAAAGAAACTGCCTGCGTTGCCTAATACTTCCGGATCGGGAAGCTTCTGCCTGCGAATTGTTATGACAGCCTCACGGATCGTTTCCAAAGTAACTTCCGGATATTTCGTCAACTCCTCCTTTAAGTTCCCATAATTAACCGAAAAGCTAGGGTTCTTGGATAGTCGAAGCGTAATATAAGTTATGATGTGGGGGTCATGATGCTCATTCTTGAAATAACTATTACGATATCCATATTCACAATCCGTATTCGTAAAAGTCCGTTTCTCGAATGTCAACTGGTTATAAGCCTCCACTCTCTCGATCACATCCTTGATCTCCATGCCATAAGCCCCGATGTTCTGGATAGCGGCAGCGCCCGCCTCACCGGGTATTAAAGAAAGATTCTCTATACCTCCCCAACCTTTCGATACGGCGTATGCCACGACATCATCCCAGATCTCCGCAGCCCCGACACGAAGCGATACATACTCGTCCGTTTCCGCCGAGATAGAAATCCCCTTGATTCGGGAATGGATGATAATGCCATTATAATCGTTGATGAACAATAGATTGCTCCCGCCTCCTATATGCAAGGATAAACATTCCTGAAAGTATTCATCATGTAAGATTCGTTGCAACTCCTCCTCCGTCTCATACTCCATGAACCAACGTGTCTTTACTGGGAGATGGAACGTATTGTGTTTCTCCAACGAATAATTCTGCTCTATTCTCATCGTCTATTTTATTTTTAGGGCAAAAGTAGTCATAAATAACTCATCCGCAAATTATGTAGTTCCGGATTTTTTCAGTAGATTTGTATATAGAGTTGATCGTATGGATGAGAACACGTCCGGCATATCCGGTGAAATACAGAAGATGATCCTCGACAAGTTAAACACGTTCAATCGAGGAAAAACGTCAGACAAAGGGCGGTACTACATTCTTTTGCCTACCTCAAAGACCTTATATTATACGCTTTGGTTCTTTACGCCTTCGGCCACTTATCATCCGACGGTCTATTTGGCGAATCTCGACTTGAATGCCATCAGCTCGGTGAATAAGGCGATTAAGATGGTAAGCAACTCCTTTCTACCTTTATTTATAACGACAGATATCAAAGACTCTCCCGATAATGGAGACGATATTATTTCTTTCGGTAAATACAGAGGATACCATTTGCATGACATCTATACGATCGATCCCCGATACGTCGTTTGGATAGCCGATAAATATGAGCCTCACGTAAAAAGCGAGATGCGTTTTAAAGAGTTAGCGGTGACCTACAGTAAAATCTATCTCGACCTACAGACCCGTAAGAAATACAAAATGCCTGTAAGCCGCTTTGTAGGAACACCGGGAGAAAAATTGAGCGATTTAAAGTTAACAATCACAAAAGTCCGCATTGAAGACGATTCTTACAAGACACAGATTATCCGTGGTACCGAATATTTCTATGTAGATCAATTGCTCACGGCCGTGGACATCGCCGGAAATTACTTTTTATTGAGGATAAAAGCGAAAGATCGTAGTCTTACCACGCAAACGTTGCCACCGGGCGCTCATGCTTTCCAAGTAGGGGAAAAATTGACTTTGACTTCCGCTAAGGTCTTAAAACATATAGAATCCCGTACTATCAAGTACACACGAATCGGGTATATCAAGATTCAATAAATGTTTCGAAATTCGCAAACTGACACATTATTAACATTTTTTGTTCTTAAAAATGTAACAAACATCTGTAGGCCTTGTTTAATAAGAAACTCAAATGCAAATGTATCTTTGCAAAACGTAACTATAAAACCAGCTTCAAAGTGTACATTTGTAGTGTTTAACAATTTAAAAAATTTGCATTTATGAACAAAGCAGAACTTATAGAGGCTTTAGCAGACAAGACCGGGTTACAAAAGCAAGAAGCAAAGAAAGTATTGGATGCTTACATCGAGATCGTAACTGAGCGTATGTCCGAAAATGAGGAAATCGTACTTGTCGGATTTGGAACACTGATCCCAAGACCGCAAACACAGCGTCTTGCCAGAAATCCTAAAACAGGTACTCCGGTAATGATCCCCGCTCGTACGACCGTAAAATTCAAACCGGGTAAATTCCTCCTTGAGGCGATGAATGCCCACCTGAAATAATAAAGTAACCGAAAACGTAGTAAAAATATCCCCGGTAAGGGGATAAAAAATCATAAGTATGAAATCTTTCATTTATAAGTATGAATGAAAAATTTCATACTTATGATTTTTAGTGTCCGGAAATGATTACTTTTGGACTCAAAAAAAAGACTCATGAGAATCGTCAATCTTGGAGACACAAATTCCATATTAAACAAGTTTGTTGCAGAACTTAGAGATGTAGACATACAAAAAGACAGCCTTCGTTTCCGTCGCAATGTTGAGCGTATCGGAGAAATCATGGCTTACGAGATCAGTAAGGAATTTCATTACAGTACGAAAGACATCCAGTCCCCGCTAGGTATAGCCCCGATGAATACGCCGGACGATCAAATCGTGATTAGTACGATCTTGCGTGCCGGGCTTCCATTCCACCAAGGTTTCCTTCGGTATCTGGATAATGCGGAGAACGCTTTCGTATCCGCTTACCGCAAATATAAAGACCGTTTGAATTTTGATATTCATATCGAATATATCGCCTCTCCTCGCTTAACAGGTAAAACCTTGATCATATCCGACCCGATGTTGGCCACCGGAAGCTCTATGGAACTGGCGTATGAGGCCCTGCTGACCAAAGGAGTACCCGACCATGTACACGTAGCCTCCATCATCTCAAGCAAACAAGCCTTGGAATACTTGCAGAAGAAAATGCCGGATGACAAGACTACAATCTGGATCGCCGCATTAGATAATGACCTCGACGATCATTCTTATATCGTTCCCGGATTAGGCGATGCAGGAGATTTAGCGTTCGGCGAGAAGGAATAGGGATGCGTAAACCAAAACGTACTGCCTTTGCCCAACTCGGAATTTACACCGATCCGACCACCTAGCCTATTTACGATGGTCTCGCAAATAGATAGCCCCAAGCCCGTACCTTGTTTAAACGTATTTCCTTTATAGAAACGATCAAAGATATGGGCTTGTATCTCTTGGCTCATGCCATCCCCCGTATCAGTCACGGAGAATTTTATCTCATCACCTATGATCTCGTAAGCTAAGGTGATACAACCTTCGCTCGTATACTTGATCGCGTTGTTAAGGAAATTGGATATTACCTGCGTCAGCCGCATACGATCGCTATAGATTTGGCATTCCGGTGAATCTTGGGGAGCGATCAGAGCTACGTTATCGGGCATCTTGATACGGAATGAGGTCACGATCTCATTGATCACCTCTTTTACGTTCATATCGGCGAACTTTAAATCCATCGTACCGGATTCAATTTTTGCCAAGTCTAGAATATCACTGATCAATTGAAGCAACATCCGATTGTTGCTATCGATGATTTCCACAAACTCATGCCTCTCCTCGGGATCATCCGTTTCCGCCAATAATTGAGAAAAACCGACAATGGCATTTAATGGCGTACGAATCTCATGACTCATATTCGCTAGGAAGGCAGACTTCAAACGATCCAGTTCTTCCGCCCTTTCCCTTTTCAATTGAGAGTCCTTTAACTCCGTGATATCGTAATTAATACAGATCATCTCCGGTTTATTCGGGTCTACGCTTTGAGGGTTACGGGTGATATTGGCGCAAATCCATTTCCATCCGTCACCAGACTTCACACGCACTTCCCTACGGAAATGATGCGCTTTACCCTGTTTCACCTCCTCAAAGAATGAGTTTATATATCCAGCGTCGTTCGGATGAATATAAGAATAAATCCCAATAATTTGGGACAAGGGGGTTCCATCCTTCTCTCCCATATTCTCATACCATTGCTTAATGGCATAGCCCTCAAAGGTATATAAGTCATAAAGGGCATAACCGACTTTAGCGTATACGCTGACCAAGGTAAATACATTCTCAAACTCAGAAATACGGTTATAGGCGATCATCTTTTCCGTATTATCCAAATTAATAAGTAAATAGCTGGAAGGTTCACCTCTTTGGTCATATAAAATACTGGCCTTGGTAACGATATCCATCTCGCCTACTTTCGAGGTGTTATAATAATCATCGACCTTCTTAAACGAATAATTCAGCCGGAAATTCACGGATTTATTCTCCTTGAGTTTCTTGATCACATCTTTAGGCATAATCGGGTTGCTAAAAATATTGACTCCTAAAACGTCCTTCTTTGACCGGATACCGAATATCTCCATATCCTTTGCGTTCAGGTCAATCAAGTAACCGTCCCTGTCATAAAGCTCGACCCCCACAGGTAAATTTACATATAGCTTTCGGAAGATCATCTCATTATGATCGATCATCTTACTAATCTTTTCCTCTTTCAGTTTGAAATTAGGTAAAATCTGTAATATGCCCAACGCTTTTACGCACACTCCATTATTCAACTTACGCTCACATAATCTGGAGCGTACCCATTTTTCCCCAGTCGGTGTTATTATCGGAAATATCTGCTCATACGTATCGACAGATTGGATCGATAAAAAATCCGTAGTAATCAGATCCCTAAAGTCTTCCCGGATTATATAGTAAAATTCAAAAAAAGAGAGATTATTCCCCTTCTTCCCAAATATACTCATTAAATAATCGGAACAGATATAACTTCTTTGAACAAAATCGGCTTCCCACAAGCCAACTTCCGCTCTATCCAATAACAATTTACATTGATCCAATTGAGTCTGTATATCCTCCATAAAAATATCCCTTCCGATAAAATTACACTATGATTTCACAAAGATATAATTTAAATAGTATAAATCCCCTATAATAAAAAAGAGATTGTCTCGAATCACTCAAGACAATCTCTTTCTATATTCAAAGCCTGATATAAATTATTTCAATTCCTTGATACGAATATTGCGGAATTTGACAGGGGAACCATGTCCTAAGAAACCTATATGACCTTTTTTGTTAAACAAACCCGGATGCTCCTTTCCATCCGGCGTACCATTCTTCACGGCATCCCGAATATTTCCATCCAAGATTACGACTCCATTCACCGTCACACGGATATGATCGCCATCCGCCATGATCTCTTCCGTATTCCATTCTCCAACCGGCTTGAACGCTTTCGGATGATCCTCACGGGCGGGAATGATACCGTATACGGAACCATGATGTTGCAGCGGAGTGATGTTTCCTTGGTAAATAGGATGTTCACAATCCAAGACCTGCACTTCCATACCTACATATGCTGCGTCTCCTTCCATCGGCGTACGGATACCGACACCGTTATTAGCTCCCGGGGTTAACTGGAAATCAAAACGATAGATAAAGTTTCCGTATTCCTTCTTGGTGTACAGATTACCTCCGAAACTACTGCTTGGAACCATAGAGATACAGCCATCTTCCAAGATATAATCAACCGTGTTTCCAGTCCATTCATGCATATTCGTTCCGTCAAACAAAACCTTGAAGCCTTCTTTTTCCTCTTCCGGCGATAATTTGAACGGTTCTTGTTTTTCCAATTCCTTTACGTAGATATTACGGTAATAGACCTTGCTGCCATGAGCTTGCATCTCGATTTGCTCTACCGGGAAAATCGGAAGCTTGCGATCCCAATAGTTTTCCAGAATCACGTTATCTACCACTTTTTCTCCGTTCAAGACAACCGTCACACGGTCGCCAACCATCTTAATATAGAAGGAATTCCATTCACCTAGTTTATTATCGGCCACTTTCGAAGGCTTGCTCTCATTTACCTGATTGTTATACAAGCCTCCGGAACCTACTTGCGCACCAACATTTACCCGAGAAGTATCCCAGATCTGGACTTGAGGAGTACCACGCAGATAAATACCGGCATCAGCCTCAGGTCCTTTAGGATCCAACATCCAATCAACATACATCTCGAAATCACCATATTGCTTTTCAGTACATAGGTTATCGTACCCAGTACCGTCAAATACTAACAGGCCATTCTCCACTTTCCAGTCACGACGCATATTCTCATCCGCCTTCTCCTGCGCTTTCGCCAATTGAGCCGGTTTCATTTTCGCACGGGCGATCGGATTCTCAACCAAACCTTTCCAACCCGTTAAATCCTTACCATTAAAGATAGAGACAAATCCAACCTCGTCCGGCATCGCATCTAAATGTTGCTTCAAGGCATCGATATCATAACGAGCGTCTTCCCCGTCAAACATGGTCAAAACACGTTTCAAGATTGCCTTCACATTGTCACCCTTATATTCCGGATGGTTACGAGCGATATTCCAAACCGCATAAACAGCCGCAGAACGAACAGCCACATCGCTTGAATCCAAGAATTCCGACGCATACATCAATGCCAAGAAGGTATCCGCCCGTTGGATCTGACGTAAAATAAGAGCCTTTTGCTCACTCGTCCGGGCGATCTCCATGACTTTCCGCAAGCTCAACAAACGATTCTCTCTCGTAAATGCCGGATTAGATACCAACTGCACATAACGCTTTAACGCCCTGTCGAATACTTGATCGGAAGAGGCTGATTGGCAAACCTTAAATAGTTCATCGGCAGCCTCAATACCCTTCCATGCCAACAAAGCGTCAAGAGCCGCATCCTTGGCCGCTCCATTCCCTTTATTCAATCCTTCCACGATCGTAGCCAAAGCCTCTTTCTCGCCAGTCGCTGATAAGACCTTATAATAAAGATATCTCTTGCTGTCTCCCGCTTGTATCATACGGCGATTCACGTTAGATACTTGAGTTGCCGCCGGTTGTTTAGAGATAGCGGCAATGATCGCATCTTGAAGCGGAGCGACAGCTGAAGCCTCCGCAGTCTCCAACATTCCGCACAATAAAGTGAAATCTTTCTCGGATACTACATCTTTCAATGCGGTATAAGCGGCTTTCTTCACCTCTGATGAGCCGGATTTAATCTGATCCAGTACCGTATTTAGATTCGCGTCGGCCATACGTATCGCCAACAGCTCCAAACCAGCGATTTTCCCGGCATCGGAAGCGGACGGGATCACTTTAGCGACCGCTTGATCAATATCGCCGTTAAATGCCATCAAAGCATCTTGACCCAATAATATCACTTGCTTGTCATTGCTCTTCAACAAATCCGCCAGCACAGGAATGACACTCTTATCACCGATTTTAACCAAAGCCCAAACAGCGGCCTGTTGCACATAGAAATCCTTATCTTTCAATTGGTCCAAAAGAACTTGTCTCGCTGGTAGATCAAAACGAAGTTCCAGATTCTTGATCATGTCATGTTTAGACGGGCATTTGCTTTCACGGCCTATCCAGTTCAAGATATCCACCTTGACTTCCGGCTTCGCCTTTAACATGTGTTTCATGACCTCGATATAAACATTTTGATCAGCGAAACCCGAAGCGAAGTTCAAAGCCGCATTACGGTATCCCTTATCCGTATCTTTCAAAGCCGATAATAAATTCTTCGTAGCAGCTTCCGGCTTAGCGGCCAATAGAATCTGAAGAGCGGCCTCACGGGTCTGTGTCATACCTGCTTTCGTAGACTTCTTCAATAAATCATTCGCTGCTTTCTCCGCATCTTTGGTATCGCCTTGCTCAAGGACACGTTTTATCAAAGCGATATACGCCTCATTCGCCCCGGTCTTTTCCATTTTATAACCGGCTTTCTCGGCAGCGGCGGCTAAATCGCCTAGAGAAGCTTTAGAACCTACACGACTCAACGCATAAAGAACCTCTTTCTGCATATTCTCATCGCTGGAACTAAGCATCACTTTCAATACATTTTCCGCATCAGCGATTTGCACGTCAGCGATCGCACGGATAATATTTTTTTGCGTCTTCGGAGTACCGGAACGACGCATCAAGGAAGCCACCAAAACCTTCTTAGCGTTATCGGTACGGATTGCGGATAACGCACGGGCAGCAGGACCGCTTAGGCTCTCATCGTTCAAATAGCTAGCCAGCGTATCCACACACTCATCTTTTCCCAGTAATTGAAGCTGCCGGATAATAAAAGCCTTTGTCTCCCGGTCGCTCACCTTATCCAAGGCTTTCAAATATGCGTTGGCTGTTGCTAGACGGGCATTTTCCTCACCTTTCGCCATCACGTAGTGAGTCAATCCGCTCAACGCATAATCCACGTTCGAGTTACTGCCTTTTCCCGGAGCGTTAATCTTGTTAATCAACATCAAGACCCCTTCCTCGCCAGTGGAGCTTAGGTCATTAATTAATTTGTTATATTCAGCTTGTTGCTCCGCCGGCATCTGTGCCAGTACATCGGCAACGATCGTCTTCGATGTACGATTAGCCGGGCTTTGAGCCATTAACATGCTACCGCACAACAATAAGCTGGCAATTGATATATATACTTTTTTCATATGTGTATGTGTTTAAATATTCCAAGGCGCTCTCATCGGCTGATCCAACAAACGATTAGCGGCCTCATCATTAATAAATTCCAGTTTTACGGGATCAAAGTGAAGCGTACGATTCAAACGAAGGGCTACGGCACCCATGTTCACGATCGTAGCGGAACGGAAGCCATTACGCTCATTCAAGGCAAAAGGCTGACGAGTCTTTACGCACTCGATAAAGTCGGTAACCTGTGGCTCAGGTTCGGGATAATCGGATAACTTTTTCTCCCAATCCGGGATATCACATACGAAATTCTTATAAACATTCCCGTTCGGTCCGGAAATATAAGGTGTGTTCGGATCCCCGTAATCACCTCCCCAAAGTACGATCTGGCAACCATCCTCATAGGTATACGTAATCGAGCGCCAAGTACCCACGGCGTCCGGATGTTGTTGCGGAGCATCCACCTCTACCTTAACCGGGCTGGTATTATCTTTTCCTAAAAAATATTGTACAGGGTCAATATAATGCTGTCCCATATCCCCTAAACCACCGCCGTCATAATCCCAGTATCCACGGAATGTCTGATGCACACGATGCGGGTTATAAGGTTTGTAAGGAGCCGGCCCCAACCAGAAATCATAATCCAGCTCACTAGGCACCGATTGCGGTTCCAGATATTCTTTACCAACCCAATAGAACTTCCAGTCGAAACCGGTATGCTTGCTGATCGTTACCTTTAGCGGCCAGCCCAACATACCACTTTGAACCAGTTTCTTCAAAGGTTTCACGGGAGTGCCCAGTCCATAGAACGGATCAGCGAAACGGAACCAAGTGTTCAAGCGGAACATACGCCCGTATTGCTTCACGGCTTCCATTACCCGTTTACCCTCCCCGATCGTACGGGTCATAGGCTTCTCGCACCAAATATCTTTTCCTGCTTTAGCGGCCTCGACAGACATGATACCATGCCAGTGAGGAGGCGTAGCTATATGAACGATATCTACATTGGGATCTAGAATCAAATCACGAAAATCATGGTATGCGGCAATCTTATCCTTTACCAACTGTTTACCTAGCTCCAGATGATTCTTATCGACGTCACACACGGCGACAAGACGAGTCCCGGCATAGTCCACATGTCCACGGCCCATACCACCTGTACCGATAATTCCTTTTGTCAATTGATCACTTGGAGCGATGAATCCATTACCCAACACGTGGCGCGGTACAATCGTAAATGCCGCGATTCCTCCAAGAGTCTTCAGGAAGTCTCTTCTGTTTGTCTTCATAGTACGAATTTAAAATTTAGATAGAATAGATTAACTTGAGTGACAAAAATAATCATAATACTCGAAGAGACAAGAAAAATGTATATAAAAAAGAAAAGGATGCCTTTAACAAAGACATCCTTCCCTAGTATTTTATGAAAATTTATTACAAAGCGAATTGCGGCTTACGGTGAATCCATTGTCCGCGGGTGAAATCCGGGAAGTCTACCAAAGCACCACCACGAGCGATTGACATCTCTGACAAGCCGGAGATAGCGCTCCAAGCGGCAGCGTCATAGCAATCCATTGGAGCCGGTTTCTTATTACGGATAGCGTCGATCAAGTCGTACATCATGATAAAGTCCATACCACCGTGTCCGGCCTCAGCAGCTTGAGACTCTAAAGAAGCCCACAATTTATGATCATATTTCTTGAACCATTCATCGGAATCATCCCAACGATGAGGCTTAGACTTTCCTTGTACATATACATGATCGCCATCATTCATCCATAAACCCTCAGTTCCTTGAACACGGAAACCTAATGAATAAGGACGAGGAGAATTCGTATCATGGGTTACGATGATCGTTTGTCCATTAGAACACTTAATCATAGAAGTCACGATATCTCCCAAATTGAAGTTGACCTTCGCCAACGGATGATTCTCACCCCCATTATCCACGATAAACTTATGCAATCCACGAGATTGAGTAGCCATAGCGGATAAAGAAAGGAAGCGGTTACCACGGTTGATATCCATGCAATTTGCTATCGGTCCGATACCGTGAGTCGGATAGATATCGCCATTACGATGTACGGAATGGTTCGTACGCCATTGAGCCTCGGCGAAAGCCGTCGGGCCCATACGAAGATCACCACTGCCCGGTACATAGTTGTAATGAGTTCCATCGTTGAATTTCACCTCACGCAAGTCATGCTCATAACCACAAGTACCATGCAATATCTCGCCGAACAAACCTTGGCGAACCATATTCAACGCAGCCATACAGTCACGACGATAACATACGTTCTCCATGATATTCAAATGGCTTCCGGTTGCTTCCGAAACATTTACCAAATCCCAGCACTCCTCGATCGTATTAGCGGCGGAAACCTCCACGCCTACATAAGGAACACCAGCCTTCATAGCGGCGACAGACATCGGAACGTGCCATTCCCAAGGACTAGCGATAATCACGCAATCAAATTCCTCGTTGTTCAACATATTCTCAAATTCACGTTCACCCCCTTTGTAAACTTTCGGAGCAGGAACATTAAATTTAGCGATATGTTTCAAGGTACTATCGATCGGGCCCTGTTGGATATCGCAAATCGCTACGATCTTATTACCGGGGATCGCCAATACATTATTAATATGCTCATGGCATCTAGAACCCGTTCCGATGAAACCGAAACGTAATTTACCATCATCTTTACCGGCTGTTTTTTTCTTTTGGGGTTCAGCGGCGGTTGTTGTAGCTCCGGCGTTTCCGGCCATTGCCAAGCCTGCGGCACCAATACCGGCGGCAGATACTTTCTTAAGGAATGAACGACGAGTGTTTTCCATATATTTTATAAATTAGTTTGTGTTTTGAGGATACAAAATTAAAAAAATATTTTTTCAATCAAAACGTTATTGAGTATTTTGAAAAATAAAGAGTCCAAGACTAAAAGTTCGTTATCTTTCCGGTTTCCCTTTTTAGCCTCTCGAAGGTCATCATCATCTGTCGAAGTCTTATAGGTTCTTTTTCCGCCAAATTAACTTGCTGACCGATGTCTTCCTTTACATTATATAATTGATAACAGTTACTATTTCCGGCAAAGGCAGCCTCCTCCGCATCGCCATAGGTATCCGGATACGGTGGGATCATGACCCAATCACCATCACGTAGCGCATAATTGAAATAACCTTCCAAGACAAGTTCCTTTCGCCCATTACCATCTTTTCCTAGAAAGACAGGCAAGGTGTTTTGGCTATCTACCTTATCAGAATAGGTCTGTCCGATCAACGCCGACAGCGAGGCTAACAAATCCATCTGGCAAACCAAGGCATCCGACACAGCGCCCGGCTTAACTTCCGCAGGCCAACGAAGCATGAACGGGATACAGGTTCCACCATCATACAAGCTCGTCTTTCCTCCACGAAGCGGTCCGGCCATCTTATGATCCCCAACCAATTCCACGGCTTGATCTTGATAACCGTCATCCAGAACCGGTCCGTTATCGCTAGTGAAAATAACTAATGTATTTTCCGTTAGCCCCAACTTATCCATTTCCTTCAAGAATTCGGTCACGCACCAATCCGCTTCCAAGATAACATCTCCACGAGGTCCCATCCCCGACTTACCCGCGAATCTCTCGTTCGGTACACGAGGTACATGTGGTTGATGCAAGCCATAGTACAGGAAGAAAGGTTTATCCTTATTCTTTTTCATAAAACCTTTCGCCTTCTCAAGGAACAACTCTGCCATATCCTCATCTTTCCATTGGGCGGTCTTGCCTCCTTTCTGGAAACCAATTCGAGGTACACCGTTTACGATAGCGCCGGCATGCCCGACACTCGGGAGCATTCTCAGTAATTCAGGATTATCCTTCCCAGTCGGTTCCCCGGGGAAATTCTCCTTATAACTGACATAGAGAGGATCGTTCGGATCGAGGTTTACACCTCTCCCATTCTCGATAAAGATACAGGGAACCCGGTCATTGGTAGCAGCTTGGATAAAAGAATAGTCGTAACCGATCTCTTTCGCTCCGGGATAAACCAGCTTGTTCCAGTCTACCGCCCCGTCACCTAATCCCAAATGCCATTTGCCGACCGAGCCGGTGACATAGCCCGCTTGCTTCATCACCTTTGGCAAGGTAACCTGTTGAGTATTGATAATCAGAGCCGCATTGCCGGGAAGTATTTTGGCTTCCCTATTTGTCCAAGGATATAATCCGGTAAGCAAGGAATACCGGCTGGGGGTAGAAGTAGCCGCCGTACAATAACCTTGCGTAAAGCGTATGCCTTCATTTGCGATACGATCCATTCCCGGAGTCTGTATGCGATGAGCCCCGTAACAGCTTAGATCACCATACCCGAGATCATCAGCTACGATGATCACCACGTTAGGTTGCCGGGGAGCTGATTGAGCTATTAAAGTTGTTGGCAAGGAAAACCCTGCCAACACACTCATTATACAATACTTATTCATCGCTTATTACGGATTCTGAGTTAATGTACCCGGATAAGCGTTAATCTCAGACTGCGGAATATACTGGATAGCCAACGGGCTGGTAGCAGGATATTCAGGCACGCCGTCATGGAATCCCGGGTAATGACGTTTCATCGTATCGCCTACACGATATACATCAAAACCACGGTCAGCCTCGTAAGCTAATTCCAACTGACGTTCTTTCATGATAAGCTCATGAGCGTTTGTCGCATCCAAAGATTTATATCCGGCGTTAGGTAAGGAACGGGTACGAACGGTATTCAAATCGGCTAATGCTTTTGTATAGTTTCCTAATTTAGCGCTAGCCTCGGCGCGAATCAGGTATAGCTCACCTAAGCGAGAGATAACCGGAGAATAAAGGTGAGGATAGCCATCTTGCTTAGAGCACTTATAGCTATAGAATTTCGGGTTACCTTGACTTTCCAACATAAAGTAGTCATAATCTCCCTCATACGTTTCTCCCTTATAGCTAATAGAATAACGCTTATTGTCCACATCTACCGGAGTTAATGTATATTCTTCACCATCTACCGTAGCGATTAACTTACCTCCTACTTCCTTGGTCTCACCTTGACGATATACGTAACCGGAAATCTTGCCGTCCGTATATAAGTTAGCTACAAAACGGAAAGCGGGGATCTGATTTCCATTGGCGTCTTCCTTATATTGCGGATGGATAAACGCCTCACGTGCATCGGTTCCTTTTCCTGTCTCATGCAACAAATCCATATACTTAGCGCTGGCGTAAACCTCACCCCAGCCTTGACCATCGATCTCAGCGTACATACTTCCTAGCGGATCACCCCAATCTTCCCAGTCTGAGGCTATAAACTTCACGGCGAAAATAGTCTCTGTCTGTGAAGCGGCATCCGGAGCGAACTCATTATAACGCATAAAGTTAGCACGGTCCAACATAGAGAACTGACCA
This sequence comes from Parabacteroides sp. AM17-47, assembly GCF_003434625.1. Taxonomy (NCBI): domain Bacteria; kingdom Pseudomonadati; phylum Bacteroidota; class Bacteroidia; order Bacteroidales; family Tannerellaceae; genus Parabacteroides; species Parabacteroides sp. AM17-47. Next base: position 52,750 of record NZ_QTLI01000002.1, read on the forward strand.
CTTTCGATCACCGTATTCGCATAGTCATAAGATAATTGAGCATACTCCTTATCCGGATTCTCAAACGTGCCACTCATATACATATAGACCTTCGCCAATAAAGCTTGAGCCGCATATTTTGAGGCATAAGCGGTAGATTTAAACGTTGTCATCAGCTCTTCCGCCTTTTTCAAGTCAGACAGAGCTTGATCATACGTATCTTTCACGGACGAACGATCCGGAAGATCCAGATTATCCATATCCTCAGGCATACCGTTTACGATCGGCAAGCCCAGATTCTTCTCCGGTTCCTGATAATAAGGACGGCCAAACACACGGCAAAGATAGAAGTACATCATGCCGCGCATATAATAAGCCTCGCCCAACTTCTGATCCAACTCAGCAGACTCGCCCTCATTAATCATCTTCATCAAAGAACTAGTCTGTGAGATGATATTATAGGCACTGTTCCAAACCGTAGTAAGACCACCATTATTTACCGTATGCTGATAGGTAAAATAAGTACCGAACGGATTGGTTGTCGGTTTATCCTTACAAACGTTATCCCCCGGGAACTCACCACAATAATGCAAGTGTTCGGATGCCTTTTTCAGTTTTGCGTAACAACCGTTTAGCAAAACATCCACCGCGGCATCTTTGTCCTCCATGATCTTGTCTTCCGTGTACTTATCGTAAGGTAGACGTTCGATATCACAGCTTGTTATGAACGTGGCCGCTGCCGCAAGAGCCACTATAGCGATTTTTTTCATTATGATTCCTTTAATTAAAATGTAACATTTAGACCAAACATGAATTTACGAGCTTGTGGGTACGGAGAGATCGCCACACCAACCGAGCCTGCCTTGTATTTATTGCCAACCTCAGCCGGAAGTTCCGGGTCAACTCCGGAGAAACCGGAAAGGACAAACAAGTTCTCACCCGAGAAAGAAAGACGGATATTATCTACATACTGAATCTTCCAAGGTAATGTATAGCCTAACGTCAAGCTACGTAAGCGTAAGTAGCTAGCGTCCTCCAGATAACGGGAAGATCCCTTGCTGGATTGGCTCTTATTGCCATATTCCGCCTTGGGGTGGGTAGCGATATCGCCCGGTTTTTCCCAACGATTCCAACCTTCCTTCAAATTCATCTGGTTATAATTTACATAAGCGCCGTCACTATCATACATCGAACGGTCGTAATTATAAATATCACCTCCTACGGAATAACCGAAGACAGCGGAGAGATCAATGTTTTTCCAAGATAAGTCAGTAGAGAAACCTCCGTAGAAATCGGGGCTCAACTTACCTATTATAGTCTGGTGCTTAGATGCGTCACTATAATTCGAGGTCGTTACACGTTCCCCATTCTCATTCGTGGTATACCATAACGGAGAACCTGTCTCCGGATCTACGCCTGCCCATTCGGTACCATACCAAGTATCCACGTCTTGTCCCGGAGTCAATATCTTATCCATCGAAATGGCATAACTTGAACCGGCGTTAGAAGTGATGATCTCGCTCTTGCCACCATATAACTCAGTGATCTTATTACGGTTCAGACCTAAGTTAGCTGCGACGCTCCAACTCCAATCGCCCCCTTTCAAGATGTCCACGTTCATCGAGACCTCGAAACCATTATTCTTGACGGCACCCACATTACGATAGATACCAACAATACCCGTTACACCAGGCAGAGGCACTTTGTAAAGCAAATCGGTTGTTTTCTTATTATAATAATCCAAGTTGATAGTCAAACGATCAAACAAGATAGCGTCGATACCTACACCTGCCGTATAAGTCTTCTCCCAAGTCAGGTTCTTGTTTTCCTTCTGTTCGATCACCGCACCCGGATCACCATTATATCCAGTAGACATGGCGTACACCGTATATTGGGAATATAATTCGGTCGGACGGTTACCTACGGAACCATAACTCGCACGCAACTTCAACTGTTGCACCCAATCCTTAGCCTTGAAGAATTCCTCCTGATGGATATTCCAACCACCGCTGACGGAGAAGAAATTACCATATTTAGCGTCCGTACCAAAGTTAGAGGCACCATCCCGACGGAATGAGAAAGACAACAAATAACGATTATCATACGCATAGTTGGCATTGAACAAATAAGATTGTACAGCCCATTCCTTTTGCTCTCCCTTTATCGTCTTAGGAGTAGTAGCGACATCGGCCACAGAGAAGCCCGGAGCGAAACTAGCCGCTGTCTGGTCTTTAATCTCCTGCGTGAAAGTATTCCACTCGTAAGCTAGGATCGCATTGATAGAGTGCTTGTCGAATACCTTGTTAAAACGAAGCAACTGGTTGCTATATACCCTATAAGAAGCGGTGGTCTTATCTTGCAATAATCCATTATCAGCCTCTCCCTTTTTAGAACGGGGATCCTGATAGCTCTTAAAAAGGATACTATTATATTTATAGTTATTTACAGATGCGAAAGTCAACCAATCGGTAAACTTGATATCAAAGTCAAAGTTACCCATAAACTCGTAGGAAGTCTTCTTCTCATAATTCCATTGTAGATCATACAAGTAGTTGGTAGCGTCGCTATTGATCCAAGTAGTAGGTCTGTATTGCTGGATCAGATCACCATTCTCGTCATAAGGAGAGTCCCAAGGAAAGTTAACGTACATGATAGCGCCTAGATCTTGCTGCTGGTCCATCACGTCGCTACGGGTAGCCCATACTTTAGGTTTGATAGTCAACCAATCCGTCGCTTGGTAATCCACATTGAAACGTAAGTTATAACGTTTGTAGTCATATCCTTTCACGGCACCATCCTCATTATAGTAACCAACGGATGTATACGTCTTGATCTTCTCTGAGCCACCGGAAACTGATACGTTATAGTCTTGAGCGAAGCCCAGATGCGTACCCTCTTTCCACCAGTCGAAGTTACGGTTGCGCAAATCCTCCGTAAAATAACTCGGAAGGGCGTCTTGATTTGCGAAAGATTTATAATAATCATATAATTCCTCGCCGTTCATCATATTCATGTTTCCACGGTGCAACTGGTTCACACCCATCTTTACGGAAGCGTTAATCGTAGCTTTTCCGATCTTACCTTTCTTCGTAGTCACCACGATAACACCGTTCGCTCCTTGAGAACCATAGATAGCGGTTGAAGCGGCATCCTTCAAGATAGACATAGACTCGATATCAGCCGGGTTCAAGCTACCCGCTTCCGTACCGACGATTACGCCATCCACGATCCAAAGAGGGTCCGTGCTACCGTTTACCGTAGACTTACCACGGATCACCACCTTACCGGCAGCGCCCGGCTGACCACCACCCGAAGTAACCTGTACGCCCGGAGCCTTACCAGACAATAAGTTCTCGACCGTAGGGCTAGTGGCATCCAACAATTTCTCGTTGCTCACCACCTGCATGGCACCCGTCAAGCTTTCCTTTTTTTGCACACCGTAACCAACAACAACCACCTCCTCAAGGTTCTGAGTGTCTTCCTTGATACGGATAGTCATCGGAGCGCTAGTCGCCTTAACCTCGTGGTTCACATAACCGATGTAAGAAACGACTAAAGTAGCTCCGGCCGGAGCTTCCAAACTAAACTTTCCATCGAAATCGGTACTGGTACCGTTCGTAGTGCCTTTCACAAGCACGTTCGCGCCGATTACCGGCTCACCCGTCACCGCGTCAACAATGGTACCTGAAATCGTAATCGTCTGCTGCGCCACCATTCTCTCCGTGTTTCTCAATTCATTTGGATTAGAAGATGACTTGTAAACAACAATCCTATTGTTGTTTACAACAAAATCAGCATGCTGATTTTTCAGCGCCGTCGTCAAAATCTCCTCGACCGAACGGTTCGACATGTCGATTGAGATACGCTCATTCAGATTGATGTCATTGTTACGGATAAGGAACGTGTAATTAAATTTTTCCTCAATCAAATCGAAAAGTTCTTTTAATGTCGTACTTTCCATTTGAACAGACATCATTTGTGTCTGAAGTTCGGACGCTGAAACCGTACCGGGAATAAACGGCAGTCCCGCAAGCATACATGCGGCTACCATCATCTTTCCGGTCTTCTTGAAATAGTTCATTTCCATTAAAGTTAGATTTAATAAATAATTTTCTCGTTTATACTATTTTCCACACTTACACCTTAGGATTAAGGTTTGTATTTTTATTTATCTTTTATAATAATCTCATCTCCCGAACGAGTCCACACATATTTGTGATCCACGTCCACCTCACGAAGGATCTTATCCAACGAATAATCTTTCGTAAAGCTACCGGAGAAGATTTCCTTTCTCAAAGGATCGCTCTCGACGCGAATACGTACGTTGAACTTACGTTCCAAATCCTTGGCGATACTCATGAAAGGTTGCTCGGAGAATTTCAGGCTACCGTCCATCCAAGAGAGAGCATCCTTGGCATCCACCTCACTGACTCTTACCTTATTGGTCTGCTTATTAAAGCTTAGTTTCCGGTTTGGAGTCAAGGTCACATCGCCCGCATGGGCAACCTCATCCCGCAAGCTCACGTTTACTTTTCCCGACACCAGAGTGACATCGGTCGTTTCATCCATTCCGTAAGCCTTTACGTTAAAGCTAGTTCCTAGAACCTTGATATCCAATCTCTTTGATTTTACGATAAAAGGCTTAAGGGAATCCCGGGTAATCTCGAAGTAAGCCTCACCATCCAATTGTACGCTACGTCCGTTCGTATTGAAATCACTGCCATATCTCAACGTGGAACCTGCGTTGACCCAAACCACGGATTGATCCGGCAAAACGACTTTCGTTTGGGCTCCCATAGGAGTTGTCGTCTCAAAATAAGCCAAGGCGGCAGATTTCGGCTGATTATGTCTCGTACCTATATAATAAGAGGCAGTCCCCACCGATACCACGATCAAGACCGAGGCGGCAACTTTTCCTAAAAACCGAAAATTTAGCCAATGATTCTTTTCAGAAGGAATAGCGGGATCGATAAGTGCCCCGAAATGTTTTTGGAAATCGGCTTTCATATCAGAGGCAAACAAAGGTACATGCGCCGTCGCCCAACAATCCGCCATCTCGGAAAGGCGTTGTTTATGAGCGTCATCCGTTTCCAACCATTGTAGTAATTCATTTCGCCCCTCCTCGGATATATCTCCCATGAGGTAGCTATAAATTAAATCTTCTATGTGTTTATTCTCTATTTCCATGATATTAACAAAGGAGCCGGTTTTCAACCCGGTTTCTATTATATACACATGTTTTAGAGATTCCGTTTAAGGAGATTCCAATTATTTTTCGAAAAAATTAAATATAAGTAAGAAAAGAGGGTAAAGATCGCCTAAAAGTTCACGCAACTTCGCCAAACCGATCTTGATCTGTACTCGTACCGTACTGGAACTGATATGATTTGTTATCGCTATTTCCTCATAGGTCTTGTTATGGTAAAGATATTGCACGAAGATATCCCGGCATTTAGCGGGCAAGGAATCCACGGCACGATAGATTTTCTCCTCGAATTCCTTATTCTCCAGATAAGCCAACGGATGGGGATCGGCGTCTATCTGCAACTCTTGTATCGACAATAAGTTTTCTTGTACATCTGATAAAGGGACTTCTTGCTGGCGTTTATCTCTTAAATAATTCAGGCAATAATTACGTACCGAGCGAATTAAATAAGCGTTTACCGGATGTATTAACGCCGAATGGTGATTCCATACATTCATGAAGACATCATTAACGATCTCACGTGCCGCCTCCGGGTTATAGACATATTTAGTCGCTACGGCGCACAAGTACACGTAGAAGGTCGTATATAATTGTTCAAATGCTTTGGCATCGCCATTATTGATCCGAGATATTATGTCCTCCTTTACAATCAGCACAAACGTCAACCCTTAAGTTTCACTCACAATTGAATCACAAAAATAATGAAATATTCCAGAGATTACCTCATTTTAAAAGAAAGTATAGGGTAATAGCGCCAAACAGCTCGCTAAAGCGGACTGTTTGGATACTTAGGTGACGAACCGGGTGGCATATGGGTGGCATAGCTGTGCCATCCTTATGGCACGCCCTTGCCATCGTTGTGGCACGGCTATGCCACCAGCGTGGCACGACTGTGCCAATGCTATGGAAAGGACTGGCACTATACGTCATTGCAATACAATAACTTAGATTACTTAGAGGAATTGGCGGCACGCTTCTTGTTACGCCAGTAACTGCCGTCACGTTTGCTTCCGAACATATTACGGCGTTTCGACTCTTGCTTGATCGCTTCTTTCTTCTCGGCTACGGCGGCTTTCACCTCCTTGGTCTCATACATATGGCCACCAGCTACGGGGACTTCCTTGCCGATCAGTTTCTGGATATCTTTCAACAAAGGTACCTCCTCGGCGTCGCAGAAAGAGAAAGCCACACCTTCACGGCCCGCACGACCCGTACGCCCGATCCGATGTACATAAGTCTCGGGTACGTTAGGAAGCTCATAGTTAATGACGTGCGTCAGATGATCCACGTCGATTCCACGGGCGGCGATATCCGTAGCGATCAGCACACGGGTCGTATGATCCTTGAAATTCGTCAAGGCACGCTGGCGAGCGGTCTGGCTCTTGTTGCCATGGATCGCCTCCGCCCCTATCTCCGCTTTCGACAAGACACGGGCCACCTTGTCCGCCCCGTGTTTCGTACGGGTAAAGATCAATACGGATTCCAGTTCCGGGTTCTCCAACAAGCTTTTCAGCAAGTTGATCTTCTCGGCCTTCTCGACGAAATAAACGGATTGGTCGATCGCATCCACGGTCGATGAGGCCGGGGTTACTTCCACCTTTTGCGGCTCGCTCAAGATCGTACCTGCCAAGCGCTCGATCTCAGGGGGCATGGTAGCGGAGAAGAACAAGGACTGGCGTTTCTTGGGCAATAGCGGTAAAATACGCTTGATGTCATGGATAAAGCCCATGTCCAACATACGGTCCGCCTCGTCTAAGACGAAATACTCCAAGGTATCCAAGTGGATGAATCCTTGTCCGATCAAGTCCAGCAGACGTCCCGGCGTAGCGATTAATATATCGATGCCTCTTTCCAAGGCTTCCGTCTGGGGCTTCTGTCCCACCCCGCCGAATATCACCGTATGGCGTAATCCGGCGAAACGGCCGTAAGCGGCAAAGCTCTCTCCGATCTGGATGGCAAGCTCACGGGTAGGCGTAAGGATCAATGCCTTGATACCCCGTTTGTAACCTTTCTTCTTCTGGAGATATAACCGCTGGATAATCGGGATGGAGAACGCCGCCGTCTTACCGGTTCCTGTCTGGGCGCAACCCAATAAATCATAACCTTGCGAAACGATGGGAATCGCTTCTGATTGTATAGGTGTTGGAGTCGTATAACCTTCTTGCACGAGAGCCTTACGTATCGGCTCTATCAAATCTAAATCTTCAAATGTCATTCTAAAATAGGGTGAGCCATCACGGCTCGTTATGTAAATAATGCGGGCAAAGGTAGTAAAACTTTATGATATAAACTATCTTTGCGCTTTTTATGCCCGTAAAGCGATATGAAAGAATTATTACTACTACTGAAGAAGTTCTTCGGATATACCTCCTTCCGTCCCTTGCAGGCGGACATCATACAGCGTATCTTACAGAAAGAGGACTCGTTGGTGCTGATGCCCACGGGTGGAGGCAAGTCGATCTGTTTCCAGCTACCGGCTATCTATCTGCCGGGTACGGCTTTGGTGGTGTCCCCCTTGATCGCCTTGATGAAGGATCAAGTAGAGGGGTTGATCGCCAACGGCATCCCGGCGGCGGCGTTGAACAGTATGATGCCGGAAGAGGAGCAACAACAGGTGAAGCAACTTTGCGTGCAGGGCAAGATCAAATTATTGTATATCTCCCCGGAACGGATCAAGATGGAAGCGGACTGGTTCCTGCCCCGGCTGGACATCTCGCTCATCGCTATCGACGAGGCGCATTGCGTATCGCATTGGGGACATGACTTCCGTCCGGAATACACGCAACTGGCGATCTTGAAGGAACGTTTCCCGAAAGTCCCGGTCGTGGCCCTGACCGCTACCGCCGATAAAATCACCCGGAAGGATATCCTAGAGCAGTTACGGCTTCGCACGCCCCAAACGTTCATATCGTCATTCGACCGCCCGAATATCTCCCTCACGGTACGCCGGGGACTTAACAAGAAAGAGAAGATCGCCGCCATCGTCCATTTCATCCGGGGGCACCGGGAGCAGAGCGGTATCATCTATTGCATGCGCCGCAACGATACGACCGAGCTGGCCGATGAGTTGGCGATGTATAATATCAAGGCGATCGCCTACCACGCCGGCCTCCTGCCCGCCCAACGGGAACAGGCCCAGAACGATTTCATCAACGACCGGGTGGACGTGGTGTGCGCCACGGTAGCTTTCGGGATGGGTATCGACAAGAGTAATGTCCGTTGGGTCGTGCATTACAGCATGCCGGGGAGTATCGAGAATTACTACCAAGAGATCGGCCGTGCCGGAAGGGACGGGATGAAAAGCGATACCCTCCTGTTCTATTCCTTGAGCGACTTGATCGTACTTCGCCGTTTCGCCGAGGAGAGTGGCCAAAGCGAGGTGAACTTGGAGAAGCTAAACCGGATGAGACGGTATTGCGAGTCCGATATGTGCCGCCGCCGTGTCCTGCTCAGTTACTTCGGCGAGGAAGCGGACCATGATTGCGGCAACTGCGACGTGTGCAAGAACCCTCCGCAACGCTTCGATGGCAGTGTCTTGATACAAAAAGCGCTGAGCGCCGTCATCCGGACCGGCGAGCATGTAGGCATGCAAATGCTGATCGACATATTACGTGCCTCCGGTCGGGCGGAACTCTTGGAGAGAGGATACGATAAGCTAAAGACGTACGGCGCCGGACGGGACCTCTCTTATAAGGAATGGAAGGAGTACATTTACCAGATGATCCAACTCGGGTACATGGAGATCGACTACGCCGCCGAGCGTGTCTTGCGGATGACCCCGTTAGGCAGGCGTGTCCTGTACGGGGAGCAAAAGGCCCAGCTCGTCATCTATCGGGAACCGGATGAGCTGACACGCCCCGTCCGGAGAGGCGAGCGGAAATCTTCCTTCAAAGCCCAGCCGATCCGGCCGATCCGGTCCGCCTCCACGGACGAGACCTTGCTGGACTCCCTCCGCCAGCTTCGCAAGCAAATTGCCGAGCGAGAGCATACGCCGGCTTATATCATCTTCTCCGACGATTCCTTGGAAGACATGGTGGAGAAGAAACCGGTCACCTTGGACCAGTTCAGCGACATCCGGGGCGTGGGGCAAATCAAGCTGGACCGGTACGGGAAGGTGTTCGTGGCCTTGATCCGGTTCGTGCTGAAGCTACCGAAATAAGAAGAACACATGTTAATGTTTTTAGCTCCTAAATGGAAATATAAAAAAATCACATATATTTGTCTACAGTTATTAAGCACAATGCCCCATATTCATGATAGACAAACATCTTTCTCTCCTCACCCACCTGCTCTGTCTGTGTTTTCTGGCAGGATGCGAGAATGAGTATTTCAAAACGGGGAGTATCCATATCCAATTGAAGAAACCTTCCGGATACGCAGATATCTCCTTGGCGAATATCCCGGTCACACTAATCAATCAAAGTATAGGCTGTGTCTACACCACGACCACCGACACAAATGGACTAGCACTATTTGAACTAACCGCTGGCATATGCGCAATCTCCGCAAATCAGGAAACCACGACTGGCAACAGGGATTATATATTGAGTGGTAGCCTCTCCAATATCCAGTTCGAGGCCAATGGAGAAGAACGATCCGTGGAAATACCTTTGGAAGTGTCCGAACGAGGCCGTCTGCTGATTAGCGAGATTTATTTCAGCGGTTGTCTCTGGCCTGACGGGAAAAATGTCTATAACAAAGATCAATACCTCACGTTGGTCAATAACTCCGATGACTTGATTTTCCTAGATGGCCTATGTATCGCACAAGCAGGACCCGTAAGCGTGACAAAGCCTTCCGGATGGATGCTCCATACCGATATGAAAGAAATACCTTTATTCATGATGTGCTGGGAGTTTCCGGGAACGGGAGCCGAATATCCCATTCAACCGGGGGAGCGACAAACGATAGCGATTAACGCCATAAACCATACCAATAGCGAAGTGGGAGTTCCGGCCTCGCTCGATTTATCCAGCGTGGAATGGGCTTTTTGGGATCCTATCTTGACCGGAAGCCAAATCTCCGCCGGTGTAAAACCTCTAAACTTGGTATGGCGTGGCACCGGTTTCTCCTATCTGTTTTCCATGAACGGCCCGACGATCCTCTTGTTCCGTCCCAAAACGGACTTAAGAGAATGGATCGCCAATCCGGATCACATCCAAAAAGAACCTGAGAGTTTCAATACGCTAAAATACCTCCATATACCCGCTGATTGGGTGCTGGATATCGCAAATTTCGTCTCTTCAACCTCTACGGTAGCTTACACACGTATCCCATCTTCTATGGATGTGAGTCCGGGTATAGCCACGTCCGGCGGCTCCGGCCTGGCAATGCGTCGGAAATATGAGCAAGAGGGGAAACGCTTCCGCTGGAAAGATTCCAATAACACCGCCGAGGATTTCGAGAAAAGTCCACCTTCCTTAAAACGGTAAGCCTCTATGAAGATCACTATCATTCTATATATGATATCACTATCTGTCTATGCCTCACGGTCATGGGCTCAACAAGAGAGCGCATGGGCTTTATCCGCCAATCCTGTCAGCATCAGCTATGTGCCTAAGGACAGCGCTATGGAAGCTGGTTTAAGTTATTTGATCCATCAAGCCGCCTTACCTGCCAGCGACCAGCCGGATCAAACACAGACCTATAGGGCTTATGTATCCGGTAACCGAAAGCTGGGTCTGCTTTGGCTGGCGGGTGGTATCGATTGGTCGCAAAGCCTACTGGAAGGGAGAAAATGGAATTTATTATCGCAACCGGACTATCTGATTACGGCCGGCGATTCCTTGGGAGAGCCACAACGCATCGAGAAATACAGGATCTACGGACAAGCGGCTTACGTCTTATCCCCGAAAATCAAGGTCGGGATAGATGGAGACTATACAGCTACAAGCAACGAAGATCGCTCCTCTTACCATATCTACCATGGGATGGCACACTTAATCCGGATATCAGGAGGTGTCGTTTACGAACAAGTACGCAGACGTTTTGGAGCCTCGATCCATTATACCCATCGAACAGAGGAATTAACGTATGATACGGATAGTAAAGATAAACTTTATACATTTCCTCTGGGGTATTGGCTTCCGATGCAAGAATTATCGGGAAGTTTCCTGTTTCGCAGCCAAGGAAAACGCCTAGGTGTTTCCTTGCAAACGGAAACCCTAAAAGAGCATTGGAGTCTTTTCCATGATCTCTTCTACGAGACCCAGCAATTAGCGGACAATCCAAATAACTCCGGCAACTTGAGAGGCTGGGAAGAACGGCTGCATCAAATCAGTTACCAAGGTCGTTTTACCCGAACGAATAAATCGTGGACGCATATCTGGTCGCCCACAGCCCGATTCAACCAAACTACGGCCAACCGCATATTACAACGGAATCCCACCACAAGCTCGTCTGCCATATGGACTACATTCGCCACCTATCGCCTAGCAAGGCAACGGATGTTATCTACCCAACTAAGTTACGAGGCGACAAAGAATGATACTTCGGGCGAAAAGGTATCCACATGGCAAATGACTGTCGGATGGAATCGTTTGGAAAATGATTTCTACATATATCCTTTTACGGTCAAACAATATACAGGACTCTTCCACGGAGAGATCGCGTTTCTTCGACAAATCCGCCTACCTAAAGAAAACAAGCTAAGTATCCGCCCGTCCGTGTATATCGTGTCGGGCTATGGCACCGAGATCAAATGGGAGAAGGAAACGCAGAAGGATGAGAATGGCTCTGCAGAAATCAAGCTAGAGCAGAACATGCAAAAAGTGAACGAGGATTTTATTGCTCGCACGGCAACCCGTCTGGGTATCGGTGCGGAAATGGAATATCGGCATCCCATTCATTCCGCCTTATCAGCGGGATTTCGTTTAATAGGTAGTCTCGAACAAACGACAAGTCCCCAATCGCCCCTCGGAGGGGGCGGAAATCTCAGTATTGTCATCTGGCTATAATAGGTCTTAATACTATGCGTTACTCAACTTTGTACAAAACACCAATAAAGATCGTGACGATATTTCTCTTATTGTCATCACTTCATCCGGGCAATTACCTTCACGGGCAAAAGCAACCGGATACTCTGTCCTTTTATTTACCCAACATTTTGGTAACAGCCATCGAGTCTAAGACTCCGGGTACGGTTTCCTTGCTTCCTGCATCAACATTAGAACACACGCAACCGATCACGATCGCTGATCTGACACAATTATTACCGGGAGGTCTCACCAATAATTCTGGGGTGACAGACGCACAATATTTCTCAGTGCGGGAGGTTTCTTTAAAGAACGGGGTAAACCAATTTCATAAGAACGCAGCTATGGGTGCCCAAATATGGGTAGACGGCTCTCCTCTTCATTTCAACACCGGCATCAACGAGCCTTACGAAGGATATGATGCCCGTTTTCTATCTCTCAACCAAGTGAAAGAGGCGGAAATCATCCGGGGAATACCTTCTGCCCGGTACGGAAACTTAACAAATAGCGTATTATTACTCAAGACTCATCAAGGTAGAATGCCTCTCTCCACCAGCATACGTTACAATCCGAAACTGAAACAATATATGCTTGGAAAAGGCTTCTGTATCTCCCCACAAGGCCATACGCTCAACCTGTTAGCGGACTATACCAGCCAAGGCGATTTCCATACCGGCGGCATACGCTTGGCAAACCTTTACCATTGGTTGCCCGCAGGGAAAAAACTAGAATTAAGCCTTACTTACACCTCTCGCATAGGAAAGGAAAAGCAATTCGTCAACGAGCAGAATCATACACAAAGACAACGATTGGATCAGCGATTTTCCATACAAGGGGAATGGCAACCCGACCGACGTTGGCTCAAGAAGCTGTCTCTGAGAATAGACGGTTCCCTTCAAAAAAGCAAACAAACAAAGAGTCAGGTCAACAATGCCTCTAGCCAGCTTTATACAGACCAGAAAGAGAGCGGCGAATGGGAAGCCCGTGTTTTATCCTCAAACTACATGTACACATTAGTCAATGAAAGCCAACCTTTTTATGTAGAAACCGAGATGCTGGCGTCTACCTTATTCCCTCTACGACAAGGGAGGGAGATCAGCTTAGTAGCCGGATTCTCATACCGTAGTGAGGGTAACGAAGGGCGAGGCAGGGATTTCGATCGGCAGAGGCCTCCTTCTACATCTATCCGTCCCCGCTCATTCCGGGAAATCCCGTCCTTGCATACGTTCGGTGGCTTCATTGAGGCCACATACCGGACTTCCAACCTCTATGTAGAAGCCGGATTAAGAAATCAAGGATTGAAAAGCCGGGATTATGCCTTAATCTATCAGACAGAACCTCGCCTGAATCTCTTATGGTCTCTCTTCTCCTCTCCCTCCGGCTATACATTGAGTTTAAAAGGTGGGCTCGGATGGATCAGTTTCATGCCGACATTGGATAAACTCTACCCGGAAGCTATTTATAATGATAAGGTCTCTTTCTATTATAATGATAGCAATGAAAGTGGAAACACCCTTGGTATTCTCACGACACATGTCCCCGGAATGGAACAAAATATGAAATTAAAACCTACCGTAAATCGAAAGATAGAGGTTGGCCTTATAGGGAAGACTCCGGCCATCCGACTAGACATGACCGCTTTTTTCGAGAAACAAACGGATGGCTTTTCCTCCTCGGCACAATATATTCCATTCAGCTATCGGGAATATGATTATCTACCAACCGCCCAACTTCGTCCTGAATACAAAGATGGACAGGTATGGGTGAACGGTAAGGCTGTCCCTTATCAAGAGAAATATAGTTACACGCCGGTATCTGTACCAGTCAATACACTCCATAGGAAGAAACATGGGATCGAGATGGTAGCGGACCTCGGGACTTTCTCACCCTTGCGTACCTCCCTAATCGTAGACGGGATCTGGTTATATGTACGAGAAAAGAATACGGCCCTTAACGGGATCTGGCCGATCCAGTACACAGATAAAACAGAATACCCCTACGTAGGTTTTTACGACAAGCAAGGCGGACCGGGAAATGAAAGTCGTTCGGAGATCATCTCCACGAACTTCCGTTTCATCACCCGCATCCCCAAAATCGGACTGGTCACTACCCTTACGTGGCAAATGATATGGCTCTATAAATATCGTACGCTCTACAACGGTAGCACTGGCGAGAATGTATGGCCCCTATATTGGTGTGGAACAGACGGAATCATACATCCGTTCACCGAGACACAGAAAGAGGATCCAGCCTTCGCGCCTTTACTCTCCACCACCGCGCCGGAACGATTCCTGCCAAACTCTTATAAACCATATGGTATGCTGAATATCCGGGTAAACAAAGCTTTCGGAGAGCACATCACGCTGGCATTCTTTGCCAACAACCTCGCCGATTTACGCCCCACTCGCTATTCGGCCAGCACGAGATCTTACCTTCAACAAAATACCCAGCCTTTTTTCGGTCTGGAATTACAAATAAAACTATGACATCATGAAAACAAGCATACTTTACATATTCCTACTGTCAGTCCTTTACGCCTGCGACTCCCACTCTCTTCTTCCACCCAAGCAGCAATTGGATCAGCAAATAGCGCAACTGAATGATTATTCTTTGTTGAGTGGTCCCTTGAACGACCAGCTATGCGAAGAGATAGAAACCCATGCCCAAGAAATAGGGAATGACTCGCTTTTGCTGGCAACCCGCCAAATCATATACACCCGCTATTGCAGATTACAGGACACGGCCCATGCGAGAATGCTACTCGACCGCATGAAACCTTATGCCATCCGCATAAAAGACAAGCACCTTCTCATGAATCACCTGCGTATGGCATTTCTTCACGCACAGATACGCCAACCCGCAGAATGCGAGCGATGGATAAACGAGGCACGAAAATATGCATATATAAATCCTCAAAACTGGTATATCACGGCGGCTAGCGCTTGTCTTGAATGTGGATTATATCCCCAAGCACTCATCTATGCGGATTCAGCATTGGTGAACTTGAAATATAAAGTGATAAGCTCTCCTCACTTAGTAAAAGCTATAGCATTAAGCCGTACGGGAAAGACCGCCGAAGCGGAGGAATGGACCCAACGATGCATTACCGATATCCGCCACTTTCAGGCGAAACACCAAATACACACGATCAGCTATCTGCAATATCAACTCTTCATGGAATACGCCGTCTCTCTCCGGAAACATGGAAAAAACAAAGAGGCACTATCCGTATTGGAGGAATTAGACAGAGTCTCATTCAATAATGTCGCCACGCCTCTCTTGAGGAACAAAGACAATATCGAGGAATATAAGGTGCGTGTGGCACGTATGTTGTCCGAATGCCATTATGCGACCGGAAATCAATCGGAAGCCATCCAACAGGCAAACCGGGCAGACTCCCTACAATCCCATTATGCCCAAGAGCAAATGAACATACGCAGAAAGATGATCAGCGAAAGCCTGCAAAACGAACTATTATCCACCCGCTTAAAAAGTCAGAAGGCGGAAGCGGAACAGGCACGGCTCATCCAGTATATCCTTACCGGAGTCATTATTTTGCTCATGGCTATCCTAACCGGAGGATACCTTTGGTGGAGAAATCATCGCCGTCGCCTACGCCAGTTATTCGATTTATTGATAAGCCATCATGCGGCTTGGTTGCTAATACACGATCCGCTTCCGCTAATCTCCCGGCCACAAATAAAGTTACCAGATCATTCAGAGGCAAACACCGAGGTCACAACAAAAGCTGATAATCTCCTATATCAACGAATCCTATCAGTTATGAAAGAGCAAAAGCCTTTCTTAAATCCTAATCTCGACCTTGTGACCCTCTCCCGTCTAGTGGGTACTAACCGAACACAACTATCCACCACCCTCAATAGGCAGACGGGAATGAACTTCAGTCGTTGGCTGGCTGAATACAGGGTACACCACCTCCTTTCGCTCGTCGCCCTACGTCCCGACAGCGACATCACCGCACTAGCCTCCGAATCAGGCTTCACCTCCCGAACCTCCTTCTTCCGGCAGTTCCGGCAAGTCACCGGACTTACGCCCAACCAATACAGAAACGTACGAAAAGAGACCGGCAAATAATCTGTTAAAGTACGTGTCTAGCCTTTGATGCAGGGGCTTTACGGCCTTTGGTGTACCAGATCGTTCGGATCAAGTTTCAATACGTTCGCATCTTTTCTCATCCCTTGATTTACCAAATGGGACTGTCTATATTTGACCTCGCAAGTCCCTCTTATGCGGGTTACTTAAGACAGTACCAATATGGAAGAAAAGCAAAAGCCATCCCTAATCGAACGCAGGCTATATGCCCGCATCTTACAAATCATGGAGGATAAGAAGCCTTATCTCGATCCACAGTTCAATTTGTGCCAGTTGGCCAACCTCGCTTGCACGAACCGTACCCGGCTATCCTCTACCTTGAACAATCAGACGGGTATGAACTTCAGTCGCTGGCTGGCTATCTATCGGGTAGAGTACCTCATACGGGAATTTTCCAAGTGCCTCACACAAGAGCCGCAGGAGTTATACAAGACGGCTGGGTTTACCTCCCGTACCTCTTTCTACCGCCAATTCAAGGAGGTGACGGGCAACACTCCCATCGAGTACTTCGCCAACCTATATTATAACAACGTAAATGATTCAACTAAATAAATAGCGATATGAGACATTTTACACTCCTACTCTTATCCGTTTTTACTGTCTATCAAGCCAAGGCGGATATATTGATCCCCTTAGACAAATATCCTACGGGGGAAAAACGTTTCAACTTACAGATCAACGGAAGTCACGATACCAGTACCCCTTGGCTCTCCACCACGTCATTTGGCGTGGATGAAGATGGGCAGATGGGAAACCCGGAGAATTGGACATCCGAACAAATCGACGAGGACAATCACTCGGTAAGTCACCGACTCATCATGAACAGTATTTCCCTGCGCCTCTCCTATCGTGTATGGGACAATCTCAGCCTGTGGGCAGGCATCGGTACCACCAACTTCACCCACGAGGAGACTTTCCGAGATGATGACGACCTAAGCAGTACCATCTTCAGCAAGAACATGGTACCCATCTACAGCGGAGGGCTAGGTTACGGCCATGCCTTCACCGACCGCTTTTTCATGTCTACCCAACCCGGCGTGCGCTATGCCAACAGCGATAACATGACCACCGAGGTGTATTACCAAGGCAAGACCATCCCCTTGCGAGACCTCAGCCTCAACCGCCGTTACCTAGAGTGGGCCGTGCCCGTAGTAGCCGGATACGCACTGGGCAATTTCGTGCCCTACGCCGGCATCCTCTACAAGGACTACACGATGAAAGACCGGTACGAGTTCACCAAGACATATGCCGGCGAGGACTATACCGTTCGTATCGACGAGACCTTCCACGCCCGTCACAAGCTGTACGCTTTGGCCGGGGTGAACTATTTCCTCGCTGACAACATCTCGCTCGGAGTAAACGGAAGCTTCGGCAAGAGGCAGTCCGTACAGTTACAATTCAATATCAGTTTCTAAACCTCTTAAACAGATATATACATGAGAACGACACTCAAAGCACAAGCGATACGGCTGATCGCCATATTTTTGCTTATCTGTGCCTCTACCACCACCGTCAAGGCACAGATCAGCCAACATCCCGAACTGTATAAGGTGAAAGAATTCCACAATATCGATAAAGACGGAGGGGCCTATTACTGCTTCACCGACGCACAATACTACCAAGGGAAGCTCTACGGGGTCTACATAGATAATAACGGCCCCTCATCCATACGCCTCATCGCTTTCGAGGTGAACGGCGAGACCCGGACAATGGAACAATCCACCGTTGGCGACACCGGTAAGAAAATGATCTTTCTCAATGATTTCGGCGTATACCAAGATGCCGAGATCATCGTATACCGCAATCGCTTCTACGTGCTCTGGAAGAATAATACCAATGGCCAGATATGGATCGGCGAGGTGGATATGAAAAAGGGAGAATACAAGAAAACTCGTATGCTCGATGACGGGAAAACTTACGCCAACTTCGCCGCCACCATCTACCGTGACAAGATCTGCGTCATCCTACACCGCCGCACCAACAAGAAACTGCAAGTCTACCAATACGGCGACCCCGAGCTGAACAGCGGCTGGGACTGGTGCGGCACCGTGCGCAACGCCGGACACGATAATATCGAGCTAAAAGGCTCAACAGGCATATCAATGGAATACGATCCCGACGACCACTGGGACGCCACCTCGTGGTACGGCTACGACGACACCGAGAAAAAGAACGTGGAGAAACTCATCATAGGCCGACTCAAGAGCGGTACCTTCGAGGCATTCAGCTACAGCGGCGAGTATGGCAAGGATAACATATGGCCCTCCAACTGGGAAGAATACGCGCATCACGACATAGGACGCTCGAAGACCTTCTCGCTCAAGCTCATCCAAGCCGATATAGAAGGCTACGCAGCCGACAATACCAGCGGCTACAAAGCTTCCTCAAATCCCCTGATCTTCAGCTACTGTACCTATGATGGCAAGGGAACGGGCGAACACTTCCTAAAGAAATTCTACCCCGGCAGCAACAGCTTCGCCACCGACGCACCCATCTACACCGACCTGCCCTACGGCTACACGGTCGTAGCCACCGCAGCAGATCCTACCACCGAGACAGCTCCCGGCGGAGGGCTCTACTACAAGCAATATATCTACCTGCTGCGAGGTAACCAGACTCCATACCATTGGTACAAGCACGCCTACATCGCCTCCATCCGCTCCAACGAGATCGTAGAGAGACGCAGTTCCTTCAACGACGAGAAGGCCCTGTTCGGCAACAGCGAGCTACGCAATCTCGTGCGCCTCGTCGGCATCATCGAAGGACCACCTCCAACGGTAGTGGATAATAACGAGTGGTTCGGCGACCTCGGCGTAGCCTCAAGCCTTGCCTTCACCATGGGATCGGGCACCAGCAACTCCGTGAGTCGGCTCTACAAGAGCGATCTCAAATGCTCCTTCGGGCCGCATACGGACAAACTCACGGCAGCATTCGGCGGCGGATACTCCTTCCAGAAACAACACGAGGAAGTAACAAGCCAGTCCGAGTCCATCACCGTTACCTTCGAAGCAAACGACACAGCAGACTACCGGGCCATCGCCCTCTACTCTGTACCCATTCTGACCCGTTGCGACCTAGAATACCTCTCCCCCACCCGGAGACAGAGTGTACGAATGCCCATATTCAGCTATACTTACATGACACGGCAGAGTATCAAACAAGTAGAAGTGCCTCTCGACCTAGAGCCTTTCCGCATAGACAATCCAAGCAAACTTGGAGACTGGGAGGCCCGTGAGATCCTCACCATGACCGCCAGCGAGCCAAATGTCAGCAAGTCCGTCAACTTCAGCCTCAACTCCGAACGGATCGACATGACGCTGGAAACCAGCGGCACAATCTCCGACAGTCAGACCAAAGGTGCCATCAGCCTTATGGATTTGAAATTCCCCTTCTTCCAACTAGAGAACCAAAGTTCTTGGGAATGGACAGACCAGACCACGGCGACAACCTCGCAGGGTATCAGCGCATCCTATTCGAAGATACGACGCACGGACAAGCACGTCAGGCCGGAAGAGACAGCCGAGTCCTTCTCATCCACCCTCTATCTGCTCACTGCCGAGAAGTCGAACACGCTCCGTGACCAGTACTACCCCAAGCTACTCGAACGGAAGATCAGCTTCGGTACCGACACCTTTCCCTTCATGGTAAACAGCGACAAACCCTTCGTATTGGCGTGGGACATCAACAACATCACCTATGTACGAGGTGACGTGAGCGCCACTGGCAATGAGGAGGTAACGACCGACGAGCCCCTGTCTATCCGCTTCCTCGACGGCATGCTTACGGTAGACTGCCTGCCGGGGGCCACCGTCAACGTCTACAGCATGAACGGCACGTTAACCGGTCACCAGCAAGCGGTATCCGGAAAAGCAATCTTCAGCCTGCCCGGACACCTGTACACCGTGGAGGTAGTGACCGAACGTTACCGGAAAGTACAGAAAGTAGTAAGATAATACAGTTAGAAGCCATGAAGACAAACCTCCTCCAGAGAAAACGCCTCCTAACGGAAGAATCGAATCGCTGTTATCTGTGCGATGCCCCTGTCTGCACAAAGGCATGCAAGCCCGGACTAGATCCGGGCCGCTTGCTGCGGGCCTGTAAAATGGACAACCTAGCGGGAGCTATCCTCCGGGCCTACCGGATGGAAGCCTGCAAGGATTGCGACGGGCATCCTTGCGAGAAGGCCTGCCTCCGCGGACGAACCGACCGGGCGATATCCATCACTCAAATCGTACGGCAATTGCAAGATATGCCAAACCCGACGGATAGTTCTCCCCTCACTTCGTCTCCGGACTTGGCGATCGACTTTTGCGGCATCCGCTGCGCCAATCCCTTTATACTGGCCTCCTCACCCGTAGCCCATAATTACGAGATGTGCGTCCGGGCCCTCGAAGCCGGTTGGGCCGGTATCTGCTTCAAGACGATATCGTTCTATCCGATCCATGAGGTATCCCCCCGCTTCGACCAAATGGAGGTGGATGGCGTACCTTTCATCGGATTCAAGAACATGGAACAATTGTCGGAAGCCTCTGTCGAAGAGAATTTCGATACTCTCTATCGCCTCAAGCAACGCTATCCTGACAAATTAATCATCTCCTCCATTATGGGACGGACAGACGATGAGTGGACACGGCTTGCCCAATATTCCACGCAGGCTGGGGCCGATATCATTGAGTGCAACTTCTCTTGTCCACAAATGACGCAAGAAGGGATGGGCAGCGACGTAGGACAAAACCCGGAACTGGTACGCCGGTTCACCGCCGCCACACGCCGGGGTACCCATCTGCCGATACTAGCGAAGATGACACCGAATATCGGGCAGATGACACCCGTGGCGCTCGCCGCCCACGAAGGAGGAGCCACCGGGATAGCCGCCATCAACACCATCAAATGTATCACCCGTATCGATGAGAAAGCACTTACGGCCCGGCCCGTTGTCTGCGGACTGAGCAGCGTGTCCGGCTATTCGGGGAAAGCCGTGCGCCCTATCGCTCTCCGGTTCATACATGAGCTGGCGAGCGATCCTTCTGCCGGCAAGATGCCTATCAGCGGGATAGGCGGTATAGAGACTTGGCGGGATGCCCTCGATTTCCTGCTACTAGGCTGCACGAACCTACAGATATGTACCGCCGTGATGCAATACGGCTTCCGGATCATCGACGATCTATGCGAAGGGTTACGACTGTTCATGCAAGAGAACGGATATAAAACCCTATCCGACCTCATAGGTATCGCTTTACCGAACATCGTACCCCCCGAGAAACTGGAACGTACGCAGATACACCGCCCGACAGTAGATAACAGCCTATGCCTCGGCTGCGGACGCTGTTTCGTTTCCTGTAACGACGGTGGACATCAAGCTATCCGTTTCACCTCTATGCGCAAACCGGTGATAGACGAGCAAAAATGTGTCGGCTGCCATCTTTGCGCATTAGTATGCCCAACCTTCGCCATACATTGACAGGATGAGGATCGAGACGGGACACCTTATTCTACTATCCATACTTCTTCTGTGCCCGCTAGTCCATTCAGACCTGCGGGCACAAGAGAAGACACCCGTCACACGAGCCGACTCCATCATGCGGCAGGTAATCCATCAAGCCCCCATCTACGAGCACGTCCTCGAGAGCTATGAAGCGGAGACCTACGTGAAAGGCCGTACGCACGTTCCCCGGAAGAACCAGCTGCTACGATACGCCTATCTGGTCTTCCCGATAGAGCGTCATCCCCGCGATGCCTTCTTCGAGATGAGTGGCCTCACCCACTACGACGCTCCCAACCATTATCGCAACGAGATTGTAGCCATCAACAGCAGCCATCTCGCCGCCGGAAGGCATTACAAGGAGATAGCCTCGTTCGTCAACTTGAACGTCTACTCCCCCACGATCTACAATAAGGGAATGATCATGCCACTCTCGCCCGATGCTTTCAAATATTACACGTTTCGGCAGGAAGGCACGGACACGATCTCCGGCATCCCTGTGTATAACATCCGTTTCACCCCTCGCCAATGGAGCCAGAAACTACTATCCGGAAACCTGTACGTAACCGACGAACTCTGGACCATCGACCGTATCGAGATACAAGGGCACTCCTCTTTCTCCGAGTTCAACCTAAGCATACGTTTCAACCGTGACGAGAAGCATTTCATCCTCCCGGAAGAGGCTGACCTGCAAGTCTGCTACCATGCCCTAGGCAACCGGATAGAGAGCGACATCCACGCCGCTTTCCGCTATAAATCGATCTCTTGGGTAGAGGAAGACCATGAGAGCAGGAAATTATACTCGCTCGATCAAACCCAATACTATACGATCACCTCCGACACACTCTCCTTTACCCAAGACAGCACTTATTGGAACAGCCGGAGGGACAAGCCGCTCACTACCGACGAGAAAGCCTTGTACACCACCGGAACGAACGTGGTGAGGACGGAAGCGGACAGCAGCGCTCTCACTCGCTACCTCCAACTCGGCGAGCGGCTCACCAGCACGGTCAACAGGGATTACAAGAGTACTCGTGTGAAGTATTCCGGCCTTCTCAACCCGTTCCAGCTATCTTTCGGAAGCAACGGGATCACCTATAAGCAAGAAGCACGTATCAGTAAGACATTCGAGCATGACCGTCAGCTACGCTTCCACCCCGAGATCGGTTTCCTATTCAAGGAGAAAGAGCTACGCCTACGGCTAACAACCGACTGGGAGTATCACCCCGAGCGTCAAGGCATCCTCAACCTCACGATAGCCAATGACAACCAAAGCTATTCCTCCGAAGTGATCCACCAGATCAACGAGATCCTAAAAGATACCCCAATCCGTTTCGAAGATCTCAACTTGAAGTATTTCCAGCACTACTATGCCAAGCTGATGAACCAGATAGAACTGATGAACGGCTTCCGGCTCTCGGCCGGACTCGCATACCACTATCGTACGCCCGTGAAAAAGAATAAGGATACCGGATTGGATCTAAAGGATCATAATGAGTTCACCCCGGTTATCGGCCTTACCTACACGCCCCGGCAATATTACTGGATGGACGGTTACCGGAAAGAGTACCTACATTCCCATTACCCGACCTTCCGGATCGAGCTGGCACGAAGTATACCGGACCTGCTCGGCTGTACGGGAAATTATTGGCGGATGGAGGCCGGCATGAACCAGACCGTACGGCTGGGCTTATCCGAACGACTGAGTTACAATCTAAGCGGTGGACTCTTTTTTAACCAGCATAACATGTACTTCGCCGATTTCAGCTATTTCGCCAAACGTTATTTCCCCGAGCCTTGGGGCGATCGGTTTGGCGGGATCTTTCATAATCTGGGTGGGGATTGGTGCAATGCCTCCGACAAATATATTCAAGGGCACCTCATGTACGAGAGCCCATTCATTCTATTGCGATTCCTCAAGCCCAATCCCAAGGCGCATAAATACCTCGTGTCCGAACGTTTCTACCTCAGCCAGCTATGGACTCCCGTATTGCCGAATTACAGCGAGCTCGGGTATGGTATCGGTAGCGACCTTTTTCATATAGCGCTTTTCCTAGGCTTCGAGGAGTTCAAGTATCAAAGCGTCGGGTTGAAGTTCGCACTTGAGTTATTCAGATAATTATAAACAAGTATAGATATGAACAAGAGAAACACTATTAAACAACTTCTTCACCGCGGATGCCTACTTATGGGTATCAGCGCAATAACAAGTTCGGCCTTCGCATGGGATTTCGCCGAGCACCGTAAGATCGGCGACCGTGCCATGAGCCTTCTCCCGCGTTATCTGGTGGAAAACGGGATCTTCCCCAACGAGGCCGTCGCCGATAGCGCCTTGCTGCAAATCCTCAACATGTCGCATATGCCCGGCTCGAACGCCTACGCCATGAATGAGCTGACGCAGTTGCCGAATATCGTGACCTACGGTACGCTTTGCGGATTGGCCGGCGACCATGTGGAAAATCCCATGCTCTTGGAGACAGGCCTGCAGACCCATTTCTCCAAGACGAACCGTACGCTGGCTTTGGAGACACAAGCCATGAACGAGTTCCTCACCGGAGCCAACAGCAAGGAGCTGCTCGACATCAATCTGGCTTACGGTATCCTAGCGATCAAGGATCTCTCCCACTTCTACGCCTATGGCAAGGGATTGAACGAGCATCTGAAGATGATCGACCCCGAGCTGATCCGCCGCCTTCAACGCCCCTCGGAAGTAAACAAGGTCTTCGATAAATTAAATCAGTTGCCCTCCATGAGCAAGTATTTCTGCATCCACATCTTCGCTATCTACCTAGCGCAAGAGGCAGGCAAGGAGATGCGTAAAGGAGATACGCAAATGGCGAGCAACCTTATGTTCTACGCCACGATGTACGAGGCTTTCGCCGAGCATTTCCTACAAGACTCCTTCGCCTCCGGACACCAAATGGTACGTAGGGGCTTCTCCGCCTCCGCCGTATCCAACAATAAGAGCTTGCACGATTTCTACAATACCATCCCCGTACAGACCGCTAACCTAAAAGGCGAGACATGGAGTGCTTACGGCGATAAACGTCTGAACCAAAACATGATGGAGTACAACGAGGCCGATGATTACCGGCATATCCGGGTCACGGAGAAGCACCCTTATTCCTTGGAGAAAGGCGATAGCTACGAGCGGGAGACGAAGGTATTCTACCAAGTCGTGACCGCCACCTGCGAGTCTATCGTAGAAGTCTGGAAAGCTTACCAGAATGCTTTGGAAGGATCAGGCGAGAATATCTTGAACGAGATCCCTTCCGAACGAGACGACCTGCCCCAGTTCGTCTACGATCGTTTCCCGGTAATCAAGGATTTCCCGATCCCCTTCGGGACGGATCTGGATGACATCCCCTTGGAAGCTTCCGTCGCCGACCGCAAGGATGAGCTACAGCTGATCGTACAAGAGCCTTTTACCCGCAACTTTATCCGGTCGAGGGTAGCCAACTCCTTCATGTTCCTGATCGGTACGCCGATCCATAGCAACCGGGACGGTGTCATGACGTATGGCGGTCGCTTGAACGTCAGCATGATCAATTGGCATAAGTTCGGGAAAGGGAAAGGCATGATCATGGAGCCGGGTGACATCGCTCATTGGGTATCCCCTACGATCTCCGGTTATTATATGCACGCCCCTTCCTCCTCCTACACGATCAAGAACTGGAACGTGAAGGCGGGCGCCAATTATAACATGGATATATTCGTTTCCCCGAAACGTTTCCTCGGCTTGTATAGTTATTTCGAGATGGGTATAGACCGCCGTAATGACGAGACCCGTTTCTTGGTAGCTCCCTCGGTCGGTATCCAGCTAGGTTCTCTGATCGGTGTCCATAATTTCAATATGCCGGGATGGTTACGCATCCCGTTGGGAATTATCCTCCCCTTGAAATTCGCCGTCACTTGCAATAAGGTGGCCGGCCGTCCCGTAGAATGGATCAGCAATATGGAGGTGGATATATTGTTCTAGGAAACACCTTGATTCATGCCTATATAGGTAAGAGGCCACACGGATATCGGTGTAACCCCTTACCTATATAGGCACAGGGCCACGCCGATACTCGCGTAGGGTCATACGTATATTCGTGTGATCTCATCGATTTCACCGAACTCGATCAAGGCGTTAAACAGACGGATCCGGGTATACTTAGGCAGATCCTCTACCGGGATATCCTCGGCCTGTACCAAGCCTTTATCCAATAAGTAAGCACGCATCGTACCACATAACAAAGGGCGTGCGGGAGTGATCCAAGAGGTGCCATTCCAAAGGGCGACATTACAAATGGAAGTATCGGTCAGCAAACCGTCACGGATTATCAAGATATCGTCATGTCCCGCTCGTTGGGCGAATAAATCATTTAGGCATTGACGATCCGTACTCTTATAGGAATAATCGATCTCATCGCATGTAACCAATCGCAAGGAATGAACCGGACGCATACGGTAAGGAACGTATTCTACCTTTAAGACCTCGCGGGTATATTCCACCCGGCATTTGGTACGTTCTTGATGAGGCCCCGGATGAATATAACCCGCGAGATCAATTTCTTCTCTCGCTCCGAATAGCTCCCTGCGGGTACGGTTCATCCGGGCATTATGGTACGGAAGGTTATGTATCCGTCCCTTCTCGATACGGATCGTCTCCACAAACGGACTCCCAGATAAGGTCTCAATAGATGGGCACATATACTTTTTGTTTCATCTCGTTATACTCCGATCTCACCTCACTTTTAGAGGTGATTCCCCCACCGCTCTTGAAAATAAACGAACGGGGAGAGACTTGTTCCATAAAACGGATCATCACGGCGCTGTCTAAATCTTGGCCGTCAAAATACCCCATCACCCCCGTATAGAAGCCCCGCTCATAGGTTTCCGCCTCGGCGATGATCTCCAAGGTCTTTTTCTTGGGAGCGCCCGTGATGGAGCCGGCAGGCAAGAGGCTGAACAAAATCTCCCCGACATGGCCGTTCCATCCCTCCGGCAACCGGCCTCTTATCTCAGAGCTGACCTGCAACAAACTTCCGTTATGCGTACGCAATTCATCGATATAACGATACCGGGGAACACAAACCTCGGAGGCTACGATACTCAAGTCATTCCGGATCAAATCCACGATCGTGGCATGCTCCGCCGCTTCCTTGGGATCATCAAGGATACGTCTCCGGGCATCGGGCAGCGTAGCGTCGATCGTACCTTTCATGGGATACGAATAGATGAGACCATCCCGCGTCCGCACGAATATCTCCGGCGAGAATACCACGAAACGATCCCGCATCCAAAGCTTATACATCGCCTTGGAATGGTAAAAGATATCTTTCAAGGAGAGGTTCGTATATACCGGAGTAGCGCATGTCAAGTTTACCAAATAAGAATTACCCGCATGGATATGCCGGGAAACGGTCTCGAATGAATGGGCATACTCCTCGAAAGAAACATACGAGGGTTGCCATTCAACAGGTTCTCCGGATATAAGATGAGAGGAATCCCGCAAGTTACATTCATGATTTGTATTCGTAAAGCCGTTCAAATCGTACAATAACTCGGAGGGAGCGATCTCTTCCGGCCTCTCCACGTAGATCCGCTCTCGTTTATAATCAATGATAAAAAGGAAAGGCCGTCCCGCTTTCCCCATTTCGTTCATGCGGAAGACGGCCTCTTCTTGCGTGTATTCGGTCATTATACTAAAAATCGTTCTGTCAAACCACCAAACGCATCGATACGGCGATCCCGGAAGAAAGGCCACCAACGACGCACGTTCTCACCGCGAGTCTTGTCGATCTCTATCACACGTACCTCCTCCTCGTCATTCGGGAATACGGTTAATAGCTCACCTTGGGGACCGGCCACAAAACTGTTTCCCCAAAACCGGATACCGCCCGTTTGTCCCGAAGGGTCCGGCTCATGCCCGGTACGATTTACGGAAATGACCGGGAGTCCGTTCGCCACGGCATGTCCCCGCTGTATGGTCACCCACGCACCCAGCTGACGGTCCTTCTCTTCCTGCGTATCGCTACTTTCCCAGCCGATAGCAGTCGGATAGATCAACATCTCGGCACCACGCATAGCCATCAAACGGGCTGCTTCCGGATACCATTGATCCCAGCAAACCAACACACCAAGACGCCCCACAGAGGTATCGATAGGCTCAAAGCCTAAATCACCGGGGGTAAAATAGAATTTCTCGTAATAAGCGGGGTCATCCGGGATATGCATCTTGCGGTATTTTCCGGCGATCGTACCGTCTTTCTCCAAGACGACGGCCGTGTTATGGTACAGGCCCGGGGCACGCTTCTCGAAAAGGGAAAGCACCAAGACAATACCCAATTCTTTCGCCAAGGCACCGAAGATTTCCGTCGATGGGCCGGGGATCGTCTCTGCCAAGTCGAACATACTCGTATCTTCCGTCTGGCAGAAATACAGGCCGTTATGCAGTTCTTGCAAGACGACCAATTCCGCTCCCTCCCGGGCAGCTTTACGGATATTTACCTTTAGCTTCTCTATATTCGCCGCTCTATCAGCGGTATTCTTTTGTTGTATTAATCCTACTTTCATATTTAATTGGTTGTAGTTGTTATTCGATAAAGCCTTCTGGATACTGCATCGTTACACAATGCAGGGAACCGTGTTGCTTGATAAGCGGAAGGCAGTTGATGCCTATGATCTCACGGTCCGGGAACGCCTCCCGCAAAGCCGCTTTAGCGATCTCATCCTTCGGTGAGTCATAGAACGGAACCAATACGGCCCCATTCATGATCAAGAAATTAGCGTAGGTAGCGGGCAAGCGCTCCCCTTCCCATTCCACCTTATCGGCCATCGGAAGTGGAATCAGACGATAAGGCTCACCATTCGCCCTAGTAAACTCCTTGATCTCCTCCTCCATCGCCTTCAGTTCCTCATAATGCTCGTCTTCCTCATCCTCGCAGCGGACATAAGCGATCGTATCCTCGCTACAAAAACGGGCGAGCGTATCCACGTGGCTATCCGTATCGTCCCCGGCTAAATAACCGCTGGTAATCCAAAGGATACGATCCAAGCCAAATATGTCTTTCAAATAACGTTCCAATTCCTCTTGTTGCAAATACTCATTACGGTTTACGGATGCCAGACACTCAACGGTAGTCATCAACGTACCTTTCCCATCCGATTCGATACTACCGCCTTCCAGCACGAAAGGTTGCATATTAGCGGGCACCACCTCGTCGGAGAAGGTCTTCATATGACAAAGATTACGGGTAATCAAATTATCATGATTGGCGGCGAACTTCATTCCCCAGCCATTGAACACGAAATCATAAAGCATGGGCGTTCCCTCATCGAAGACGGAAATTCCCCCGTGATCCCGTGCCCACGTATCGTTTGTATCCATCTCACGGAAAATGATACGGTCGTAATCAACCTCACCCAATTGCTCACGTACGGCGGTCTCGTCCGGACAGACAATCAATAACTTCTCTCGCTTGATCACTTCCTTGGCGATAGCCACGAAGCAAGGAATCACCTCGTCCAATATCGGGGCCCAATCCGTATTCTCATGCGGCCACGTAAGCTGCACGGCACTTTGCGGATACCATTCCGCAGGTAATATCACGTTATGTTCCATATTTGAATTGTTTAAATTGTTTCACAAGCACGATCGCCGTCACGATCGCCGCCACCGTGTCGGCGATAGGCATACTGATCCAGACACCGAGAGTTCCGAATAACGGGGGGAGGATGATTAAACAGGGTATCAAGAAAAGCATCTGCCGGGTCAAGGAGAGAAAGATCGCTTTCTTAGACATGCCGATGGAAAGGAAGAAGTTAGTCGCCACCATCTGGAAGCCCACGATCGGGAATACGGCGAAGACGATGTGCAGGCCATAAGAGGCGGCACTGATCAACTCCCCGTCACTCGTAAACATACGGACGATCCACGACGGCACCAACTGGCAAAGCAAGAACCCCAGCGTAGCCACTCCTACCGCCCAGCGCATCGTCAGGCGGGTCACGTCCGTCACCCGGGAATAGAGCCGGGCACCATAATTATAACCGGCTATCGGTTGCATACCCTGATTAAATCCCATGATAATCATTACGAAAAGAAAAGCGATACGGTTCACGATACCATAAGCGCCAATCGCCATATCTCCCCCATGCTCTTTCAATCCCCGGTTGATAAGGATCACGATCAAGCAGGAACAAAGGTTCATCAAGAACGGAGATAAACCGATCGACAAGATACCTTTCACGATCTCCGAGCGCAGCCTATAAATACCTTTCTTGAAATGAAGGAGTCGCTTCGGTCTCGAGAAATGAATCAACTGTCCGGTAAGCGAGATTACCTGCGAGATCACCGTCGCCCAAGCCGAGCCTTTTATGCCCCATCCGAAGCCAAAGATAAACAACGGATTCAAGGCGCAATTGATAACGACCGATGCCAACGTAGCATACATCGCCATCTTCGGGAACCCCGAGGAGCGCAAGACAGCGTTCAAGCCTAAATACATATGCGTGACCACATTTCCATACAATATAATCCGCATATAATCCCTAGCGTACGAGATCGTATTCTCACTGGCGCCGAAAAAGTACAGCACGGGATCGAGCAAGAACAAGAAAGCGATCGTGAAAGCGACACCCAGAACCACATTCAAGATCAACACATTCCCCAACACGTTATTCGCCCCCTCATAATCTTTCTGCCCCAGCTTCACGGCAACCAACGTAGAGGCGCCGACTCCCACCAACGAACCGAAGGCGGCCGCCAAGTTCATCAACGGAAAGGTCAAGGCTAGGCCGGAAATCGCTAACGCCCCCACTCCATGGCCAATAAAAATGCTATCGGCCATATTATATAAAGAAGAAGCTGTCATTGCGATAATCGCAGGAATCGCATATTGCGTAAGTAATTTACCGATAGGCTCGGTCCCTAATACCAATGGAGAATTTTGTTTTGTCATGCCGCAAAGATACGGATATTTCGATTTATTCTTATATTCGCGACCTTATAATAGTTTAAATATGGCAGAGGAACTACGGATTAAAAACGGTGATAAACAGGAGATGTATGAGACATTGCTCCCGCAAATCGCCTCATTGGTAGGTAACGAGACCGACCTAATCGCTAACATGGCGAACATCGCCGCAGCACTCAAGCAGACTTTCGGTTTCTTTTGGGTAGGTTTCTACCGGGTCATAGACAATCAGTTGGTATTAGCGCCTTTTCAAGGCCCTATCGCCTGTACACGAATCAAATACGGAAAAGGGGTCTGCGGCACGGCCTGGAAGGAGACCCGTACGATCATCGTACCGGACGTAGACGCTTTCCCGGGACATATCGCTTGTAGCTCGGCGTCACGCTCTGAGATCGTAGTTCCCGTGATATGGGCGGATAAGGTAATCGCTGTCCTTGATATAGACAGTGATCAACCGGATAGTTTCGATGAGACTGATCAGATCTTTTTGGAAAAGATAGTGGAATTGCTTCCTCATCAGTAAGCCTCGCCTCAGTACTTCGCAAGAAGTACTGTAGTACTGCCTAAGAGGTACCGCAGTACTTTGTAAGGAGTACTCCAGTACTATCCGGAGAAATACCACAGTACTTTACAAGGAGTACTCCGGTACTCTCCCAGAAGTACCGGGACAAATGCTACTTACCGCAAATACCCTTGAACGGACAATAAGAGCAAGCCTTCCCCGTAGGGGTTTGCGTAAAGGGAATTTCTGGATTGAAGATCTCGTCCAAGCAGCCCCGCAACCCCTCCTCGAACGCTTGGGCATAACCGGAGAAATCCTCTACCTTCTCCGACTTCCCCCGTTCGATACGATGGTAGACAGATGGGTCGAACGGATCGGAGAAGAGGGAACGGACGTAATAAATGCCCGGTTGTATCGTCTTTCCCTTGTTCTCGGTGAAATGGGCGTACATCCAGCAATACATGAATACCTGCATCACGGCTTTCGCACGATCTTTCTCCTCCTTGTTGAATAGGCTCTCGATACTACTGAAAGTCGTAGTTCCGCTACCGCTCTTGTAATCGATGATACGGATAGCGTCGAGAACCTCGTCCACACGATCGATAAAGCCTTTCAACCGGATCTCGGAATGGTCGGAAAGGCTGATCAAGCCGTTTATCTTACGCTCGGACTCGATGTAAACGAAAGGGGTCAGCTTGCCGTCACGCTCCAAGATTTTCTCCACGTATTTGCGGATCATCTCGCCGATCAGGTAGTTTTGTCCGGTAAGGGAGCGAACCACCTCTGTCTTGAAAAACTCGCTGGCGAAAGCCCGGGCGATAGCTCCGGTAAGCAAGGCCGTATCCTTACGGATCGCTTTCAGCAAATCCACGGTCACCATCTTCCCTTGGAACGGCTTGTAAAGCTCCTCCATCACTTTATGTAAGATGCTTCCGAATACATCGCTCTCGATCGTCTCGCTCACCTCCTCTTCCTCTCGAATGCCTTCCACGACGGAAAAATAGAATTTCAACGGGCAATCCAGATACGTATTGATAGCGCTCGCCGAGATCGCCTTGCTCCCCCCTTTCCGGTAAGCGTCTAAACGGCGCATGATATCCTCCCTTTTCGGCACGGCCAATGGCGGGGTCTTGGAGGAAGATACGTTATAGACCACCAATTTATCTCGCATCGGAACCTCATAATGATAATGCAGCTGGTGGACAAAGCGACTTACCTCTCCCGTCTGCAATCCGTTGCTGCGGGTATCGTATAAAAGGCTCACGTGGCTGGCACGCTCTATCAAACGATAGAAATGGTAGGCCCATACGCTATCTTGATGCTCGTAGGTAGGCAACCCGAAACCCCTGCGTAGGTTATAAGGGATAAAGGAGTTCGCCGCTTTCCGTTGCGGGAAAATACCCTCGTTCATGGATAAGATAATCAGACGGTCGAAATCCAAGGCACGGGTCTCGAGCACACCCATAATCTGGAGGCCGGAAAGCGGCTCGCCGTGGAAAGGGATCGTGATCGTATCGGTTACCCGCTTCAATAGGCGGAAGAAGGTATCTATTTTCATCTCTATACGAGCGTCTTTCATTACCTCTTTCATGCGGTTTACCGTGGTGAAATAATGGAAGATGAACTCTTGCTCCAAATCGTTCGTCCGCTGGGGTGCGTCCTCCTCTTCTTCATCGGAAAGGGCGGACATAACCTTGTTCAGCTCTTCCAACACCTTGATCAGATAATCCGAGAAGGCCTCCACCCCGGTCACCGGCGTGAACAGGATTTCTAGCAAAGGCGTTTTCTCTAACTCCGTATGCGAGATATAGATCTTGTTGTTCTCCGTGATCTCTTTCACCAAGGAGGAAATAATCTCCGGTGAGGTGGAGAGGATGTAGCGATGGTTCAATACCGGCAGCACGTCACGGAAATAGAACAACGGATTCCGGTCTATGTAGCGTACGTTCTTCTGCAACGCCAAGATATACTCGATCAACGAGGCGACCGGGGTTCCCGCCAAGGGATAACCCATCGTGACGTTGATACGCCGGATTTGCTCCGGAATGGCGTTCAGCACCGGGATCAGCAGATGTTCATCGGGCAAGATCACCGCCGTACGCAGGGCTTCTTCCGAACTCATCTCCGCTTCCTTGCACCAATCGCTCAACAGGGTGTAGACGTGCTTAGCCTGCCCGATACCGGAAGGGATGCCGATCACCTCGATCTCGGTCTTTACCTTCTCCTCGGGGGGTAATTTCATCGAGGAAGGGAAGCTCTTCAGGTTACGGGAGACGAAATAAGAGGCCTTATTATCCGGATCGGTTACCTTATCGGATACATAATCCCAATAGAAATCCGCTATCTCCCGCTTCTGCAACTGGGCTAAGAAACGTTCTTCCGATACGGACAAGGCGTTCAAACCGACGAAGACAATTTGCTCGTAAGGTAAATCCGGAGACTCACCCCGTTCCATACTTTCCACGACCTCCCGGAAGATCATGCCCTCGTAGCCTTTTCCCTCGGCGGCCAAGGTCGCACGGAATTCCTCATAGAGATCGTATAGCACTTGCCAAACCGCCAAGAACTGTTGCTGGTTCGGCGTATCGCCCCGGGGATAAAAACTGGACCAAAAACTACGGATAGCGGCGATCTGCTCATCACTTAAGAAATCGAAATCATTCTCTATCTCCCGTAGGTCTGTCACGTTACTGAATAGCATGCGGGCATTTGCCATGTACTTATCGATATCGTCGAAGTCGTTGAGCAACATCTCGCCCCAATACAGGAATTCATCGAAAGTCTCGGTGGAACCACTTTGGCGGATGTAGATGTCGTACAGGATAAAAAGCATACTGATCCGGTCGGCGGATTGTTTTCCGCTCAACTGGATAAAGAGATCGTTGATCGTAAGGATTGTCGGAGAGAAAAGGGGGGTATCGGCTACCTCCGAGAGATATTTCTGGAAGAAAAGCCCCGTACGCCGGTTTGGGAAAACAAAGGCCAGACGACTGACCTCCGCCTCCCATTTCTCGTAAAAAAGAGACGCTACTTGATATAAGAACGGTTTCATTTATTCTAAAATTTGTACAAGTTGTAGAGACGGGGCACGCCCCGTCTCTACAATCGGATACGATTCACGTTATATTAAGATGTTCTCTATCTCCTGCAATTCTTCCCCGGAGAAAGAGATATTATCTAACGCCTTCAGGTTATCCATTAATTGGGCGACAGAGCTAGCGCCAATTAATACGCTAGTTACCCGTTCGTCCTTTAATAACCAAGCGAGCGCCATCTCCGCCAAGGTCTGTCCACGGCGGGCGGCTACCTCGTTTAGCTTACGGGCCTTTTCCACGGCCTCCGGGGTAACTTGAGAGGTCTGCAAATGGCCGGTCGATTTCGCCGCACGAGAATTCTCCGGGATTCCACGCAAATACTTATCCGTAAGCAAGCCTTGCGCCAACGGCGAGAACGCTATCATACCCACACCCTCTTCCTTCAATACAAGCAATAAATCCGGTTCCGTCCAACGATCGAACATCGAATAGCGGGCTTGGTGAATCAAGCAAGGCACCTTATGTTCTTTCAGTACAGCCAAGGCCTTACGGGTCTGGTCTGCGTCATAGTTGGAGATACCTACATACAAAGCCTTTCCTTGCCGGACGATATCAGCCAAGGCCCCCATCGTCTCCTCGATCGGAGTCTCCGGGTCCGGACGATGGGAGTAAAAGATATCCACATATTCCAGTCCCATCCGTTTCAAGCTCTGATCCAAGCTAGCCATTAAATATTTACGGCTTCCCCAGTTCCCATACGGTCCCGGCCACATATCGTAGCCCGCCTTCGTAGAGATGATCAGCTCATCCCGATAAACGCCCAAGCCCTTCTTCAATATCCGGCCAAAATTCTCCTCCGCCGATCCGTAGGCCGGGCCATAATTATTCGCCAAGTCGAAATGAGTCACGCCATGATCGAATGCGGCGTGAGCGATCTGGATAAAATTACCGAACACGTCCACACTACCAAAGTTGTGCCACAATCCCAAGGAAACGGCCGGCAATAAGATACCGCTCCGTCCGCACCGCCGATATATCATATCCGCATAGCGATTCTCTTCCGCTTTGTAAAACTCCATATGCTCTTTCTTTTTTTAATTATTATATCTCATCCGGCCAAGGAACCGGTTTGCCTGTCGCCTTAAACGACGGACGTTGCCCGTCCACTTTCCGTAAATACGTACCCAATTCCCCGGACAGACGCTTTACGATATCGGGATGCTGCCTTGCCACGTCATTATGTTCCCCTATATCCTCCGGGATATTAAACAATTCCTTCTTCCCCGTCTCGTAATAATAGATCAGTTTCCAGTCTCCATTACGGACCGAGCAAGTCGGACCGATTCCCGGCCCGTCATTACCCCATATATTCGGGCAGTTCCAGAATAAGCTACGTCCCACGGAAGGATCTCCCGTACCTTTTAATAAAGGCATGAAACTGACGCCATCTATCGGCTGTACGGTCTTATGCCCCCTTATGCCTGCCATCTCCAAGATAGTTGGATAGAAATCCTCGATAATCAAGTATTTATCACATTTGCTTCCCGGTTTCACCACCCCCGGCCAACGCACGATCATAGGCTCACGGACTCCTCCCTCATAGGCGGAGCCTTTACCACTGTTCAAGGGATAGTTTTGCGTATGGATCTCGCCGTCACGCCATCTGGGCTCGCTGGAAAGACCACCGTTATCGCTCATGAAGATCACGATCGTGTTATCCGCCTCGCCATTCTTCTCCAACCAGTCCATCAAATCGCCCAGACTCTTATCCATACCCTCTATCAAGGCAGCGTAAGCCGCCTCTTTAGCCGTTAACCCCTTATCGATATATTTCTGGTAGAAACGCTTGTCCTTATCAATCGGGATATGGATCGCATAATGTGACATATATAGGTAAAACGGCTGGTTATATTTCTTAGCCTTGTCCAACGCCTTGATCGCCTCCTGCGTCAAGGCCTCCGTAGCGAAGGTGTCGCTTCCCCAATACTTTTCCAATCCGGGGATAGCGTTCGGAGCGTAAGGTTTACCATCCTTGGTATGCCCGTAATTATTCTCGCCGAGGTAACTGGCGAGACCTCCGGCGGCATGCCCGGCTATATTGACCTCGAATCCCCAATGATGCGGGTCCTCCCCCGGGGTATCGATTGCCCCGAAATGCGCCTTGCCGCAATGGATC
This sequence comes from Parabacteroides sp. AM17-47, assembly GCF_003434625.1. Lineage (NCBI taxonomy): Bacteria > Pseudomonadati > Bacteroidota > Bacteroidia > Bacteroidales > Tannerellaceae > Parabacteroides > Parabacteroides sp. AM17-47. The sequence goes on from NZ_QTLI01000002.1 coordinate 89,180, forward strand.
GTGTGATATCCGTTATTCTTCAATATCTGCACGAATGAAGTACCCACAAACGTATTATTCGTCCCGCCCACTTGGGCCACGCCGTTATAATTCCAATCCGGCAAGGTAAGCACATCGCTCTCCCGATCGGTCGTCTTATCCTTAAAAAGCGTCCAGTTCGTAACCCGGTGACGGGCGGCGTTCGTCCCCGTGATCAAGCTGCAACGGGTAGGCGAGCTGATACTGCTAGCGTAGGCTTGGGTAAACATCATGCCCCCTTTCGCCAATCGCTCCATGTTCGGGGTCTCATATACCTCATTATAATGCGTCTTTTGGATCCAAAAAGGTAAGGACGTATCCTCCCATCCCATATCATCCACCAAGAACAGGATGATATTCGGGGGACGACTGGCACTCTGGGCGTTCGCTACCGCCGATACCGACAATAAAGCGATGGGAATAAACTGAGTCTTCTTCATGATAGGCAACGGATATTTGTATTCTACGAAAGTAGATATATTTCACCGAAAAACAATATTGTTTCATATACAAAATAATATTGTCTTATGTATTATACTTTTCCGGACATAAAATAAGGGGCCCTTGACAAAAAGAGTCCCTTACCTAATATCTTATACCCAATGATTTATCCGGAAAGCCTTAACGCAAACGATCCAAGGAACGTACCAGCGCCTCATCGGCCCCGATATTACGGATCGCCAGATAATCCAAGATCAGATTGACCAACGGGAAGGAAAGAGCGATCTTAACACTTACGCTGGCACCTTCCATATCCCCCTTCAAGGAATAGATCAAGAAGGCAAAGAAACCATAAAAGCCCAATATCAGCAATGCGTTGAACACGCAAAGACGGATTTGCAGGATTCTTTTCTTATATAAGAAGATCGTCACTAAGGCAATGATAGCGATGATAGCAGTCAAGGCAAATAAGCCCCATGCCGGGTATAGTAATTCCGGCTCACCGATCATCGTGCTCAACCCGCTAGCATCGAACGAAAAGAGAGCGTCTCCTTGTTGCAACACGGCCAACGGCAAGAATAAGGTAGCGACCGTAAGCGCCACGATAATTAGCAGGTAAACAGTTTGTATTCTTTGTAACATGGTAATTAGTTCGTTTTAAATGGAAAGGCCGACTCATTTGAGGGTCAGCCTTTCCGATGTTCAAAAATATTTCTTCTTAGAAGTTATTCTTCTCTTTAGCAGGATTCTTGTAATAAACCTTGCCATCCTCGTACTCTTGAGCGGCGATCAACGTTGATTTCGGAAGTTTCTCATAGTAGCGTGAAATCTCGATCTGCTCACGGTTTTCAAAGACTTCCTCCAAGTTGTCATTGTAAGAAGCGAACTCTTGAAGTTTCTTTTCCAGATCTTGTTTCATCTCAACACTAATCTGATTCGCCCGTTTTGAAATGATAGCGACTGTCTCATATACGTTACCCGTTTCTTCACTTAACTTCATCATGTCACGGGTTACCGTATTGGTAGGAGCGTTTGATTTTCTGTAATCCATTTTCGTTTTATTGATTAAATTCGCTTAATATGCATCTGTAATTCGCTTGCTGGCATAGTCGTAGAACTTCGTTACCTGCTTTACGTAGTTACCTTCCGGATACTCGTTCATGTAGTTGTAATACTCGTCAACCACATCCCGGTAACGGCCCTGCAACTTCTCCTCTACGGATACTAGCGCCAACTCGTACTTCGCACGGATGATAAGGAACATGAATTCCTCACGATACTTGGAATACGGGTAATTCTTCAAGGCGTTCTGCGCCGTGATCACGCAAGACTGGAAGTTATTCCCCATATAGGTACCTAGATTGAAATACAAGCGGGTGGCCATCAATTCCTTGTAAGCCAACTTCTCCTGAAGCTCGAACATGATGTTCTGCGCTTCCTCGGCCCGTTCACTTTGCGGATAATACTCCAAATAAAGTTGCAACTGCTCGATCGCCTTATACGTCTGCGACTGGTCTAACCGGGGATCCGGAGAGTCCAGATACAAACCATAACCGGAATAGAAACGGGATAATTCCGTAAACTCCCCTTTCGGATAGGTCGTATAATAGGTCTCGAAGTATTGCGAAGCCGTCTGATAATCTTTCTGACCGTAATAGCTTTGCGCCAACAAGTACAAGGACTCCTCGGCATAAGCTGTTCCTTTAAAGATTGTAACCAGTTCATCCAGCAGAGTAGCGGATTTCGAGTATTGCTTCGCGTTGAAGTATTTCTTCGCGTACGAATATTTCAATTCGTAATCCGTGCTCTTCAGTATCTTATTATACTCTCCACAAGAGGATAATAGTACTGTCATCATCATCAGTAAAAATACAACCTTTTTCATTCACATACTTTTAGCGTGCAAAATTAGTGCTTTTAGGCGAATAAATGAAACCCAAAACGTTAATATTTACAACTTATATAAATCGCTAGCAGCGATCAATTCCAATTTATTCGCTTTCAAAACCTCCGCGCACTTATTGACATCGTCCGGACGGATGATCACGTTAGCAGCGTCGCCTTGAGAAAAAGCGTACATATATTCAATGAAGATCCCGGCCGAGGTAATGATATCCATCGCCTTTGCCAAGGCTCCCGGCTGGTTGGGACAATGCAAGCATACCACGTCGGCCACGCTTACAGCGTATAACTTTTCACGAAGCACGGATATCGCTTTCTCCGTATCGGATACGATTAGGCGAAGGATACCGAAATCGGAATTCTCGGCTACCGTGAAAGCGGACATATTGACCCCTGCCTCCCCTAATATCTTGGCGACTTCCGTAAAACGGCCTTTCTTGTTTTCCAGAAAGATTGATAATTGTTTTATTAACATAGTACTTAATCTTTTAGAGGTTATACTAACTTACGTTTATCGATCACGTGTTTTGCCTTACCCATACTACGTTCGATACTACGCGGCTCCACGATCTTGATGTCCGGTTGCAAACCGATCACGCTCTGCATGCGGGCGGCGATCTTCTTTTTCAAGGCGATCATCTTGTTCATCTCGTCCGAGTAGTATTCTTGGCGAACCTCCACCTGTATCTGGAAGGTATCGGTATTGTTCATACGATCCACCACGATCAGGTAATGCGCCTCAAACTCCGGCAGCTCCAAAATTACGGATTCTACCTGAGACGGGAAAACATTTACGCCACGAATAATCAACATATCGTCACTTCTACCTAAAATACGTCCCATACGAACCGCCGTACGTCCACAGGCGCACTTCTCGTAAGTCAGCGAGGTCAAATCACGTGTACGGTAACGAAGCATCGGCATACCCTCCTTCGTAAGCGTGGTGAAGACCAACTCTCCTACTTGTCCCGGTTCCACCGGTTGTAAGGTATTCGGGTCCACGATCTCCGGGAAGAAATGGTCTTCCCACAGGTGGGTACCGTTCTGGCACTCACACTCGCCACCAACGCCCGGCCCGCAGATTTCCGTCAAGCCATAGATATCGTAAGCTTTGATATTTAGTTTTGTCTCTAATTCCTTACGCATATTCTCCGTCCAAGGCTCGGCACCGAACGCTCCGACACGTAGCTGGAATTCCTCCAAGGGAATACCGGACTGGTGGATGGTCTCCGCCAGATACAAGGCGTACGAGGGCGTACAAGCCAAACCCTTCGCACCGAAGTCGTGCATCAACTGGATTTGTTTCTGGGTATTACCGCTACTCATCGGGATCACCGTACCACCGATATTCTCCACTCCGGCATGGGCACCCAAGCCTCCGGTAAACATTCCGTAACCATAGGATACTTGCACGGAATCGTTCTTTGTCAAACCATAGGCGGTCAGGCAACGAGCCACCACCTCGGCCCAAATACCCAAGTCCTTACGGGTATATCCCACGACGATAGGCTTACCTGTCGTACCGGAAGAGGCATGCAGACGGACGATCTCGGACATCGGCACGGCCATCAAGCCGAAAGGATAGTTATCACGCAAGTCTTGTTTTACCGTGAACGGTAATTTCGTTATATCATCTATTGTCTGTATATCGTCGGGAGCAATGCCCATCTCCTGCATTTTCTTGCGATAAAACGGGGAGTTATGGTAAGCATGTTCAACAACTCTTTTCAACCGTAGGCTCTGTAGTTTCCGCATTTCCTCACGGTCCATACATTCAATAGTTTCGTTCCAAATCATGGTATTTGTCTGTTATCTTTTAAAGTTAGTAGTCTAAATCCGCCGCAAAGTAACAACTTTTTTTAAATCGGCACCCTTTTGTTACGAAAAATTAGTCACGAGGCGATCATTTCAACTCCTTCACCTTGATATTGCGGAACGCTACCTCATCCCCATGATCCTGCAAAAGGATGTGTCCTTTCGGAGCCTCGCCGAAAGCACCACCCGCATTATAAGATGGATCAGCGTATTTACTGCCCTTCACCAAATCACGGAACTCCTTGCTGCCACGCTCGTACTCCAATACCTTCACACCATTCAGCCAGTGCTCTACGTGGTTGTTCGGGAATACCTTCACCACGGCCGTATTCCACTCTCCTACGCCGTTGAAATGGATGTTCTCGCTTTTCTTCAGATCATACAAGCTTCCAAGGGTACGACTACCGGGGAAAGTCGTGTAAAGCTTGGCATCCGGGTGCTTAGCGTCATCCAATAGCTGGAACTCCAAGCCGTAAGCGGAGCCTTTTTGCTTCTCTTGCTCGGTCACGAAGTATTTAATACCGCTGTTGGCCCCTTCGGTGATCTTAAAATCCACGCTGAACTCAAAAGCGGAATATTCACCCTCCGTAACGATATCGCCTCCGTTCGTAGACTCGCTACCGTCGGATTTCTGCACGATCAATTCGCCATCTTTCACCATCCATCCGTGATCCGGGAAAGCGTCTTTGTGCGCTCCACGCCAGCCTTTCGTTGTCTTACCATCAAAAAGGAGCGCCCAACCCTCGGCTTTCTCTTGGTCGGTCAATTGATTGATCGCCGGTGTAATTACGGCCATCGGTACTACCTTAGCTGTCTCTTCCGTGCTTTGCGTGTTTTTTCCACCGCAGGCGCAAAGGATCATAGCGCTCATGGCGGTACAAATTACTAGTGTCTTCATGTCTTATTTATTTTTAATATATATATAATCAAGCTATGTGTGCGTCCACAAAGATAATTGATTTCATAAAAAATAGACGTATCTTCGCGATATAAATATTAAATGATTATTTATATGAAACAACCAAAGACCGCCTTGTTCGATTTTGACGGCGTAGTAGTAGATACGGAACCTATTTACGATTTATTCTGGAACGATGCCGCTAAACGTTATGGCTTAGGTATCGATAATTTCGCTGATATTATAAAGGGTACGACCCTACCGTATATTCTGGAGAAGTATTTTTCCGGATATACGGAGGAGTTCCGCCAAATGGTGACCAAAGAATCTACAGAGTATGAGAAGACGATGCCCTTGCCTCCCATGCCCGGCTCCATCGAGTTCATCCGTATGCTGAAGGAGCACGGCGTACAGATAGGCTTGGTTACCAGCTCGGATAACGCGAAGGTGAAACGGGCTTTCAGGCTTCTACATCTGGACAATCTATTCGATACCCTAGTGACCGCCGACCGCATCACGCAAGGTAAGCCCGATCCGATGTGTTATCTATTGGCGGCGAAAGACTTGAACGTATCTCCCGAGGATTGTATCGTATTCGAGGATTCTTTCAACGGCATACAGTCCGGGAAGGACGCAGGGATGCGTGTCATCGGGTTAAGTACGACGAATCCGGCGGAATCTTTAAGAGATAAAGTATATGAGGTAATCCCCAATTTCGAGAAAGTCACGTTCGAGGATTATTTGAGATGGTAAGCAATCGAGAAAAAGGAAATGATTATTTCCTTCATTCCTTCACCTACCCCTTTACACACACCCACACACATGTATGCGTACATTAATAATACGCGTATGCGTGCGTGTGTGTAGGAGCCGGTGAAGGAATAAAGGAAACGCCTGTACCGTCAATGGGCTACACCAGTATCGGCGAGAGCCGGAAGCAGTACTGGTGTAACCCCACGGCAGTACTGTCGTGGGGCTGTGACTATATTGGGATCAGAAACTATATCCTACGCGAACACCCAGCATGGCCTGATCGAAATCCTTGATGATATTATACTTCACCTCCAATCCTATCGAAAGATTGTCGGTAGCATAAACCTCACCGCCTAAACCGATATTGGCTCCCAGACGAGTCTCGTTATGAGAAAGGCCATGGCCCGCATCCCAATTCCAAAAGGACAGACTAAGCCCCGCTAATGGATAAAAACCGAACATCTCACTTAACTTCACTACATAATGAGCATTCAAGTCGATCGCCCAAGTGCTGTGATTATCATTCTTTACGAAATAAGTAAGAGAGGGGCTCAAACGTACCGCATCCGTGATACAATAGCGGTAATCAACTCCTAACGTGGCATTCTTCGAATCGAATCCATAACCGATGTTAAATCCCACGGCAGATTGTCCTTGCTGCGTCTGCGCATAAGCTCCCAGACTAAAGACTGCTAACATCAGCATCATTACAAACTTTTTCATACGCTTTCTTTCGTTTAGTTCAACATTAGATTATTATTGGTATTTATTTTACTTTCAGTCGATCGCCGGCACTCTTCACGATGCTACGGTAATAGTCCTCGTCATATCCGGGAAAATCGGGAGACGCAGGCTGGCCGTACGGATTACGCTTGAACTGTCCGTTCACCTCTTTCTTCACGTTTCCATCGATGTATTTTACAAGCAAATACTCACCCAATTGCTTCCAGCGGGCGGTAGCGGAGTCTGAATTAGTCGTGCTATACCACGTCAAGAACTTGACAGCCTCCGCCGGGTCCTTGGCATACAACTCCTGAGCCGCCTTATCGATAGCCGGTACGGTCTCTTGATAACCATTCTCCAACTCTTGCTGTACCTTACGGATATCCTGAATCATGAAGCTATATTTGTGGTAAGCCATATTAGCCACCCAGTTATGAATCCAGAAAGCGGAAGTCCAAGAGAAGTTCAGCAAATCGCCGTTTCCCACCCGATAGCACTCCGGAACATCCGTTACCGACCCATATACAGGAGTGAAGACTGCCATATCAGCGTCGTCCACGGCAAACCACAAGATACCACCGATAGCGTCCGGCAACCAGTTACGCATTTGTGGAACAATCACGAAGCCCGTTTGTTGCGTCGCTATGGCACGTTCATTCGTATATTCCTGCCCGTCTACCTCGAACGTCATCGGCCGCCAGCGGTAAGGAACCTTATACGAGCCGGCACCGGCATCTTTCGTCATATCCAGATCCGTTCCCTCGTAATGGTCGCGCATGCCATTCTGTACGTCTTGAACGGAAAGCTTACGATTCGGCTTCACATACAGAGGCATCGGCTCCTTGGAAGGATCACCCTTGATAAAATCCATATACTGATCCATCGTGGTATCATATTTACGGAAGAAAGACCATACACGAGCCTCGCATCCACGCAAGGCGCTGAAATCATACGGGCAATAAGCCTTGGCGAAACTGAAATCAGCGTCCTTTCCCTTGAAATATCCTTTCTCACGGGCGAAAGAAACCACATCCGGCGAGTACATGCAATTCTCCTTATCGTCAAACGGTATCTGCTGGATACGGGACTGGTTGGCATGCGCCGAGATACAATCGTCCGGGATGCGGATCGCTACCCAAACGGCACCTTTGTTACCCGGTCCCTTACCGATCATCTCCATCACCCAAGCCTCGTTCTTATCGGCGATAGAGAACGTCTCGCCACTGCTGTAATAGCCATATTCCTTTACTAAGTCCGTCATGACCTTGATCGCCTCACGGGCCGACTTGGAACGTTGCAAAGCGATGTAGATCAAGCTACCGTAATCCATGATACCCGTCGTATCCACCAATTCATGGCGTCCGCCGAACGTACTCTCCGTGATAGCCACCTGATGCTCGTTCATGTTACCCACTACGGAATAGGTCTTCTCCACTTGGGCGATCTTGCCCAGCGGTTTCCCCGTATCCCATTCCTTCACTTCCAACATGGCGCCCTTCGGCCATGTAGCGGCGGGCCAACGATACATCTCCCCATACAGGGAATGCGAGTCCGCCGCATAACTAATCATTACCGAACCGTCTGTCGAAGCCTTCTTGCCCACCAGCAAACCGGTACAGGCGATAGCCTCCACCCCGGATAACAGGGCGGCGCAAGCGGTTAATAAAATCCAACTCTTCTTCATATAAATAAAGTTTTAAGCAAATAAAAGCATATATACACCGGCGCCGCAACAATAGCCGATCAACGCCAAGATAGAGAACCGTTTCGTATAATACATGAAATCGATCTTCTCCAATCCCATTACCGTAACGCCCGTAGCCGATCCGATGATCAAGATGCTACCACCCGTCACGGCGCAATAAGCCAAGAAGGTCCAGAAACCACCGTCCGATACGAAGAACTGGGCATAAGGCGATAAGTCGGCCACCTGCTCCACGATCGGGTACATACCCATCGTAGCAGCTACCAAGGCTACGTTATCCACGCAGGAGGACAAGGCACCGATCACGAAGCTGATCAGATACGGTTCATGCACATGCTTATCCAAGAAAGCGGACATGATACCCAACTGCCCGGAGGTCTCCAGCGCTCCCACGGCCATCAAGATCCCCAAGAAAAAGAAGATCGTAGCCAAATCGATATTCGGCAACAATTGGGAAATACGGAGTTTCTGGGACTCATGCATGTGCAGCTTGCTATACATCAAATCCGTATAGAACCAAAGGATCACCAATCCCAGCAAGACGCCCAAGAACGGCGGCAAGTTCGTCACCATCTGGAAGACTGGCACCAACGCCAAGGAAAGCACGCCGATCACAAAGATCATCCGACGTGAGCGGTTCGGTATCTCTGGTATGTACTCGTCGCCTTGCTCCTCCTCGCTCAACACACGCAAGGTAGATCCTTTCTTGAACAACCAGAAATGGGCGATCGTCAACGGCACCAACATATTAACCAAAGCAGGGATAAATACGTGAGAGATCTGGTGCATCGCCGAGATATTCTTTCCGACCCAAAGCAAGATGGTCGTCACATCACCAATCGGCGACCATGAGCCACCGGCGTTCGCCGCTATAATCACCATACAGGCATATTTCAAACGATCCGTACGATCCGGTACCAGCTTACGCAACACCGCCATGATCACGATAGCGGCTGCCAAGTTATCCAACAAGGCGGAGAAGAAAAAAGTAGCGAAACTTATATACCACAACAGCTTACGTTTATTCGGCGTACGGATATACCCGGTCACGGCCCTAAAACCACCATGCTTATCCACGATATCCACGATCAACATGGAACACATCACGAAGAAAAGCGTCTCGGAGACGTTTCCTAAATGATAAACAATCGCACGGTTCGATATAAAATTAATAAATTGCTCATGCGGGGGCAAGCTGGCCATCTCCGGGTTCTGGGTCAAGAACTCTTGAAAGATCGTACTGGAGCGTTCGACGAAAATATTGTAGGCATCGAACATCAATATCATCCACATAGAGATAGCCATGAACAACGCTATGGCCGCTTTATTTATTTTGATCTTATCCTCCAAGGCAATAGCGAGGATTCCTAAGACAAAAATGACAGGCATTAAAATGAACATATAATCAAGATTTTAATTGTTTATATAGAAGCTGTATCTCCTCCGGCCAAAGCGCCTCGTCCGGGGTCTCTAGGATTAAGGGCATATTGTCGAAACGGGGGTCCGCCATGATCATGCGGAAGGTATCAAGGCCCATCAAGCCTTTACCGATACTCTCGTGCCGGTCCACACGTGATCCCAGCTCCTTTTTAGAATCGTTCAAGTGCATCCCCCTTAAATAAGAAAAGCCGACCACCTCGTCGAAATGACGGAATGTCTCGGAAAATCCCTCCGGTGTCTTTATATCGTAACCGGCGGCAAGCGTGTGCGCCGTATCGAGGCATACTCCCACCCGGCTCTTATCCTCTACCTCGTTTATAATATAGGCGATCTGCTCGAAGGTATATCCCAAGTTCGAGCCTTGCCCCGCCGTATTCTCTATCACGGCACATACGCCACTCGTCTGAGCCAACGTGATATTGATCGACTCGGCGATGCGAGACAGGCAGGTATCCACCTCCATCTTCCCCAAATGGCTTCCGGGATGGAAATTCAGCATTTTCAGTCCCAGTTGCTCGCAGCGTGTCATCTCGTCCAGAAAAGCGTCACGGGATTTCTGCAATCCCTCGGCGTCCGGGTTCCCCAGATTGATCAAATAGCTATCGTGCGGCAAGATACATCCCGGATCGTAACCGTACGCTTCACACCGCTCCTTAAATAAATGGATACTGTCCGCCTTCAACGGCTGCGACTTCCATTGCCTCTGATTCCGGGTGAAAAGGGCAAAAGCCTTCGCACCGATCTCATGGGCATTAACGGGGGCATTCTCAACCCCACCGACCGCACTCACGTGAGCCCCAACATACTTCATAATAACCTAACTTTTCTTTTTATTTATACTAATGTTCATCCTCAGTCTTACACCCGCAAAAACCAAACTCCTCCATCGCACGTTCTTGCGGGGTGATGAAATAAACCATCTCGGCACGGGTACACAACTCATTCGCCGAGTTATAGATCTCGGTCTCTATGAAGATGGCGTTCCGTTTCCGGTCTGTCATCCGTCCCCGTATCGTCAGCTGGGGCTCGTCCGTAGAGATACTCTTCATAAACTTGGCGTCGAGGCGTGAAGTCACCCCGGAGGTCTGCAACTTCCGCAAGACCACCCAGCCGGCCAACTCATCCATCAGCGTAGTCTGTATACCTCCGTGCAACGTACGCAGCCATCCTTGGTAAGTACCTTGAGGCTTCCAGAACGCCACGATATCGTCACCATCCTCAAAAAACTCCATATGCAGCCCCAGCGGATTGTTCGGAGCACAACCGAAACACATATAACCGTCCAGCCCTTCCCACGGATTAATTATCTTTTTCATATCACGAAAACAATATTTATATGTTTTTTGTTGCTCAAAGTTAACAAAAAAGCCGGCTCTTGAAAGGAACCGGCTCTATAAATATCACAAAAATACTCAACACGACTTATTCCTCGATCTCCGGTTGAAGGAAATCCACGAAGCAAAGGGCGGCCAACGCCGTTCCATAGCGTTTCTCGATCGTGATTCCCTCGGTGATAAAGTTAAGCTCTCCAAGATAATACTTCCCATACGTCTTCTGATGAAGATCGTTGATAACACGGATCAGACGAGACTCAAGCTCCTCGATACGGTAACGTCCGCTGACCTCACACACCAGACCACCAACCTTCTCGTCGAAGTTCTCATCCTTATACATCCATGCGTAAACCACACCAGCAGACACGAACTCATCCTGATATCCATGGGATACAGCCATGATCGTTTTCATTTCCGAACCAAATGGAGGAAGGTCTAGTTCATCCATGGTTGCCAGATGTGCCGTAGCGGGTATCACTGACGAATACGTCATGATATTGAAATCAGAGATACCGGCGTCATAAAGAGCCATGTGGTAAGAACCAGCGTGTTTCTCCAAGTCTGATTCGCCACTTCCTTTTGTAATAAAAAAGGTGTTTGGAATTAAATTCCCAACTTTCTTTACCATCTACAAATATGTTTTACTAATTAATAAAAGCTTAAGAGCGCACAAAAATAGAAACTTTCGCGATATATAACGCATAGTTTTCCCTATAAAACTTTAGCCGCAAACATATTTTCACTAAAAAATCATCACCGAACCCAGAACTTTCATCCCCTCGGCTCTGTTTATATAGTAAATCAACATAAAAAACTAGAAGACAATGCTTACATTATGTTTAAGTTTATTATTAATGATCACAAATAGTCAAATAACAGATAAAAAAGAAGAAGTTATGAAATTCGAGTTAATCCAGTTACCGTACGCAAACGACGGTTTAGAACCAGTTATCAGCAAACAAACAATTGATTTCCATTACGGAAAACATTTATTGAACTATGTAAATACCCTTAATAAGCTGATTGAGGGCACGAAATTCGAGAACGCTCCGCTGGAGCAGATCGTTCGTGAGTCTGACGGAGCCATTTTCAACAATGCCGGCCAAGTATTGAATCACAATCTATATTTTACCCAATTCTCCCCGAACGGAGGTGGCGAGCCTACGGGTAAGCTAGCCGAGGCTATCAAGTCTACGTGGGGATCGTTCGAGAACTTCCAGAAAGAGTTCGTGGCTGCCGGTACAGGCTTGTTCGGCTCAGGATGGGTATGGTTGGCTAAAGATAAAGACGGCAAACTTTCAATTACCAAAGAGCCCAACGGTAGTAACCCGGTCGTTAAGGGATTGACTCCGATCATGGGATTCGATGTATGGGAGCATTCTTACTATCTGGATTACCAGAACCGCCGTGCGGATCATTTGAACGCATTGTGGGGGATTATTGACTGGGAAACCGTTGGTAAGAGATATTGATTTAATTTGATGTAAGTTACGTGTAGAGAAGAGCCGCCCGGGAGTTGTCCCGGACGGCTTTTTTCGTTCCCTTTTGAAAAAAAATACCTCCAGCTATTGCATCGTAAGATATTATTACTACCTTTGCACCCGCAAACGAATAACAGATGCCTCTTTAGCTCAGTTGGCCAGAGCACGTGATTTGTAATCTCGGGGTCGTTGGTTCGAATCCGACAAGAGGCTCAAAAGAATGTATTGGAATGGGCAGTTACCAGAGTGGCCAAATGGGGCTGACTGTAACTCAGCTGGCTTTCGCCTTCGGTGGTTCGAATCCATCACTGCCCACGAATAAAAAGGACTCTTCTTAGAGTCCTTTTTTGTTTCTATCCATAAAAAAGTCCTTCCCTATCACTAGGAAAGAACTTTCAAAAAGCAAGAGAGATTCACTCCCTGCCAAATCCCCATCTATTTAAACGATCAAACCGACCTATTTCAAATTTAAGGCGCTTCTCTCGGCAGCTATGGATGCTTTTGCCGGAGTAGACTTGCGTGAACAATAATTGAATTCCACAGACTTATCGCCATCGAATGACTTCCATTTTAATTTCAACTTAACCGTCTTACCATTCGTATCCGGAAGGCTATCCAATTTAAAAGCGACCAGTCCATCCGCATATGCGCCATATACATCGCCATAAGCATTATGGCGGAACTCTACCTCATAAGGATTCTCCGGGTCCTTGCCTGTCAGTAGGTTTACAAAATGAGCCTTATTGCGGTCTCCCCAGATCGTCCTGAAACGGAGTGTCAGATATCCGTCCTCGGCGATGGTAACCCAATCGTTCACGATCTCCACAGGGTCAGAGCCATAGATCGAATCGTTGCTAGTCACCCCCAAATCCGGAGCGATTGGTTTTGTAAGGATACTGTCGATCCAATTAATATTTACGGCCTTGCTGTAAATTCCGCTAGACTCGTTCGTCTCGTCAAAATTCACCAACGCTCTCACCTCCTTCTGCCCGAAGGGAGAAGAGGTCATATTGACAGGCAACAAGGTCGTGCTATCATCCAATTGAAGAAAATATGAACCATCATCGACCGGCTTAACCGTCACCAACGCATTCGGCAACACTTTACTGTAAGGATAATCATCATCATCGTCCAAGCAAGATTGAAACCCCATAAAACAAGTAGCCGCCATTACACCTACAACTAATTTCCTAAAATTAAAGAATCCGTTCATAATACTTCCTTTCTAAGTTTATCAATTAAACTAATCAACCTTTTAATTCTATAAAATTAGAAATGCGTTTTAGGGCGGAAATGCTGCATATGCGTATGTTAATTAAACCAAACAAGGCATGTCTCCTTACTTCACGGCGAAATTATACTCGAAAGTATACTTATAAGAGCTTGCGGTTCCTCCGTCATTCTCATCGATAGTCATACACATTATATAATCTCCCACGGTGGTATAGGTGTATTTGTACTCAGCTTTCACCTCGCTCTGGTTAGGGATCGTATAGGTGTAGGCACGGATCGGAAGATTCCGGTTCTGAACACCATATAATAGGTTCAAGGGAGTCACAGCTTCAAAATCAACCGGAGCAAAAGAGCCGATCACACGTAGAGGATAATTTTCAGGCCTCTCCACCGTACTATACTCATACTCCATCCGATCCTGATTCCGAGAAAAAGTTACCACATTCCCGTTTTCCCAATAAAACTTATCATATTCCCTGTAATCCTCACTCTCATACCCTTGACCGTCTTCTTTCGGCCAACGAGCTACCCATGAGGTCAACACCAGATTAGATCCGGAATAACCATACTTATATTCATCACTCACATAGACCTCATTACTCGCATACGAATTTTTCCTCAAGACGTTCTTTGCCGTGATCACATTTCCACTTAATATATATTCTCCTAGTTCGTCCCCGGTAGAGATATCTATCATCAAATATTTGTTGTCAGAAGAGAAAAGACGAAACTCTTTATCTCCATGGAAAGATATACTCGATATTTTCCCGTCATTCATATAATTGATATCAGCGGTAAAAAGCGGGCTTGAAGCTCCGTCTTTATAACAAGAAACTTTCGTTAGCTTATTCAATTCCGGAACAACGGGATCGTCATCGTCTCCGCAGGCCGTCAGGCTAGCGGCCCCTATTAGTAACAAAAATAGATACTTCTTCATCATTCTTTCGTGTTTTAATCTGTTACGGCAAAAATAGGGCTTTTAAATGAATAACCACTAAAGTAACCTATTTTAAGTGTTCCTGTTTGAAAAAATGCTTCTAAAATCGTAGTTTTGCTCCATCAATATCAAAGATAACGATCTATCTTAAAATAGTTTACAATAAGTAATAATGTAAGATAAACAATATCTAAAATTTAATAACATGAAAATGAAACAACTGACAGTAGCGATGATCACCCTCCTACTCACCGCCTCTTGTAGTGAAAAACAACAAGATTACCCTTTCCGGAATCCGGATCTTCCCTTGGAAGAACGTATCGACGACTTACTATCCCGACTGACACCGGAGGAGAAAATCGGCCAAATGATGAACGTAACCCCCGCCATCGAGCGTTTGGGAATCCCGACTTACGACTGGTGGAACGAGGCTCTTCACGGCGTGGCTCGTGCCGGACGTGCGACCGTATTCCCGCAAGCGATCGCCATGGCGGCTACCTTCGACGATAACGCCGTTCACGAGACCTTCACGATGGTCAGCGACGAGGCCCGTGCCAAATACCACCAATACCAGAAAGACAAGGAGTACGACCGTTACAAAGGTCTTACTTTCTGGACCCCGAATATCAATATCTTCCGTGACCCTCGCTGGGGACGGGGTATGGAAACCTATGGCGAGGACCCTTACTTGACCGAGAAGATGGGCGTAGCCGTAACCCGCGGATTGCAAGGCGATGATCCTAATTATTATAAGACACACGCTTGCGCCAAGCATTACGCCGTACACAGCGGCCCGGAATGGAACCGCCACGAATTCAACGCAGAAGCTACCCCTCGTGACTTGTACGAGACGTATCTTCCGGCTTTCGAGGCATTAGTTAAGGAAGGCGATGTACAAGAGGTAATGTGCGCCTACAATCGTTTCGAGGGTAAACCTTGCTGTAGTAGCGACAAATTATTGATCGATATCTTGCGTAACAGTTGGGGATACGACAATATCATCCTGTCCGATTGCGGTGCTATCGATGATTTCTGGAGGAAAGACAAGAATACGCCTCGTCATGAGACGCACCCGGACGCTGAGAGCGCATCCGCCGACGCCGTATTGAACGGTACCGACCTAGAATGTGGCGGTAGCTACCGTGCGCTAAACAAAGCCTTGGCCGACGGTAAGATCTCGGAGAAAGATCTGGACGTATCCTTACGCCGCCTACTGAAAGGCCGCTTCGAGCTAGGTATGTTCGATCCGGACGAGCGGGTTCCTTATTCTAAGATACCTTACAGCGTAGTCGAGAGCCCGGAGCATATCGCCAAGGCACTGGATATGGCACGTAAAAGTATCGTTTTGTTGAAGAACAAGAATAATATGCTTCCACTGGACAAGAATATCAAGAAGATCGCCGTAGTCGGACCGAACGCGGCGGACTCTACCATGCTATGGGCCAACTACAACGGCTTCCCGACCAAGACCGTTACGATCGTGGAAGGTATCCGCAATAAAGTCCCGAACGCAGAGGTTATCTACGAGCTGGGTTGCAACCATACCGCCGATTTTGTCGTGACAGACCTAGGTAGCCACGTATCTTCCACGGCGGGACAGGGTTTCGCCTCCGAATTCTTCAACAATACCGAGTTCGAGGGTACCCCCGCCTACAAGGGATTAGCGAAAGAGCTTCATTATACCACCGGAGGTAACACCCAATTCGCCCCGAACGTGAACTTGACAAATTTCACGGCTCGCTTTACGGGTGAATTCGAGTCTCCGATAGATGGTCCTGTCGAGTTCAAACTATCCGGAAACGACGCATTCCGCCTGTATATCGATACGGCTAAAGTCGCCGAGGTATGGGAAAACGAATATGGAGCGGAAAAACTCTATACGCTAAACGCTAAGAAAGGTGAGAAATATCCCATAAAGATCGAATATATGCAACGCACGGGTAGCGCTGACCTGAACTTTACGGTAGGCGTACGCACACCCGTAGATTTCCAAGCTACGGCCAGCAAGGTTAAAGACGCTGATGTCATCGTATTCGTAGGTGGTATCTCTCCACGTCTGGAAGGTGAGGAAATGCCGGTAGACGCTGAAGGTTTCCGGAAAGGCGACCGCACGAATATCGAGATCCCGGCCGTACAGAAGGAAATGGTCAAAGCCTTGGTAGCCACCGGAAAGCCTGTAGTATACGTGGTATGTACGGGTAGCGCATTGGCATTGAACTGGGAGAACGATCATGTAAACGCTATCTTGAACGCTTGGTATGGCGGACAAGAAGGTGGAACAGCCGTGGCCGACGTTTTATTCGGAGACTATAACCCGGCCGGACGCTTGCCGATCACGTTCTATAAATCCGTAGACCAGCTTCCGGACTTCCAAGATTACAGCATGAAGGGCCGTACCTATCGTTACATGACGCAGACTCCGCTTTATCCGTTCGGTTATGGCTTGAGCTATACAACATTCGATTATAAGAACGCTAAGTTGTCAAAGGATAAGATCGCTTCCAACGAATCGGTTACCCTCTCCTTCGATATCGCCAATACAGGCAAGATGGATGGTGACGAGGTCGCTCAGATCTACATCAAGAACCCGAACGATCCTGCCGGACCGCTAAAAGCGATGAAAGCATTCAAACGTGTGAACGTGAAGGCTGGCAGCGAACAACCGGTTAGCATCCAATTGGAACCGAAAGCTTTCCAATCCTTCAATGACAATACGCAGACCATGGAGGTTCGCCCGGGTAAATACCAAATCCTATATGGAGGTTCCTCGGACGATAAGACACTGAAAAAGATTGATTTAGTAATTGAATAAAAACACTATTGTATTCACGGCTGAACACAATAGTATTCATAGAAAAACACAGTAGTATTCACAATCGAATACTACTGTGTTTTTCTATGAAGGTAATGATCAGAATTTTTTAATCAAGAAAGACGGATTGATACGCATGTAAACCCCTGCCGTAAAACTCGTGGCGTTTCCCATCGGTTGTTTTACTCCATCCGCATCATTCATATCTCCGGAGAGATGATGAAAAACGTCCACATCTACTCCTATCGAGAAACCCTTCGCTAGTTGCCGGGAATATTCCACCCCCAGATAGATCATTTGCGGACGGTCGAACGTAACCCCCTCATCAATCATCGAGGCCGCCCCGAAAAACGGGCTACCAAACATAGAGATGAAATCCTTGCAGGTCCAATACGACGTTTTCACCCGAAAATCATAGATATCGGCGGAAGCACGGGCATACAAGCCATATCCGCTGTCAAAAGGCCATATCTCTCCCGCTTGCTGATAATAACCGGTAGCATCCAGTTCCACGTTCAAGTTCTTGAAAATACGATGTCCGGTATTCCATACACCTCCGACACCGATCGCGCCATTCATCAAGGTTTGCACAGAATTGTTGAAGATCGTGTCGATCTCGCCTCCCCTATGCTGCACCAATCCTTGCACCGGCGTATAGAAATGGAAACGGGAAGCCGGGTCGTTGTACTTTACCCGCGAAGAGATCCCGACGGTAAACGCCTCTTGATGCACATCCTCCCGGAAAATAAAGCTCTGCCAGTTCACCCACACATCCAAGTCGAAAGCCTTCGAGTCATACAACAACTGCAAGCCCGCCTCGGGATCGCAGGTCAAATTCAACTCCGGATTATAAAGAGGCTCTATCAAATTATGGTTGGAAGCGCCGTAAATATTTCCCAGCACGATGTTCACATGATCCGAGAGGGCCATCTGCGCCCGGAAATAGGGCAACACATGTACCCCTTTTTGGTATTGGTCTCCCTTCCAATAAGCGATATCCTGATAAGCCATGCTCGGATATTTATTCGCCCCATGATAGATCAACATATGGACACCCGCCTCCAACTTGATATTCCGCAAGGGATAATAAACCGCTTTGCCTTGTACCCAAAGCCCCGGCAACGAATACCCCTTGGTAAATTTACCCGTATACTCGTTATCCTTGAAGAAGCTAATATTATCCAACTCCACGGACAACTCCCGGGCCTTCTCCGGGTCGATATGATAATCCGTCTTATAGACACGATCCGCGATCTGCGCCTTCAGCGAGGGAGACCAACTCCCCAATCCCATCAAGCAAAGACCCACAATGAGACTCCTAACACCTATATTCTTCATCACTCTTAAAATTTCTCGCGAACATAAACAAAATACACTGAAAAAAGAAAGCGGGGAAACGGAAGTTTTCACCTCGTTTCCCCGCTTTTTCGTCTTATTTTAAAAATTTCTTTCTTCTAAAATTTAACGTCTAGGGATAGCTTCTTTAACAACCATCTGACGACCTTCGTACTCAGCTTGGTTCAACTCCTCGATAGCTTTTTGAGCCTCTGCAGCGTTAGGCATCTCAGCGAAAGCGAAGCCCTTAGAACGTTTTGTGTCACGGTCAACAATGATTTTAACTGAGTCTACAACACCATACTCTTCCAGAATCTGTTGTAAGTCTGATTCTCTTACCCGATAATTCAGGTTTCCAATGTAAATATTCATACGAAAATGATATAAAAAAATAAAAATTAATAATAAAACAAGGATGGTTGGTGAAGTCAATCTCTAAAAGAAAGTATTATCATCGCTGATGAATAAATGCTAAAAGATAAAAGAGCTATACAAACTATCTTTTGTTCATGGCACAAAGGAAAGCATTCTATTTGAATTAGCAACTATAAAACGATAATTATTTTCAAAAAAACATTCAAGCTCTTTATAACGTCTTTGTTGTTCTAGTCAAATAGTCCTAATTTATAGAAATTTTGACCAATTATATCAACGATATAGCCTAAAACTATCTCAGAAATCTCGTAACTTTGCGAAATTATTATTTGAACTAATAAAAGTTATGGATTACGCGATCATTGCCGCCGGCGAAGGCTCCCGCTTGGCGCAAGAAGGTGTTAAGTGGCCAAAGCCTCTGGTTAGACTCAACGGTGTCGCTCTGATAGACCGGTTGATAGACGTTTTTTTGAAAAATAACGCTACCTCTATCAGTATCATCGTAAACGAGGAGATGACCGAGGTACAGGATTACCTGAAGGCCCTGCGACTACCTATACCCTTTTACCTGTTGGTAAAATCCACCCCCAGCTCTATGCACAGCTTCTACGAGCTGAGTCATTATCTGGATGGTGATAAGATTTGTTTAACTACTGTAGACACGATCTTCAAGGAAGAAGAGTTCAGCGGCTATATCCAACAGTTCATCCAAGAGGATAAACTGGACGGATTGATGGCCGTCACTGATTTTATTGATGACGAGAAACCCTTATATGTAGAAACAGACAACGAACTTTACATCCGGAATTTCCTAGATCAGGCAGACGGTGATTGCCGTTACATATCGGGAGGTATCTATTGCTTGAGGCGTCCGGCTCTGGGTGTATTGAACAACGCCATCTCGCAGGGAATGTCGAGAATGCGCAATTATCAACGGCAGCTCATCGTCGAGGGGTTGAGGCTAAAGGCCTATCCTTTCAGCAAGATCATCGACGTGGATCACGCCGATGACATTTTGAAAGCCGAATCATTTTTAAAGTCATAAAGAATACTGTCTAACAATGAGTAAATTAACTTTAGCAGGTATCCGCAGAGGAAATCAATTCTCCCCCAATCATATCGGCAACGACGCGGCGATCTTCGCCTTGACAGCCCAGCATTTACGAAAATTGGGATGCGATGTAAACGAATATATCGAATCGGATCTGCTGCTACAAGACCCGAAGGAAAAGGGTATCTTTAATATGGTAAGAGACTGGAAGTCCATCCATAAGCTGCAAGAACTAGAGGATAAAAATTATTTCGTGGTGAACTCGGGTTACGGGATCGAGAATTGTACCCGTGAGAAAATGACCCGCCTCCTATTATCCAATCATATCTCCCATCCGGAAAGCTTAATCTTACGGACAGATGAGGATCCGACAGAAGCCCTTGAGAAAGCCGGTTTCTTTAATTGCTGGATCAAACGGGGAGATTTCCACGCCATCCACCGGGAAGACGTCACCTACGTAAGAAACCCGGAAGAGGCGAAAAGCATATTGAAGGAATACGCTATCCGTGGTATCCCGTCGGCGGTAATCAATGAGCATCTGGTAGGCGACTTGGTGAAATTTTATGGGGTGGCCGGAACCGATTTCTTTTATTGGTTCTATCCGTCAAACATGCATCATAGTAAATTTGGTTTAGAGGCTATCAATGGAACAGCGAAGGGGATCCCCTTCGACGAAGCGCAGCTTCGTCTGCTCTGTCACAAGGCTGCGGAGGTATTGAACGTGCATATATACGGGGGAGATTGTATCGTCTCCGAGGATGGTGTCATGCGAATTATCGATTTCAACGATTGGCCTAGTTTCGCCCCTTGCCGGGAAGAAGCGGCTCCAAACATCGCACGTCGCATCTGGGATCTTATGCGAGAACACATCTAAATCGTTTTAACAAAATCAATCATGAGTAAGACTAAGTCTACTCCCAGTCTGGAGTCAACCTTAAAATCTCTGGACACCGAGGAGTTTATCGATATTCATTTCTATCGTCCCATTGGTTACCAATGGGCTTTGTTCTTTAATAAATTGGGAGTATCGCCCAATAGCATCACGATCGCCAGCATCTTTATCGGCATAGCGGCAGGTATCTGTTTCTATTTCCAGAGCCTCGCTATCAACGTGATCGGCATGTTACTGTTAATCTGGGCAAACTCATATGATAGCGCAGACGGACAATTGGCCCGTATGACCGGACAGAAAAGTGCCTTGGGACGTATCTTGGACGGTGCCGCCGGCGATTTCTGGTTTATCGCTATCTACGCGGCAATCTGCTTACGCCTCACGCCGGAATGGGGAATATGGATCTGGCTATTGGCGGCTACGACGGGATTCTTCCATAGCAAGCAAGCGGCCATGGCGGATTATTATCGCAATATTCACTTGTTGTTCTTGAAAGGTAAATCGGGTAGCGAGCTCTCCCACTCTCCCCAATTGAAGGAGAATTATAAGAAGATGAGTTGGAAGCATGACTTTATCTATAAATTGTTTGAGACCTTCTACATTAATTATACGATAGGTCAAGAAGCATGGACACCTAAATTCCAACACATGATGAACATCATCCGTGAGAAATACAACGGACAAGCGCCGGAATGGTTCCGTAAGGCTTTTCGAACAAAGAGCCTGCCATTAATGAAATATACAAATATGCTATCATTCAATACCCGGGTGATCGCTTTGTTTGTCAGCCTTTTCATCGACATGCCTTGGCTGTATTTCGTATTCGAGCTGACCGTATTAAACTCGATGTTGCTCTATATGATCAAAAAGCATGAGCATATTTGTGAAGATTTCAGCAAACAGTTATAACGTTTTTTTACCCCATTCGATTATGTTCAATTTAGACAAAGTAAAAGGAATCCTCTTTGATTACGGCGGAACGATAGACAGTAACGGCATGCACTGGGCAGAGGTGATCTGGATGGCGTATGAGGCCTTGAAGGTTCCCGTATCCAAAGCGGTTTTCCGTGATGCCTATGTACATGGAGAAAGAACGCTTGGAAAGAATCCGATCGTGAAGCCTCATCATACGTTTCTGGATATGTTGCGCTTGAAAAGCGATTTACAAATCCAATGGCTGAAAGAGAACGGGCATTTATCCGCCGAGGCGATTACCCCGGAGTTACCGGAACAATTAGCGGATTGGTGTTACGAATACGCCCGGAAGGCAATCGATAGCGCCCGCCCCATTCTGGAGCAATTAGCGGAACGTTACCCATTGGTATTGGTATCGAACTTCTATGGGAACATAGAATCCGTGTTGAAAGATTTCGGTTTGGATCATTTATTCGGCGCTATCGTGGAATCGGCGGTCGTAGGTATCCGTAAGCCAGACCCGGCGATCTTCCGATTAGGAGTGGATAAACTGGGATTTCCCGCCGACGAGATTGTTGTCGTAGGTGATTCCTATGATAAGGATATCGTCCCCGCCACCCGGATCGGATGCCAGACAATCTGGCTAAAAAGTATTGGTTGGAGCGCTTATAAAGGAAATGAGACTGCCGATATCGTATTATCCGACTTCACGGAAATAAAGCAAGTATTCGCTTTATAGAATATACATTTTAGACCAGTATAAGCTCAGAAATGACCTTTTTTGGTACTGATAGCATCCTAACTTTGCATATAAAAAAGTTAGGATGCTATGTTTTTAAAGAAATACATATGGCTTTCTGCCGCTACACTCCTCACGGCTTGCGACTTAATCGACTATCATCCGTATGACGGTCGTCTGGATTCCGATACTTCCCGGGAGATCAACCCGACCAATATCGAGCGTATCGAGAAAGTCTGCGAAGGGAAGGACACGATCCGTTTTATTTTTATGGGCGATACCCAGCGGAGTTATAACGAGACGGAAGATTTCGTCAAGTACGTTAATCAATTAGATAGCATCGATTTCATTATCCATGGAGGAGATTATACGGAGTTCGGCTTAAAGAAGGAATTCGAGTGGAACGATGATATCTTGTCCAAACTAAAAGTGCCTTACGTAGGATTGATCGGTAATCACGACGTGATCGGTAATGGCGACCAAGTATTTCGTAAAATCTTTGGGAATGAGAACTTCTCGTTTGTCGTGAGCGACGTGAAATTCGTATGCCTCAATACGAACGCTATCGAGTATGATTATTCCCATCCGGTACCCGATTTTAATTTCCTAAAGAATGAGATAGCGGATAGTACCCGTAATAAACGCACGATCGTAGTCATGCACGCCCCTCCCGGGAACGAACAGTTCGACAATAACGTGAAAGACGTGTTCCAACTTTATATCAAGACATTACCATCTTTAATGTTCTGCTTGCATGCGCATAACCATTGCGTATCGGCAGCCGATTTGTTTGAGGATGGTATTATCTACTACGGTTGCGCCAATATCGCCAAACGAAGTTATCTTCTTTTTACCTTAACCTCTGACGATTATATGTATGAAGTGGTCAATTTTTAAGCTTCTCCTCTTAACTTGTGTCTTTCCCCTTACACTCCATGCGCAAGAGGATAAATACACGAAACGAGTGCAACGGTACGAGAACGCATGGCAACGGGTCATCCCCCGCTATACGAAAGTACAATTCGCAGGTTCCATGGCGATGCTCTCCGTGGGTACCGGTTGGAATTATTACCGGAATCATTGGGAAACGGATATGTTGCTGGGTATCGTCCCCCGCAACGCGAATGATCACGCGAACGTGACTTTCACCTTGAAACAAAACTATTTTCCTTGGAATATCGATCTGGGAGAAAAAGTATCTTTCGAGCCTCTTTGTTGCGGTATCTACGTAAATTTCCTA
The DNA here is from genome assembly GCF_003434625.1 of Parabacteroides sp. AM17-47. Lineage (NCBI taxonomy): Bacteria > Pseudomonadati > Bacteroidota > Bacteroidia > Bacteroidales > Tannerellaceae > Parabacteroides > Parabacteroides sp. AM17-47. The sequence goes on from NZ_QTLI01000002.1 coordinate 113,219, forward strand.
TTTGACCGGGATTTCTGGGCCAAGCAACCGAATAAGTATCCCCCGGGATATTATTGGTTCTCCACCCGCATCCGTAACCATATCTTTATCGGGGAGCGGATCACGCTCAAACTGAATCCAAATAGTAGCTGGCATAAATCCATCAGCTTCTTCTATGAGTTGAGCACTTGCGATTTGTATATAATAAACGCTATCGGCAACAGCTACTTGAAGCCAAAAGATTATTTAAGCCTTTCATTCGGGGTGAAACTACAGATCCTATAAAAGCAAGAAACGGAAGACATTCACTGCCCTCCGTTTCCCTAAACTACATAAAACACTTAAAAGAACAAACGTTGTCTATCAGAACGCTAGACCTAAGCGGATACCCCAGTTATTCAAACCATCGATATGATAGCTGAGGACATCCCCCTTGTTGGTAGCGTAGTTATAATAAGCGGCCATATGTACGCCGATCTGTTTCTGAGGTGTGAAGTACACGGTCATACCGATCTCGGGAGCTACATAGAATCCCCAGTTACGATCGTAAACCTTCAACACGTTCATGTAGGTAGACATCTCACTATAGCTAGCACCTAACTGAGCGCCAACATACGGTTGGAATTGTCCTTCCGGAGCGAAGTTATAACGGAAAGCTGCGCCAAAAGGCAACTGGAAGATAGAATGCTGTTGATCGGAAGTGATTACGGATGTTGAGTTTACCGGAATCGTCTGGCGGTCTACATACTCATTATTTGTATGATAAGAGATGAACGCACCTATAGCGAAATTAGGAATCACATAGTAACCACCCTCAGCGTGAGCACCCCAACCGCTAGTCTTCTTAGAGAAGTCTTGACCGAACGGAGAGTTGATCTGCCAGTCTACATTAAAATACGCATTTTTCAAAACCTGGGCACCAGCCAGAGCAGGCATCGCCATACAAACGATGAGTAAAGCGATTAATTTATTTATCTTTTTCATAGAACCTCAAACTTTTAATCATTCGAATTATTATTTCTTTACGTACGGAGATTGTACAAATGCTTGCTCGATAGCACGAACAGCTAGCTGAGTGTCGAATTTATCAGAACCAGACAACAAGCCACTCATGTAAGCGGTCCAAAGAACCGGAAGTTTAGCGTCTGCCTTAGAAGCGGCAGGAGCATCCAAATCCACTAACTCAGTCAACAAGGAACCTACACTATAGCTATACACTACAGGATACGGGTAATACCAATTTCCCCAACCCGGTCCCCAGTAACCCGGACTCCAATATCCCGGATAGTTCCACCACCAGTACGGGTAGTTGTAGCCATCGTTGTAGTCAGCGAAATATTGAGTACTTTGTACGTAAGAAACTTGCAGACCTAAGTCGGCGTTATCTTTGTCTAGCGTGCGTTTGAAACCGCGGCTTTCCATATTATTCACCAACGTAGTGATAATATCGTCTGCTTCATTGGCTGTCCAGAACTGAGGTTTCTCGCTTGTGCCGATAACCAATACACTATCCGGAATGTAGAACGTAGTGAACGATTCGAATTTCGCGTCCTTATCATGATTCGTGAACACCAGAAAATCATTGTCCAATTTCGACATGTCCGGGTCCTTTTGGCAAGAAGCCAGCAGAAGAACTAACAGAAAAAAAGGAAAAATCTTTTTCATCTCATTTTAACGTTTAAAACAGTTTATACTATTATTTGTGCTTATATATAAGTCACTATTAAAACAGCATGAGTTGAAAAAGGTTCTAAAACTATCCTTTTGGGTGTGTTAATTAACATATCCTAACCATACGACGGGCTTATGGTCACTGTAGTCTAAATTAGGAGAATCATAAGTTACACCCTTAAAATCAGGAGAATAAATTATGTAATCAATTCGAAATATACGCTTTAATTGACGAAAGGTGTACCCGAAACCGGAGCCACAGTCACGGAACCCATCCGTTAAATCACCTTTCACGGTACGGTACGTATAAGAGGCCGGTGTATCATTAAAATCACCGCAAAGAATCACGGGCCCCTCCCCGGCATCCAACATCTGACGGATATAATCCGCCTGAGTAGCCCGTTTCACGAAATTCTTCTTCATCTGAAAAGCCATATGGAAGGCGGCCTCGGTTTCCTCCAATTGTTTACCCTCGGCATGGGCTTGGTAAAGACGAGGCTTTACGGCATTCACGCTAGTCGTTTGGAAATGGTTATTAAATACACGAACACTATCCCCTTGGATATCCATGACGGCAAACAAGGATTTATTGCTAGACTCCGGGTATAGGATAGACTCAAAACGAAGGATCGGATATTTACTGAAAATAGCGTTGCCCGCCGCTTTCGTAGCCGAACGGGTAGAGCAATAATACGGTAGGAACGATAAGGTCTTGGCGAGAGAATCCATCCGCAGGGCCGATTCAACGGGGCATTCTTGGAGGCAAACGATATCCGGGTCCTCCTTTCTCAGCCAATCCGCTATATTAGGAAGCTGTTTCTTTCCGTCCGTATTGAAATTATTCACGTTATAGGTAATCACCTTAACCGCTTCTTTCCCTATCGGAATCTCTTTAGGGAAGACCCGTATCTGGAACATCGATATCAAAAACTCCCAGTTCAACAATAACGCCACCAAAGGTACCCAGCACCAATGACTCCTAAAGACACACCACATCAAGAAAAGACATAGATTGACCGCCAATACCGGTAATAACACCAATCCGGGAAACGAGATCCACTCCTTCCCTTCCGGATTCATACGTCCGGTAGCGAATCCGGCTATGGCCGCCACGGCAAAAGCGATCGTAATCAACACAAATAAAGTATATATCAACTTCTTCATCCTTCCTATCCTGCGATTTAAACAAAAAAGGGACTATCCGGAAAAGACAGTCCCCCAATTCATACACTATAACCTGTCCGCTTCCGGCAGGGATAGCTTAAAAAAACTTATCGAAGCGTTCCTTGTTGAGCCTCTTGGATCATCTTCTGATTAGCCAAGATCACGATCTCAACACGACGGTTCAACGAACGACCCTCGGGAGTGTCATTGCTAGCCACAGGATCATGTATACCTTTGCCTTCATAAACCATACGATCCGTGCTTACCCCCTGCATCATCAGGTAATCGTAAACGCTCTTCGCACGTTTCTCGGACAAGGTCTGGTTATAATCCACCTTACCGGTGTTATCCGTAAAGCCGATGATTCGGATATCCGTATCCGGATTGGCCTTCAAACTGGTAGCGAAGTTACGCAAGGCACTCTTGGAAGCGTCGCTCAACGTACTCGAGTTCGTGGCAAACAAGATACCGGAGTCAAAAGTAACCTTCAAGGCCTCACCATTGTTCACGCTCTCGATCTTCGTGTCCTCAGGCAGGGTAGCTTCCAGCTCCTTCTTCTGCTTATCCATTTTCTTACCGATTAACGCACCGGCTGTACCACCTACGGCCGCACCGATCACGGCACCCAATGCGGTATTTCCGGCCAAGGCACCAACACCAGCTCCGACAGCGGCACCACCGCCTACACCGATCGCCGTACCCTTCGCCGTGTTATTCCACGTTCCGCAACTCGTAAACACCACTGCCATACATAGCAGTAAAACAGATAATAATTTAATGTTCCTCATCATCTTCTACAATTTCACTTAAACAACTTTATATATATAACAAATATCAATCAAACATGTTGATCGAATCGCAATATTCAAGTTCTCCTTGTACTATAAAAGTGATTTCCTCCGGTTCGAATTTGCCTACGCCGTCTTTCTGGGCGTTCTTAATTACATAATTTACAACCTCTTCCTCATCGATCTCGATCTCATCGTCGCCATCATCATCTAGCATGCCATTAGATTCATAGAAGTCGTAGATCAAGTCTACGATATAGTTGATATCGTCATTACTGAACTTTCCTTTCAGTTCTTGGGGAAGATAATTCTGGATAAATTTTACGGAATCATCCTCGTCATAAAGTAGCTCGTCATTGTTCGTGCTCATAATTAATCTTGTTTAATTGGTTTGAATAGCGGCAAATGTACGGAAATATTTTGATTTTATATCCCAAAAACAATTAAGCTTATTTACGGACGTGACTTAACAAAAGCAAATGCCCTTACTTGAACATAGTTCTAAAAGAACTTGAGTATCAAATGACTATATGTAAATAAATGATGGGGTGTATTTTGATTTTAACACAAATAAGACTGGCTTTAGTGTTTTTTGTGATCCATAAAGATATTGGAAGTCTCTTTGGGGTACTCGGTTGGAAATATATTCTTTCAAAGAAAATATCATGCGGAACAGTAAATTGCCCGGAAGCTATAAAAAATAATAGGTCTATATGATAATCAAGTATTTTTATTACCTTTGCTTCCTATAAAACCTAAGCTCTTTTAGAACTCAGTAAATGTATTAAATTATGATTACAATGGAACCTAAAATACAAAGTACCACAAGTACCCGAGCTCTCCGGAGCAAAATCGGGCCTATCAAGGCTTACTTATTCAAGACCTCATATGTAATCAGTCCAATCACGCCAAGCGATCTTAAACATTCCATGAAAGGTGCCTACAAATCATTCCTGTCTAAAACCGATCAAGCATACGGCCATTCCACGTCAACAATCAACCCCAAACTTTACCCTATTTCTACCTTTAAGCAAATGAGCCTCGTAGTAGTCCCGAGTTTCATGATAGAGTCCCCATTCGAGGTAGTGGCGATAGCTCTTATCGCCTTTCTACTTATCCTCCTTTCGATGAGGGAACATCGGCATAAGAAAGACATTCTTGACACCGAACGAAATATGGCCGAAGAAGTGATCCGCTTACGTGAGAAGGCGGAAGAATCAAACCGGTTGACAAGTGCTTTCCTCGCCAATATGAGCCATGAGATACGGACCCCATTGAATGCGATCGTAGGTTTCTCGACCCTTATCAGCGAAAGTGAGGATAAAGAGGAGATCAAAGAATTCGCTAAAATCATTCACGCAAACAATGAGCTACTCCTTAATTTAATCAATGACATACTCGATATGTCAAAAATAGAAGCCGGTATATTGGATTTCCTTTATACGGAAGTGGAGATTAACGAGCTTATACAAACCCTATGGCGGAGTTACCGATTCAAGATCAAGGAAGGAGTAGAATTCCGCACGGAACTGCCTGCGGAAAGCTACATTATCCATACTGAGAGAAACCGTTTATCCCAAGTACTGGCTAATTTCATCAATAATGCTTGCAAATACACTTTCGAGGGAATGATAACGATCGGATATGAAATAAGGAAAGACGATATTTATTTCTTTGTTACCGATACGGGAAAAGGGATAGCTGAAGAAAATATCTCCCGTGTTTTCGATCGATTCGCTAAATTAGATTCCTTCACCCAAGGTACGGGGCTCGGGCTGTCTATCTGTGAATTAATCATTAAACATTTAGGTGGAGAGATCGGCGTGGAGTCAAGCGTTGGAAAAGGATCTACATTTTGGTGCACGGTTCCCACCCGGAAATAATCGCACCAAGCCGTATCTACCTATTAGTGAAAAATAAAAAGGCGGAATGATTCACATAGGATCATTCCACCTTCATTATTTTATAGAAACACCACGCTTAACGTCAAGCGTTCAAGTCTACTTTAGTTCTTAAATTCCAGACCATCGTCTTTCCTATCGATCACGATCGGGCGGTTACGGTCTACCGTTCCACCCAGCAAAGCCTTTGACAACTCGTTCAAGACATACTTCTGAATGACACGTTTTACCGGACGGGCACCGAATTGAGGATCGAAGCCCTTGTCGGCGATAAAGTCCAAGGCCTCGTTCGTGAAGTCCAAGGCGACACCGTTCGTAGCCAACATCTTCTTCACGCTGTTCAACTGCAAGGATACGATCTTGCGAATCTCCTCCTCGTTCAGCGGAGTAAACATGATGATATCGTCGATACGGTTCAAGAACTCCGGACGGATCGTCTTCTTCAACAGTTCCAGTACTTGGATCTTCGTCTCGTCTACCACCTTGTCATGCGTGGCGGGTGTCATCTTCTCGAAGTTCTCACGAATCAAAGAAGAACCTAGGTTACTTGTCATGATAATGATCGTGTTCTTGAAGTTGACAACACGGCCTTTGTTATCCGTCAGCCGTCCATCATCCAAGACTTGCAACAAGATGTTGAATACATCCGGATGCGCCTTTTCGATCTCATCGAACAAGACAACTGAGTAAGGTTTCCGACGAATCGCCTCCGTCAACTGTCCACCCTCATCGTAACCCACATATCCCGGAGGCGCACCGATCAAACGAGTCGCGCTGAATTTCTCTTGATACTCACTCATATCGATACGGGTCATCATATTCTCGTCATCGAACAGATACTCGGCCAACGCCTTGGCCAACTCCGTCTTACCCACACCGGTAGTACCGAGGAAGATGAAAGAACCGATCGGTCGTTTCGGATCCTGTAAGCCGGCACGACTACGACGAACCGCATCGGCGATAGCGTTGATCGCCTCTTCCTGACCGATCACACGGGTATGAAGCTCGGACTCCAGACGTAATAACTTATCTTTCTCGCTCTGCATCATCTTGCTGACTGGAATTCCAGTCCAACGGGATACCACATCGGCGATATCGTCGCTATCCACTTCCTCCTTGATCATAGCCGCGGCACCTTGCATCGTCTTCAACTTAGCCTGTACCTCCCTGATCTCCTCTTCCTTTTGCTTGATCTTACCGTAACGGATCTCAGCGACCTTGCCGTAATCACCCTCACGCTCCGCCTTGTCAGCCTCAAACTTTAGGTTCTCGATATCGATCTTATTTTGCTGGATCTTATTGATCTGCTCCTTCTCGCTCTGCCACTGAGCCTTTTGCTTAGTCTCCTCCTCCTTCAAGTCGGCGATCTCCTTATTCAGTAGCTCTAATTTCGACTTGTCGTTCTCACGCTTGATCGCCTCACGCTCGATCTCTAACTGTTTGATACGCCGGGAAACCTCATCCAACGACTCCGGTACGGAATCGATCTGCAAACGCAGACGGGCGGCGGCTTCATCCATCAAATCGATCGCCTTATCCGGCAAGAAACGATCCGTGATATAACGGGTAGACAACTGCACGGAAGAGATAATCGCATCATCCTTGATACGTACCTTATGGTGATTCTCGTATTTCTCCTTCAAACCACGAAGGATGGAGATCGTATCCAACTCACTCGGCTCATCTACGATAACGGTCTGGAACCGACGCTCAAGCGCCTTATCCTTCTCAAAATACTTCTGATACTCATCCAACGTCGTGGCACCGATCGAACGTAGCTCACCACGAGCCAAGGCCGGTTTCAAGATGTTAGCTGCATCCATGGCGCCTTCGCCTTTACCGGCTCCTACCAAGGTATGGATCTCATCGATAAAGAGGATGATCTCACCCTCGGATTTCGTAACCTCGTTCACCACCGCTTTCAAACGTTCCTCGAACTCGCCTTTATATTTAGCTCCGGCGATCAATGCGCCCATATCCAACGAGAAGATCTGTTTAGACTTCAAGTTCTCGGGAACGTCACCCCGAACGATACGATGGGCCAACCCCTCAGCGATAGCAGTCTTACCTACACCCGGCTCACCGATCAAGATCGGATTGTTCTTCGTACGGCGGCTCAAGATCTGCAAGACACGGCGGATCTCCTCGTCACGTCCGATCACGGGGTCCAGTTTACCGCTACGGGCACGCTCGTTCAAATTGATGGCGTATTTTCCTAAGGCATCGTACGTATCCTCGGCGGATTGGCTTGTCACCTTATTCCCTTTACGCAATTCCTCGATTGCTTGACGTAACTCTTTCTCTGTCACGCCGGCGTCTTTCAATATCTGTGAAGCGGTGCTCTTTTCCGTGAACAACGCCAAGATGATCGGCTCCAACGATACATATTGATCCCCCATTTTAGAGGAATAATCGATCGCCTTCTGTAAGACAGCGTTCGACTCGCTAGAGAGATAGGGTTCGCCTCCCGAAACCTTAGGATAAGATTCGATTTGGCGATCCAGTACCATATTCAGGTTTTGAGCGTTTACCCCTAATTTCTGAAAGATAAAATTAGTAACACTCTCACCCGTCATAATGACAGCTTTCAACAAGTGAACAGGTTCGATAACCTGTTGGTTATTTTTGGTAACCAACTGTACGGCTTGTTGAACAGCTTCCTGCGCCTTGATTGTAAAATTGTTTAAATTCATATATTTAAGCTCCTTTCTTATATTCTTTTCTAATTTATTTTACACTTATATCCTTACAAAAGAAATACCAAAACGAAAATATGACATTTTGTCTTAATATTATAAAACAGAATAGAGAACTCCCCGTCAAACCGTCCATTTCGGATGTCATTAGGACGTATCTTTTCAGAAAGAACAAAAGAGAGAGAAAAAGGTTTTGATAGTAAACGCACAGTATCTAGGTAAAAACAGTCAATGTTCTCAAAAAAAAACACGTACGAGTTTTTCCGGAAACACGTACATGTTTTTTGAAATTCACGTACGTGTTTTTTTCGAGTGGTTATATCCTATAAATCCAACAATTTACGGATAGTCATTATAATACTTCCACGTATTCTCCCGTTTCCTGTTTCTCTTCTTGTCACGGGCACTTTTCCAGAAAATAGTCTCTAGTAAATCCTCTGCGTCGAAATAGACTCTTATGGTAGCAAGTACCCCTCCCCTTCGCTGGCCATCCTTCACGACATCCGAGTATATATTAGTCAGTTTTACGTTGGCAGCCATAGGAACCTTACCTACCTTAAACTCTTTCCAATCCTGATTCTTAGGGAGCCTAATCGTGTGCGCTTGCTTCTGTATGGCCAATGAACGGGAAGGTGACTTAAAATTCAGCAGCATGAATAGGACTGGGGTAATCGAATCATAATTGGTCAACCTACGTAAAGTATCTAACTGTACATATTCCGAGAAGTCTTTCGTAATCGGCAACTCACTTGGTGAGGATAACATATGGGTTCCCGGTTGATCGGGTCGTAGAAAAGTCCCGCTTTCTATCGCCTTCTGAAACTCAGGATTCAAACGTATCTCCTCCTTGCCGGATAAAAATTCTTGCAGGCGCAAAGAATCCTGTTCCGTCCACTGCGCATGGGCCATCGTAGGTAGGATGAATACTATCAAAAGGAATATAGGTCGCATCTTCACGTCTCTCATCTTCATAATCCTCATTACATTTCTATCACCAAGACTCATTCCTCCATTAAATCCCCCATTCGAGTCGAGATACTTTAAGATTTATTGGGATGCTTATACCCTATTTGAATCTTAATATGGATTACCTTTATGCGATCAATCCAAATCCAATATAGATATGTTGATATTATTATCTCCGGCTAAGACAATGACCGGGACATCCAAGATAAAAGCGCCGCAAGGCACGACTCCACGTTTCCAGCAAGAGGCGAACGAGATCGCCCTGAATATGACCCAATTTCCCATTGACGAATTAAGTCGTATCCTCAAGCTCAGCCCGAAACTGGCGGCGGAATGTTACCGCAGATACCAAGATTTTCATGCGGAAAACAACCAGCCCTTGCAAGCGATACTCGCCTATACCGGTGTCGTATTCAAGAATATCAGCCCGAAAGACTTCACGGAGGAGGATTTTCTTTTCTCGCAAGAACATATGCGTTTCGTATCGGGATGCTACGGGTTACTTCGCCCATTAGACCTTATCAAGCCTTACCGGATGGAGTTCGACGTAAAAATCCCAGAACTAGGCGACGGGAATATGTACACCTTCTGGAAGGACAGGCAAACAAATACATTAATCCATGACGTCCGACAGGGAGACGGAATCCTACTGAATCTAGCCAGCTTGGATATCCAACCCTCTTTCCAGTGGAAGGAGGTGGAGCGATCCGTCCGGATCATCACGCCCGAGTTCAAGATCTGGAAGAACGGCAAAGCGGAGACGATCGTGATCTATGCCAAGATGTGCCGGGGACAAATGAGCAGCTATCTCATAAAGAACCGGATTTCTGACCCGGAGGCATTAAAAGCATTCACATGGGAAGGCTTTTCCTATAAAGAATCCATGTCCGAGGGGGATAATTGGGTATTTCTACAAGAATAATTCTAGGCTTATCCAATAAAATCAGATGATCTACGTTTTATAAGAACAATTCGTAAAAATCATAAAAAGGTTTATCCTTCTTTAATTTAGCGGTGATATGAAAAGAACCTTTACATATTTATTACTACTTGTTCTATTGGTTTGCGGAAAGCAAGCCTATAACCTGTTAATCTCGAATGAATCGATCCGGAGCAACCCTACCGGAGCCTTGTCTGACATCGCGGATGAGGTAATCGCCATTCCATTACAGGACTCAGGGACGCATTCGATCAAGGAGGCCAAGTATATCCGTCAAGAGGGAGACAACCTATTCCTTATCAGCAATGAGACGCTTTACCGTTTCAATCGCAAGGGAGAATTTATCTGTCGCATCACCCATCCGGATGACATACGGGTAGCGGGGTATGTAGTGAACCCGGCCAACCAGCAGCTGATCGTACTTGGAAACACGGACGATATTTTCTATTACTCATTCAATGGTGATCTCCTTACCCGCAAGAAACTGAAATGCGACCTTCCGGAGAATAGGCATATGCTATCCATATCCATGCACAATAACCGGATATTTACCACCGAGGAATGTGTTCATGGGGATACGGCAGGGCAAACCGCTACGATTGAGAAACAGATCGTTGAATACGATTCCTCTTTCCATAAATTACAATCTCATACGATCCGTCCGGTCGATCTGGAACGTTCCGCATGCCCGATCGGTTGTCTCGCCCCGGAAGTAGCCGTGGAGCCCGGAAGCGGAACGGTTTATGCCTACGCCCCCTCCTATCAACCCGGGAACTTATTACGGGACACTTTATATATTAAGCAAAAGCGGCAAAGCCAAGCCTTGGAGAACCTTGCCGGAAAGAATACACTCCCTTTGCTACCGATCCGCATGGGTAGCCGTTTCTGGGTATCTACTTACTATAACGCAGAGGATGAGTCCAGAAATTACACCTTCTGTTATGATACGGAGAAGGAAGAATGCTGGCAGGTAAAAGAAGGATTAAAAGATAATTTTTATCAAACCGGAAATGTGCGACGAATGGACCCTATCGATCCCTATTGCCATTCCTATTGTTTCAGCAAATCCGGAGAGGATCTGCGAAATACTTTCCCCGCACAGGCCCAAGGGGAAAGCCTCGTGTTATTTATCGTGAAATTGAAAGGGTAAATCCAGTTAATATTTCAATAGAGAGCAGACTGATGGGTACAAAATAATATGTATCTTCGTACCATTCTAAAAAAGCATTAAGTACATGAAAAAACTTTTAACCTGCATTGCCTTGGGCTTTGCGACTACCAGCTACGCTGTAACCCCTTTGTGGATGCGTGATGTACAAATTTCTCCTGATGGAACAGAGATCGCGTTTTGTTACAAAGGAGATATCTATAAAGTACCGGCCAAAGGAGGAACAGCGACACAACTTACCACCCAAGCATCGTATGAATGCACGCCAATCTGGTCTCCGGACGGAAAACAAATCGCTTTCGCCAGCGATCGTAACGGCAATTTCGATTTATTCGTAATGCCCTCCAACGGTGGAACGGCACAGTGCCTCACCACTCATTCCGCCTCCGAGATTCCATCGGCCTTTACTCCCGACGGCAAATACGTACTCTTCTCCGCATCCATACAAGATCCCGCCCAGAGCGCCTTATTCCCGACCTCGGCCATGACGGAACTCTATAAAGTGCCGATCGGTGGCGGACGTACGGAGCAAGTATTGGGAACACCCGCCGAGATGGTTTGCTTCGATAAATCCGGAAAGACATTCTTATACCAAGACCGTAAGGGCTTCGAGGATGAATGGCGTAAACATCATACCTCGTCCGTCACCCGGGATATATGGATGTACGATACGCAAACTGGAAAACATACCAATTTGACCGACCATGCGGGAGAAGACCGCAACGCCGTATTTACCCCGGATGGACAGACGGTTTACTTTCTGAGCGAACGCAACGGAGGTTCTTTCAATGTATATTCATTCCCTCTCAACACCCCACAATCTATAACGGCGGTTACTAAGTTCAAGACACATCCCGTACGTTTCCTCTCTACAAGTAGCGACAATACATTATGCTACACATACGATGGCGAGATCTATACACAACGTCCGGGAGTCAATCCGCAGAAAGTGCTGATTGATTTGATCCGTGACGATCAAGAGCAAATCAGCGATCTGAATTCCAGCAAAGGAGCTACCTCTGCCACCGTATCCCCCGATGGCAAGCAGATCGCCTTAACCCTAAGAGGCGAGGTATTCGTCACCTCGGCCGATTACAACACGACCAAACAAATCACCAATACCCCGGCCGCCGAAACAGGCGTATGCTTCTCGCCGGATAACCGTACCTTGGCTTACGCCAGCGAGCGTGGTGGTAATTGGCAACTTTACTTGGCTAAGATCGCCCGTAAGGAAGAAGCTAATTTCCCGAACGCAACGATTATCGAAGAGGAAGTTCTCCTGCCTTCTAAGACCGTAGAGCGTAATTATCCTCAATTCTCACCGGATGGTAAGGAACTCGCTTTCATAGAAGATCGTATGCGGCTGATGGTAGTCAACCTTGAGACGAAGAAAGTACGCCAAGTCACGGATGGCTCCACATGGTATAGTACAGCCGGCGGTTTCGATTACTCATGGTCGCCGGACGGTAAATGGTTCACGCTCCGGTTTATCGGAAACAAGCACGATCCTTATTCGGATATCGGCTTGGTTAGTGCGCAAGGCGGGGAGATCACCAACCTGACCAATAGCGGTTACACCAGCACCTCCCCACAATGGGTACTGGATGGAAACGCCATCTTATTCACCACCGAGCGTTATGGAATGCGTGCGCATGCTTCATGGGGCTCCTTGAATGATGCCATGCTGGTATTCATGAATCAAGACGCTTATGATAAATTCCGCTTGAGCAAAGAGGATTATGAGTTGCAAAAGGAACTGGAAAAGGAGCAGAAAGAGGTAACCGGGGACAAAACCGACGACAAGAAAAAAGAAGATAAAGCCGATGAAAAGAAAGACGAAAAGCCCAAGGATATCGTAGTGGAACTGAAAGGCATCCAAGATCGTATCCTACGTCTTACTCCTAATTCCTCCGAAATGGGTAGTGCCGTCATCTCAAAGAATGGCGAGACCTTATATTATTTCTCGGCTTTCGAAGACAAATACGACCTGTGGAAAATGGACTTGCGCAAGAAAGAGACCAAGCTACTCCACAAGATGAATACCGGATGGGCGAACATGGAAATGGATAAGGAAGGTAAGAACCTGTTCTTGTTGGGTAGCAATTCCATGCAAAAAATGGATATGGGATCGGAGAAACTAACACCGATTCATTACCAAGCGAACTTAAAAATGGACTTGGCCGCCGAACGTGAGTATATGTTCGACCATGTCTATAAACAAGAGCAAAAACGGTTCTACAACGTGAACATGCACGGCGTAAATTGGGACGTTATGACCGCCGCCTACCGTAAGTTCTTGCCACATATCAATAACAACTATGACTTCGCGGAGTTGCTAAGCGAATATCTGGGAGAACTCAACGTATCTCATACCGGAGGACGCTTCCGTCCGCAAACAAGCGGCAATATTACCGCCAACCTAGGCCTACTTTTCGATTGGAACCATAGCGGCAAAGGTTTATTAATCGCTGAGGTAGTGGAAAAAGGCCCATTCGATCACGCACGTTCCAAGGTAAAAGCCGGTACCGTCATGGAGAAAATAGACGGACAAGAAATAACCCCGGATATGGATTACTCCAAGCTATTAAACAATAAGGCCAAAAAGAAGACCTTGGTTTCCCTCTACGATCCACAAACCAAAGAACGTTGGGAAGAGGTAGTCTTGCCTATCAGTAACGGTGAGTTAAATAACTTGCTTTATACCCGCTGGGTGAAGCAACGTGCCGCCGACGTGGATAAATGGTCGAACGGACGATTGGGATACGTCCATATCCAATCCATGGGAGATCCTAGTTTCCGCTCTGTCTACTCCGATATCCTAGGTAAGTATAACGACCGGGAGGGCATCGTCATTGATACCCGCTTTAATGGTGGTGGACGTTTGCATGAGGATATCGAGATCTTGTTCAGCGGAGAGAAATACCTCACCCAAGTGACACGTGGCCGGGAGGCTTGCGATATGCCTAGCCGCCGCTGGAATAAACCTTCCATCATGCTCCAATGCGAGGCTAATTATAGTAACGCACATGGAACCCCGTGGGTTTATAAGCATCAACACATCGGACGTTTAGTTGGTATGCCCGTACCGGGGACAATGACTACCGTCTCTTGGGAAACCCTGCAAGATCCGACGCTGGTATTCGGCACACCTATTACCGGTTATCGCCTGTCGGACGGTAGTTACTTAGAGAACACACAGCTGGAACCGGATGTTAAAGTCGCTAATTCTCCGGAAACTGTTGTCAAAGGGGAAGATACGCAATTGAGAACAGCGGTACAAGAATTACTGAAAGAGATCGATAAAAAGTAGTTTAAAACGAGACTACTCTCATCGCTTGTCGGGAGTAGTCTCGTTTTATTATGTAACCTTCTATTAAAAAACAGGCGATATTCACTCTGCCTAAGTCGTGATATGCTTATAGGGAGAATGACTAAAATCCAAGAAACACATCTCATAGCAAATGGTCAGCCACACCACAATGCAAGGCCAAGCTTTTATCACATACGGACGGATCAGTCCATTCCGGACAATAGATGGAACCAGCTCTGTAGTGGATAAGCCAACAATCACCAAGGTAGCTATCCAAAGCCAATAAGTATATTTCTTATGGGGCGATACACTGCATATATACCAGATAGCGGCTCCTATCATCGCTATGATATACCCACTCGCCTCGCTTCCCGTACTGAATAATACGACAAACAATAAAACATTAGCCAACAGCATAAAGCGAAAAGCCAGATATTTATATTGAGAGATCCTCAAATATGGAATGCAGAATAAAATCAAGCCCGGTATGATAAGCCACATATCGCTATACTCCGCATTCCCGGATATCTTTCGAACCACTCCTAATAATGATATATTTTGCGGATCAGCGAACATATTCAACATATTTTTCACCTTCAATCGCTCAAACCAATCTATATACTGAGAGATCACATACTCAAACCCCGGTGTATAAAGCACCGGGATCACAAAGCAAACCAATCCCCAGAAAAGACAAGAGACTAATAATCTCACTTTCTGCCTTGAGAAGAAAAAGAACGCCAATCCCACGATTGGATAAATCTTGATAAATGTTCCGAGCATAATAATGCCTGCCGCCCAGAAATCCTTTTTCTCCAGTATCAAGACAAATGATAATAAGATAAAGGCCGCTACTGATATATTGAATTGCTGTACTCCTTGAGCCGTCATCAACTCACAATACGAATACCAATAAATAATGATTTTGGGGGTACTCGACAATGGCAATCGGCTAATCGCATAAAATAATAGGGCGGTATTCCCCGCTATCCATAAGATCATACCCAGCCATTCCGGTAACAGGGCGAAAGGAGCTATGATAAGACTGAATAAGACTCCATAATGGTTTGAATCATAATATTCCGGATAATGATCCCCATATAAGGTTAAGCCTTCGATAGCATGCCAGTAGACTCCTTCAAATATCTTATAATTATTATATTTCCCGATCAACAACTTGACAATAGCAAAAATAACACCTGTTAGCATCCATACCCCGAATACAGTCCGGGGCTCTCTCCATACCGGATGGGTGGCTAAAGTCTTTAATCTCATATCCAATTTCTTCCTTTCAATCAGTCCACAAAGATAAAAAACCTAATAAAACGAGCCTAATAAAAAAGAAAAGACTGTCTGGGTATATAACCCGGACAGCCTTTTCCTTTATGATACAGACTCTATTCTGAGTATTCCCTATTAATTAGCGAATGATTTCAAAGGAACACTTACTCCCATGTAAAGATTCATGGCGTTACCGCTGACCGGTAAGCATTGTGGAGTTACCTTTGTCAACATATAATCCGATCCGATAAAGAAATTGATCCAAGACGGTGAGAAATTCAAGGCGATACCATACGTCTTGAACTTACTATGGATAAATGAGTAGCTCAGCGTAGCCTCAAACCATTTCACCGGACGGTAATTACCGGACAATGTCAGTTCCGTATAGGCTTTCGGGGAATAAAGACGAGTGCTCGACAATAAACCGATACCTAACTTGTTTTCCAGTAAACGGTACTCGCCACCGATATTGATTGTCGAACGAAGACGGGTAGTGCTTCCGGACTCACCCTCTTTCTTGAAATGAAGCAAGTTCTCGAAATCTTCCTTGATAGCGTCAAACTGATCGCCCATGCTCGGTATATCACCGTTATTCTCGCCAATAGCCAGATCAAAGCCGTTAAAGTCGAAAGTTCCATCCAACTTACCTAGCGTGCTACCTCCCTTGCTCCAGCTGATAAAACCTAAATCAAGGACAGCGGCGGATAACATGATATTCTCGGTCAATTGGTACGTAGCACCCAAGTCCACTCCCATACCGAAACCGCTAAGACCCGGAGAATCGAAATCAAAGCTATTATAATAATCACGGCCTTGCTCGTCTACTTCCATTTCCGGAACCAAGCCTTTCATATTCGTCTGCAATGTACCGGTAGAGGTAACTTTCCAGCTAGTCTCTCCCATCTCAGCATGCATCTGATCGATCGTAGCGTCCATAGAACCTACGCCCCATAACAATTTAACCTTACCTCCGACTGTCAACTTATCCGTGATAGGACGAGAATATCCTACACCTGTCTCCAAATAAGCCTCGGCGTACGCCCTGATATTACGAATATCATAGGTACTCTGAGATCCATTACCCTTTTTCATGAACTCGAACAATGTCTTCGGAGCACGAATATTCGCCAAGCCCTTGATAGAAACATCAACCGTCCAGAATCCCTTGCCGGCGTACCAGCCACCGGATAGAACCTGCGTGCCAAAATCCATGTTTACCTGATTCTCATCCTTCAAGCCATTCAGGAAAGACTCGGTATTCACGGAGTTATCCATGAACGTAACGGTCTCACCATTCTTCGGATAAATAAAATTATCCACAGCTATTCCGTTCGTACCATACGAAGCGCCAACCGCGCCTAATACCGGAATGGAGACATAGCCTCTCTCGGGACGATACGCCGGATTCATTGTCGTGCGTGCCGTAGAGGATTGCATGAAGTAAGAAGTTCGTATTTGCTGGGCGGATACCGACATCCCCACAGTGGTCAATAAACATAAAGCGCACAGACCTCTCTTATACATATTATATATAGTATTCATCTTTCTTTTTCGTAATTTAAATGGTTAGTACTGGGATCAAATAGAAATTCCGCCTTCTTTCTTGAGTTTCAAGTTGAAGGTCGTTTTCTGGCCTTTCTTCAAAGCCTCGCTTTGATCTCTACCCGTTAAATGTAAATTCAGGTCTATATGACGTGCGTCCTTCATTTTCGGCATATCCTCCTTCGTGATCTCGAAGACAACCTCTCCGGATTGTCCTTTTACCTCTTGCGCCGGAAATTGGATATCTACCGGTACATTGTTCTCATCCATGATCACCATCTCGATAGACATATCGAACGGCATCTCGTTCGTAACCTCTCCATAGATCCTCGCGCTTCCGTCCGAGAAAATATAGTCTACGAAATCCTCATCAAAAGCGTCCTCGATCCGCTCGACGGATACGGCGCTAAATTCCGGTGCCGGAGTCAACGGAAGCTCTACCGCATAACGTAACTCACTCAAGGCATCCGCAGGAGCGTTCGCCCATTGTTTGCTATCAGCGGACAAAGACAAATGTATTTTTTGAGGAACAATCTGTACGATTCCCGGTAACTTCTCGTTCTTGACAAACTTAAAAGCATCCGTCTTCGGATCAAGAGGGCCGATCCAAATATTAGGAGACACCGTTGACAAGGTAAAATCAGAGGAAGTAGCCTCCTTTTTACTTGCGTTCTCAGCCTCGATAGACAAGCTACAATCCAAAGAGGCATTCTTTACATTCGACTTTAACGTAATGTGGGGGTTCGTTAACGCCAAAACGAAATCGCCATCGAACAAGCCATCGATATCCCCAGTCGTTATATCTTCCGAGGCGATCTCCACTTTATCAGAGGCGGCCCGTAAGCTTTTCCCCTTAATCTTCATCTCTCCATCATAGATCATGACGTAAGCCCCGTCGACTTCCCGAATGGAAGGGACTTTCTCTACATTCACAACGTCATCCGACGTTACATAACCCGTACCGAGGGGAGCTACCCAAGACTCACCCATTACCGCATCGTCCGTATTGACATCGCTTAAATCATACTTACTATCCACACATGCCGCTAAACAGCAAGATGATAGCAATAGCATCACCAAATGTTTGTTTTTCATATAAAGTTATTTTTATCAAAATTATGACCCTAACAGCGCACAAAAATAAACAAAATAAATGAAAGTTTAGCCATAAAAAAAAGAGTGGCATCGTATTATTAACGCCACTCTTAGCTTATACTATCTTTGACAATCAAAATATTCTTCCGCAAATACGAATCTTCATGACCGGATAAACCGTTAGCTTATCCATGATCTTCGTAAAGGTATCATCCTCGTCTATCTCATTCAACAAGTCCTTTACATCCCCTGAATCCGTATACACCTCCGGTTTGCCATGGAATTGCACACCCAGCTCAAACATCACGCCAACCCGTTTCTTAGGAACCGCACGACCGAATCCAAGACCTAGATAAGGACGAAAACCGGACACTTTCAATCCACCGGATACATTACCGTTATTATCCACCGGAATCGTATAATCACCGATAACTATGCCCGCACTTTCTCCTTGGGCGATCAGGTCTTTCAGCTTATCACTATGTCCTTCTATCTTCACCAAGGAAGAACCACCGAAATAGGCGCCGGCCGCAACGAAGAACGAAGAAGCGTGAGGAAACGGGTAAACATTCACCAACAACTGTCCGGAAGTACGTTTCAAGCTACCTTTGACATCCATGGAGTATGTATCATTATACACACCCGCTCGCGGATCGTTAACATCTACATCCACGTCCGTATTAATGCTGAAACCCGGCATAAAGGTAAGACCACCTCTCAACGCCAGATAAGGCGTAATAGGAGTAGCGACTTCCACATCTACACCCGTCAAACCAACACCCACTCCTGCCGAAACAGAATTGAAAATCCCTAACTCCTTTTGAGCTGAGATAAAATTACACGTCGCAAACATGCTCACGAACGCACAAAGAAGAAATAGTCTTTTCATTTTCACCATATAAGTTAAATTGTTATTCACCCTAGACTCACAAAAATAAATAAAAAACATGAAACATTCGTTGTAAAAAAGAAAAAGCGACATCGAATTTGCCTCGATGTCGCTTTTTTACGGATAAAGTATACTATTTTACGTAAAGCGTACGTTATTCCTCCTCAGAATCGTCTTCCTTCATATTATGGAATACGTTTTGAACGTCTTCGTCTTCCTCTAATTTCTCGATAATCTTCTCGATAGACTCACGCTGTTCCGGAGTAACCTCCTTCAAATCGTTCGGAATACGTACGAACTCACTACTCAAGATCTCGAAACCATTCTCCTCCAAATATTTCTGGATCGCCGAATTCTGCGCGAACTCACCATAAAGAACAACCTCGTCCTCGTCTTCCTCAACCTCATCTACACCGAAGTCGATCAACTCCAACTCTAGGTCTTCTAAAGAAAGATCCTCTTTTTTAGCGATATGGAATACGCATTTATGATCGAACAAGAACTCCAAGCTACCGGATGTTCCCAGAGAACCACCGTTCTTATTGAAATAACTACGAACGTTGGCTACCGTACGAGTCGTATTATCCGTAGCGGTCTCAACGAAGATAGCGATACCGAAAGGACCATATCCCTCATAGTTCATCTCCTTATAATCCGTGAAATCCTTGGATACGGCACGTTTAATGGCACGCTCCACGTTCTCCTTCGGCATATTCTCCTTTTTGGCGTTCTGCATCAACACACGTAAACGAGGATTATTCTCAGGCTCCGGCCCACCTTGTTTTGCCGCGATCGTGATTTCCTTACCTAACTTCGTGAATACACGGGCCATATTGCCCCAACGCTTAAACTTTCTCGCTTTACGAAACTCAAACGCTCTTCCCATATGTTTATCAGTTTATCTTTATTTTATGTAATTAAATTCTTATCTCAATTGAGCACCTAGCTTTTGTTCCAGATTCGTCTGGATCTTCTTCATGATAGCGTCGATCTGCTTATCGTTCAAAGTCTTGCTCTCATCTTGCATGAAGAAGCTTACGGCATACGACTTCTTGCCCGCCGGAAGGTTCTTGCCCTCGTAAACGTCGAACAGAGATACTTCCTTCAATAGCTTGCGATCGCTATCCTTAGCGATTTTCTCGACCTCGCTAAACTGTACGCTCTTATCAAGCAACAACGCCAAGTCACGTTTAACGGCCGGGAACTTGGAAATCTCGGAGAAGGTTACTTTCGCCTTCTTGATCTCCTTCATCAATTGGGTCCACGACAACTCAGCGTAATAAACCTCCATATCGATATCCAGCATCTTACGAAGTTTCTTGCTTACGATACCCATCGTACCCAATTGACGTCCGGAACCGGTCGTGATACTTAGGCCCGAAGAATAGATATCATTCGTCAAGTTACCGAAAATAACCCGTTTCATATCCACGCCCAAGCGAGCTAAGATATTCTCTACGTAAGCCTTCAACTCATAAACGGAAGATTTCTCGTCCGGATGCGCCCAGTTGTTCTCCACCCGGTTGCCGGCTACCCAGATGCCTAGACGGTAATCCTCGCTGAACTGCGCCAAGGTCTCATCTTCCTTCTTGTTATCGATATTATAATCATAGCAATTACCGAACTCATAGAAACGGACATTGCCATTCTTACGCTTCATGTTATGCTCGATGCTCTCCAAGCCTCCGAACAACAAGGTCTGACGCATGCAGTTCAAATCAGCGCTTAACGGGTTCATCAACATGACACAATGCGCTTCCGGATAAACAGACAGATCCGTATAATAAGCGGAGCGTGTCAAGGAATTGTTCATGATCTCGTTGAAACCACAACCGCAAAGTTGCTCCGAGATCAAGTTCTGCAATTTCCAGCTACGATCCGTAGGAGTCTGGTAACTTAAATTGGACTTCACGTTATCACTGAACTCCACGTTATTATATCCGTAGATACGAAGAATGTCCTCGATCACGTCTACATCACGCTGCACATCGATACGATATACGGGAACATGCAAAGTCAAGCCCTCGGCAGTCTCGGATACGATCTCCATCTCAAGGCTTGCCAAGATACTTTTCACGGTTTCTACCGGAATATCCTTACCGATCAACGTATTGATCTTCTCGTAAGTCACCTCAACCGTATACGGTTCCGCCACGGTAGGATAAACATCCTGTACGGCACCCGTGATCTTACCTCCCGCCAACTCTTGTATCAACAAGGCGGCACGTTTCAATACATACATCGTATTGTTCGGATCCAAACCACGCTCGAAGCGGAAAGAAGCGTCCGTATTCAAGCCAAAACGACGAGCGGTCTTGCGAATCCACGTCGGATGAAAACAAGCGGATTCCAAGAATACGTCGGTGGTCTCCTCCGTCACGCCGGAATCCAAACCGCCGAACACGCCACCGATACACATAGGTTCCTCGACGTTACAAATCATCAAGTCACGATCGGTCAACGTACGCTCCACGCCATCCAACGTGACGAATTTCGTACCAGCCTCGGCCGCCTTGACAATCACTTTATTTCCTTTGATCTTACCCGCGTCAAAAGAGTGTAAAGGCTGCCCTAACTCATGCAGGATAAAGTTCGTTATATCCACTACGTTATTGATGGGACGAAGGCCGATCACACGCAAGCGGTTTTGTAACCACTCCGGGCTCTCCTTCACCGTAACGCCCTTGATCGTAACACCGGAATAACGGGGACAAGCCTCCGTATTCTCTACCACGACCTCTACGCCCGGTGTCTCGTCATCGATCTTGAAAGCGTCTACCGAAGGACGTCTCAATTCGGCGGGCTTGCCGTTTTGCTTCAAATAAGCGGCCAAGTCACGGGCGACACCGAAATGGGAAGTAGCGTCTACACGGTTCGGGGTGATATCCACCTCCAGCACGTAGTCGCTCTTTACATTATAATAATCTTTAGCTAACGTACCTACAACAGCATCGGCGGGAAGTACGATAATACCGTTATGGTCGGTACCGATACCGATCTCGTCCTCGGCGCAAATCATACCGTTGGACTCAACGCCACGGATCTTGGATCTCTTGATGGTAAAGCATTCGTCACCGTCGTACAGTTTCGTACCGTTCACGGCTACGACCACTTTCTGTCCGGCAGCCACGTTCGGGGCACCGCATACGATTTGTAAAGGAGCCTCGCCACCTACATTTACGGTCGTAATATGTAAATGGTCAGAATTCGGGTGTTCCTCACAAGTTAACACTTCACCGATAACCAGTCCCTCAAGTCCGCCCTTAATGGTTTGAACTTCCTCTACTCCACCGGTTTCCAAACCGATAGAGGTAAGCGCCGCAGCAACTTCTTCTGGCTCCAGATCGAAATCAAGATACTCTTTCAGCCAATTGTAAGATATATTCATCGCTATAAAATTTATTCTCTAAAGAGACGGCCTCTATTGATAGCCGCCGAATTGACGGACAAAAGTACGAATAATAATTCAAACGATACAAAAATATCCTCATGAACTTCTACGAACTCTTAACTGCGCCAACGCATGCGTTTCATTCATTCTTAATTTTCTATCGCGAATCATAGATAATAGAGACTCACTTTACGATGAGTCAGAATAAAGATGTACCTTTGCGGGAGGTTTTAACGTTACAACTATTTTTTATGCGTATAGATATACTTACCGTACTTCCCGAGATGATCGAGGGGATGATTAATTGCTCTATCGTCAAGAGGGCGCAAGATAAAGGATTAGCGGAGATTCATTTACATAACCTACGGGATTACACCACTAATAAATGGAGGCGGGTGGATGATTATCCGTTCGGAGGAGAGGCCGGAATGGTGATGCAGATCGAACCGATAGACCGGGCGATCTCAGCGTTGAAAAGCGAACGGGAATATGACGAGGTAATCTATACCTCCCCGGATGGCGAGACACTCAACCAGCCCATGGCCAACAGTATGTCTTTACTAAATAATATGATTATCCTCTGCGGGCACTATAAAGGGATCGACTATCGTATCCGTGAGCATTTGATAACGAAAGAGATATCCGTAGGAGACTATGTCCTTACCGGAGGAGAGCTGGCCGCCGCTATCATAACCGACGCCGTGGTACGCTTGATACCGGGAGCGATCGGCGACGAGCAAAGCGCCCTCTCCGACTCCTTCCAAGATGACTTACTGGCCCCGCCTGTTTATACACGTCCCGCCGATTACAAAGGTTGGAAAGTACCCGAGGTACTATTATCCGGGCACCAGCGCAAGATCGAAGAATGGCGCTTGCAACAAGCACAAGAGCGTACGGCACGCCTCCGGCCGGATTTATTGAAATAGCAGCGTTAAAAAACAAGGCCGGGGATCATCCCCCCGATGATACCCCGGCCCCTCTATCCACAAACAATCATGGCTACAACATCACTCTTATTTATTGAAACGTTCTTTCAATTTAGCTAACATGTCTTTTGTCATGGCATCCAAATCATACTCCGGCTTCCAGCCCCACTCTTGGCGGGCGCAAGTGTCATCCAAGGAGTTCGGCCACGACTCGGCTATAGCCTGACGCAAAGGATCTACCTCATACTCCATTTGGAAGTCCGGCATATATTTCTTGATATTATTAAAGATGATCTCCGGATCGAAACTCATCGACGCAATGTTGAAAGAGTTGCGATGAACGAACTTCGTAGAATCCGCCTCCATAATCTCGATAGCGGCACGCAAGCCGTCCGGCATGTACATCATATCCATGAAAGTACCGGCTGCGATCGGGCAAACGAATTTCTCGCCCTTAGCGGCCGAATAGTAAATATCGACAGCGTAATCCGTCGTACCACCACCCGGAGGTGTCACATAAGAGATCAATCCGGGGAACCGAACCGAACGTGTGTCCACGCCGAAACGGATATTATAATAATCACTTAACAACTCACCGGATACCTTCGTCACGCCGTACATCGTACGAGGATTACGGATCGTATCTTGAGGAGTCTTGTCTTTCGGGGTATTGTTACCGAAAACGCCAATAGAGCTCGGCGTAAATACGGCGCAGTGCATCTCACGGGCCACCTCAAGCACATTGAACAAGCCCCCCATTCCGATCTTCCACGCCAACTGAGGTTTAGCCTCTGCTACAGCCGACAAAAGAGCCGCCAAGTTGTAGATCGTATCAATATTATATTTTGATACCGTCTCAGCGATCTGCTGCTCGTTCGTGATATCCACGATAGCGGAAGGTCCCGATTCTAACAACTCGCCTTTAGGTTCCGCACCCGGGATATAACCCGCTACTATGTTCCCACCGTAGATACTTCTTAATTTCATGGTTAACTCTGATCCGATCTGACCGGTAGAACCAATTACTAATACATTCTTCATCGCGTTTAATGAGATTTAAGTTTTTTTCCGTCGGCAAAGGTATAGAGAATAAAACAGTTTAGACATGAATTTCTTCTCTTTTTTAGTATTAAAATTCAAAAAAAAAACAGACCTTTGTCTGTCGCTTTGACAACGAAGCTACTACTCACATCTAAATACTAATAAAAAACGAAGTTTTTATGTACGGAAAACTTAAAGAATTCTTGACAAATGAACTTGAAGGCATCAAAGCCGCTGGTTTATACAAGAACGAGCGTATCATTACTACGCCACAGAGAGCCGACATCAAAGTAAATGCCGGAAGTGATGTTTTGAACTTCTGCGCCAACAACTATCTTGGCCTGTCCGATAACCAACGACTGATCAAGGCCGCGAAAGAAGCCATGGATACACACGGTTATGGTATGTCGTCCGTTCGTTTCATCTGTGGAACGCAGGATTTGCACAAGCAATTGGAAGCAGCCATCTCCGACTATTTCAAGACTGAGGACACGATCCTTTACGCCGCATGTTTCGACGCTAACGGTGGTTTGTTCGAGCCGTTGTTTGGCGAGGAAGACGCTATCATCTCGGATGCCTTGAACCACGCCTCTATCATCGACGGCGTTCGTTTATGCAAGGCTAAACGTTACCGCTACGCTAACGCCGATATGGCGGACTTGGAGCGTTGCCTACAAGAGGCGCAGGCCCAACGTCACCGTATCATCGCCACGGACGGCGTGTTCTCCATGGACGGCAATGTCGCTCCGATGGACAAGATTTGCGAGCTTGCCGAGAAATATGACGCATTGGTTATGGTGGACGAGTCTCACTCTGCCGGTGTCGTAGGCCCGACGGGTCATGGCGTAGCCGAGCAGTTTGATGTTTACGGACGTGTAGATATCTTCACGGGTACGCTGGGTAAGGCGTTCGGTGGTGCCATGGGTGGCTTCACGACCGGAAAGAAGGAGATTATCGATATGTTACGTCAGCGTTCTCGCCCCTACTTGTTCTCTAACTCCGTGGCTCCGGCCATCGTAGGCGCAAGCTTGGAGATGTTCAAGATGTTGAAGGAGAGCGACGCTTTACATACGAAATTAATGAACAACGTAAGTTACTTCCGCGACAAGATGCTGGCAGCCGGTTTCGATATCAAGCCGACTCAATCCGCTATCTGTGCCGTTATGTTGTACGACGCTAAGTTGTCTCAAGATTTTGCCGCCAAGATGCAGGAAGAGGGTATTTACGTAACCGGTTTTTATTACCCGGTAGTACCGAAGGGACAAGCTCGTATCCGTGTACAATTGTCCGCCGGCCACGAGACTGAGCATCTGGACAAGGCTATCGCCGCGTTTATCAAGGTAGGAAAAGAGCTAGGCGTTATCAAATAACACCTCTCTCATTCATCATACAAGGCCACATCCGGGCAAGATGATCTGGATGTGGCTTTTTAATCACTAAGAACAATCATGCAACTCAGTAACTACCATAGTCATTGTACTTTTTGTGATGGAAGAAGTATTCCGGAGGATTTCGTGAGATTCGCCATAACACACGGGTTCCGTGCGTACGGTTTTTCCTCCCACTCGCCGCTTCCGTTCGAGACCTTCTGGAATATGTCTAAAGACGATATGCCGGAGTATCTGCAAGAGATAAACCGACTGAAACAGAAATACAGCGATCAACTAGAAATATATGCCGGTCTGGAGATTGATTATCTGGACGAGACCTATAACGCCTCGATCCCCTATTTCCAAGAGTTGCCTTTGGACTACCGGATCGGTTCCATCCATTTCTTGCCCGTATCAGAGCGTCTGGTCGAAGAGAACATGGTCTGTATAGACGGCTCATTCAGGGAATACGCCCACTCCGTGGAGCGTCATTTCGAGGGAGATGTCCGGTTGCTTGTCAAGCGTTTCTTCGATACCACGATGAAAATGATAGAGGCCGGAGGCATCGATATCGTCGGGCATATGGACAAGATCTATATGAACGGACAGAAATACGAGATCTTCAATTTTGAGGAGGATTGGTATCGGAAGCCTTTTGAGGCTTGTCTGGATCTGGTTCAGGAGAAAGGATTGATGGTAGAGGTCAACACCAAGAACTGGACCAAGAAAAAAGAGCTTTACCCCCGTGTGGAATACCTATCACGGATGCGGGAAATGAATATCCCTGTCATGGTGAACTCCGATTGCCATTATCCGGATTTGGTGAACGACGGTCGCAAGGAGGCTTTCAAGTTGCTGAAGCAAGCCGGCTTCAAGTCCACCCGTGAGCTCGTGAAAGGCAAATGGCAAGATATCGCCCTCTAGGATTTATTTTTCCGCTTATACAGGAAGGATTGCCAACGTTCCTCGGCGTTCCCTTGACGAAACATGTCATAACGTGCCATCGTAAAGAACAGATCCGATAAACGATTCACGAACGCCATGATCCCGGCAGGAACCGGGTCTTTCCGATTCAATGTCCACAAGCGGCGTTCGGCCCTGCGGGTGATCGTACGGGCCAATTGGAGGTGCGCCGAAACAGGTGTGCCTCCCGGAAGGATAAAATACCCGTTATCCTCCATCTGGGCGGATAGATCATCGATATGGGACTCACAAAAGACGGTCAAATCATCGGGAAGCGGATTCGGATTCTTATCACGGATCGCCGATGGTGTCGCCACATGAGACATCACGGCCATCATCTCACGCTGTATCCTACCCAGCAACACCTGCCATTCATGATCGGGAGGCAGCAACGTACGGACAATGCCGATCTCGGCGTTCAACTCATCCAACGTCCCATTCGCCTCAATACGGATGTCATCCTTATCGACACGCTCACCGCCATGTATGCCGGTTTTTCCTTTATCTCCTCCACGGGTATATATTCTCATAGGATACTCATTTTAGGACTTATGAAAAAAGACTACCGTATTCCGGCGATAAACACTATAGTATTCATTTCCAA
Source organism: Parabacteroides sp. AM17-47 (assembly GCF_003434625.1). Classification (NCBI taxonomy): domain Bacteria; kingdom Pseudomonadati; phylum Bacteroidota; class Bacteroidia; order Bacteroidales; family Tannerellaceae; genus Parabacteroides; species Parabacteroides sp. AM17-47. The sequence goes on from NZ_QTLI01000002.1 coordinate 140,904, forward strand.
ACACTACTGTATTTATCCACGAATACTATAGTGCTCTCACACGAACACAATAGTCTTTTCTATTTGTTAATCAAAGAAGTGCTTAAACTTACTGAAGATTTTCTCTTTCATCGTCTTATTAGGCTGGAAGTTCGGTGAATTCTCCAATCCGTTCAGCGTCTCTTTCTCCGTAGACGACAAAGTCTCGGGGATATATACACTCACGTTCACCAACAAATCGCCCGTACCATAACTATTGATGGAAGGAAGTCCTTTATTACGCAAACGAAGCACCTTACCCGGCTGTGTACCCGGCTCGATCTTCAATTTCGCCTTTCCGTCGATGGTCGGGACCTCTACCGTGGCTCCCAAGGCTGCTTGCGGAACACTCAATAGCAGGTTGTATAACAGATCGTTCTCATCACGAATCAACTCCGGATGCGGTTCCTCCTCGATAAGGATCAATAAGTCGCCGTTGATTCCACCATGTCGTGCGGCGTTGCCTTTACCATTCATGGAGAGCTGCATGCCCTCGGCTACACCGGCAGGGATATTGATCGTGATAATCTCATCGTCGCGAACGACGCCCTCACCGTTACACTCCGTACATTTCTTGACAACGATCTTGCCCTCGCCACCACAAGTAGGACAAGTCGTCTGCGTCTGCATCTGCCCAAGGATCGTGTTGGCGATACGGGTAACGACACCGCTACCTTTACACGTATCACACGTTTTCACACCCTCCGAGCCTTCCGCCCCGCTACCGTGACAATGCGAACAAGGCACATACTTCTTCACCTTGATCTTTTTTTCCACGCCGTTAGCGATCTCTTTCAGGTTCAGCTTCACCTTCACACGCAAGTCCGATCCACGGTTCACCCGGCGTCCTCCACGAGAACCGCCGAAACCACCGAAGCCACCAAAACCGCCAAAATGTCCACCAAAGATGTCACCGAACTGGGAGAAGATATCCTCCATGGACATACCACCACCGAAGCCGCCACCTTGTGAAGCCCCGCCGACACCCGCATGGCCGAATTGGTCATAACGCTGACGCTTTTGCGGATCGCTCAACACGTCGTATGCCTCTGCCGCCTCCTTAAAGTTCTCCTCCGCTTGCTTATCGCCCGGGTTCTTATCCGGGTGGAATTGTATCGCCTTCTTACGGTACGCTTTCTTTATCTCATCCGCCGATGCATTCTTCTCAACGCCCAGCACTTCATAGTAATCCCTTTTAGCCATCCTTGTATTTGTTATTTGCCGATTTTCCGATTATTCTCCCACTACTACTTTAGCGTGACGTATTACCTTGTCAAATAAGGTATATCCAGTTTGTACGCAATCCAATACCTTGCCCTTCATGTCCGGTTCCGGAGCGGGAATCGTAGCGATAGCCTCAAACTCCTCCGTGTTGAACGGCTTGCCTATGGCCTCGATCGGCTTTACGCCCTGCTGAGACAGATAGCCCATGAACTTACCGAAAATCAAGTCCACGCCTTCTTTAACGGCCTCTACATCCTCAGCCGTGCGGACGTTCTGCAAAGCACGCTCGAAATCGTCGATAATAGGAAGAAGGTTCTTTAACGCACCCTCGCCGCCAGTCTTGATCAAATCGGCCTTCTCACGCATCGTACGTTTACGGTAATTGTCAAACTCCGCCATCAAGCGCAGGTGGGAATCGTTCAATTCGTTATATTTCTTTTGCAAGGCTTCCACCTCGCCCGACACATTGTCAGAGCCGGCAGTTTCATCTGCCGCATTTGACTGTTCTTCCTGCAAATTTGTCGCTTCCTCATTATTCACGTTTTCGTTTTTTGAAGCGTTTTCTTTTTTCTCGTTTGGATTCATCTTGCTCATAATCTATCTGATTTTTTTCATTACTAACTAATTGTAAGCGAAATACGGTACCACATAAATACCCTTAAAAAGTATATACACAGCATCCATATCAAGTTCATACACTATTATAGCAGCAAATATATTGCCAACTATTCCACCACATCAAAAATATCTTTACCTTTGCCTATGTTTTAAACGAAACAGGTATTTTTAGAGTAAATAAAATTCCAGAATATGATGAGAAGTGTGATTTTATCAACGTTACTATTAGTATTGGCGGTCTGTACGGTTTCCGCCCAAAACAGGAATACATCCATCTGCCGACTAGGCTTCACATACGATATCAGCCAGAGCAAGAACTGGGGAAACAACAAGCCGGTCATTAAAAGCGTCATCCCTTATTCATCCGCCGAGCAAGCAGGTATTAAGAAATACGACGTGATCGAGGAGATCAACGGTGTACCTGTGACGGAAATATCTGTCGATGAGATCCCACAACTGCTGAATCCCGCCGGAAGAAACGATGTCCTATTGACTATCAGCAACCTTTCCTCTCCTTCTAAACAAGTATTGGTAAAGAAGGACTGCAAGAAAAGTAACGCCATCACGGAAGACCAGCTGGCGTCCGCCTATGCGATGTATAGCTTGGAGACAACCAATGAGCAAGAATTCGTATGCCCGTTCAAGACTACCGTCACATCCGACGGCGTAGATTTCGGTAACTTCAAGACATTCGCCTTCTCGACCATCGACGAGAATAACCGTAAACTGGAAACGGTCATCAACGAATGCATCGAGAACGAGTTGACCAAAAAAGGACTTACGGTTGATATCGCGAAGCCGGATTTATTGATACAGACTTTCTATTTTTTCGATAAGAACCCGAACTATCTGGGAGCGAATAAAGTATTGGTAGAAAAAGAACCGACTTACCGGTACAACTTCTCGCACAGTAAGATGGAGAAATTCCCGTTCTTGAATTACGCCGCCGCCGAAGCGGAAGCCGAATATCTGTTGCAATTCGGTATCCGTATCATCGATCAAAAAGATATCCCCGGACGTGTACTCTGGGAATGTGAGGCGAACGAGTTGCTGGAAGACTCTTATCGTTTAGACGAATACGCCCGGGTGCATGTCCCGTTGATGTGTATGCAATACCCATACACGAAATACGGACGTAACGTACCGTTCAAGGTGAGCAAGAAGACCTATAATTATACGGGGATCAGCTACGATATCGATAAATTGGATCAAGTGGTTGACGTAGATCGTAACTCTCCCGCTTATGCGGCAGGCATCCGTCCTCGTGACATTATAGAAAAGATCGGCCGCCATAAGATGGATCATTCGGCAGAGGAGTTCTCATCCGCCTACAAACGCTTTATCACGAACACGATGCAATATCGTGATCCGAAGACGATGTTTACGGACGCGAACGGTTTCAAATATTGCATGTTTTGGGACGTATTCAAATATCCCCAAATAGCGGATGCGTCGCAAAGCTCCGATTACTTGCCGGCGTTCTCTTATTTATACTATTTCGCCCCTTATATTAATCCGTCCGGCAACAACGCCTGTACATTTAATATAAAGCGTGGCAAGACAAAATTAGAAGTAATTATCCGTCCTACCATTCGCTCTGAAGTGACGGTAGAGATCAAATAAAGATTTTACAAACACGTGATATATCCACAAAATTTTGAACAAAAGACGGGCTTTGATAAGATCCGTCACTTAATCACAGAAAAATGTTTAAGCCCGCTCGGGGAAGAGCGGGTAGCGGAGATGGGATTCTCCGCCGATTTCGAGGTCGTATCCAAGCGATTGGAACAAACCGATGAGTTTATCCGTATCCTACACGGAGACACGGAATTCCCCGCCAGTTATTTCTTCGACGTGCGCTATTCCTTGAAACGGATTCGGCCGGAAGGTACTTGGCTGGATGAACGGGAGTTGTTCGACCTCAAACGTTCCTTGCAAACGATCAATGACATCGTACGCTTCTTCAAGCCTATGGACGATGAGGAAATCAAGTATCCGGCCTTAACTGAATTGGCGGGAGATATCTTTGTCTTCCCCCAATTGATTGGAAAGATCGATAGCATCCTCGATAAATTCGGCAAGGTCAAGGACAGTGCTTCCTCCACCCTATCGCAAATCCGCAGGGAGATAACGATCACGATGAGCGGTATATCCCGCAGCCTGCAATCCATCCTCCGTGCGGCACAATCAGACGGGGTTGTCGATAAGGACGTGACACCGACCATGCGCGACGGTCGTTTGATGATCCCGGTAGCCCCGGCCTTCAAACGAAAGATAAAAGGTATCGTACATGATGAGTCCGCCAGTGGCAAGACGGTCTTTATAGAGCCGGAGGTGGTCGTGGAAGCGAATAACCGCATCCGGGAACTGGAAGGGGAAGAACGCCGGGAAATCATTAAGATACTGACGGAATTCACGAACGTGATCCGTCCTTTAGCCCCGGATATCCTACAATCTTACGAGTTTCTTGCCGACATTGACTTCATTCGTGCGAAAGCGTTATTCGCGGAGCAAGTCAAGGCGATCAAGCCGATCGTGGAGGATAAGCGACAAATGGATTGGGTACGTGCCGTGCATCCGCTCTTATTCCTGTCTTTACAGAAACAGGGCAAGCAGGTAGTTCCCCTCGATATCGAGCTGACCGAGGGAAAACGGATCTTGATCATATCCGGTCCGAACGCCGGTGGTAAATCCGTTTGCCTGAAAACGGTCGGATTACTTCAATACATGTTGCAATGTGGTTTATTGATTCCTTTGCATGAGCGATCAAGAACCGGGATCTTCGAGCATATATTCATCGATATAGGCGATGAGCAAAGCATCGAGAATGATTTAAGTACCTACAGTTCCCACCTTACCAACATGAAGTATTTCGTGAAGAATTGTAACGAGCGGACCATTATCCTAATCGATGAGTTCGGTAGCGGTACGGAACCCCAGATTGGCGGCGCTATCGCCGAGGCTTTATTGGATCGCTTCAACCGGAATCATAGCTTTGGGGTAATCACGACCCACTACCAGAATTTGAAGCATTTCGCCGAGGATACGGAGGGTATCGTAAACGGTGCCATATTGTACGACCGCCATTTGATGCAGCCCTTGTTCAAGCTTTCTATCGGAAACCCGGGTAGCTCGTTCGCCGTAGAGATCGCACGCAAGATCGGTCTGCCCGAGGACGTGATAGCCGACGCTTCCGCGAACGTCGGAGCGGATTATATCAATATGGACAAGTACCTGCAAGATATCGTACGCGATAAACGGTACTGGGAAAGCAAACGGCAGAATATCCGTCAGCAGGAGAAAAAACTGGAAGATGTCACTTCCCGTTATGAACAAGACTTGGAAGCCGTAAACAAGCAACGGAAAGAGATCATCCGGGAGGCAAAGGCCGAGGCCCAACGTATTCTAGCGGAGGCTAACGCCAAGATCGAGAATACCGTTCGTGAGATCAAGGAGGCCCAAGCGGAAAAAGAACAGACCAAACTGGCTCGCAAAGCCTTGGAAGAGTTCAAGAACTCCGTAATGGCCACCGAAGAAGAAGACGATAAGATCGCACGCAAGATGGCGAAGCTCAAGGAACGGAACGAACGGAAGAAACAGAAACAAAAAGTGACGGCCCAGCCGATATTTAATAAAGAGGTGATAGAGGTCGGCGACAATGTACGCCTTAAAGGGCAGGTTTCCGCCGGAACCGTTATGGAACTACAAGGAAAGCAGGCCGTAGTAGCATTCGGGATGATCAAAAGCACGGTTAAGCTGGAGCAGTTGGAAAAGGTAAGCAAAGGCCAGATCAAACGGGAAATCCAGAAAAGCACGTTCGTCAGCTCCCAGACCACTGACAATATGCATGAGAAGAAGATAAACTTTAAGCAAGAAATCGATGTGAGAGGAATGAGGGGCGATGAGGCATTGCAAAGCGTGACCTATTTTATCGACGACGCCATTCAAGTCGGGGCAGGCAAGGTTCGTATCTTGCATGGAACCGGTACGGGTATCTTACGTCAGCTAATCCGGGATTATCTGCGCACGGTTCCCGGTGTCCGTCGTTTTCAAGACGAGCATGTGCAGTTCGGAGGCGCCGGCATCACCGTTGTTGAATTCGATTAAAAAGAGATCCTTATTATGAGACGGAATGAATATACACACAGGAGAAGACATATATCCAACCGGCATTTATCGGATAAGTATTATTACGCCGGCGAACATGAGACAGCAACCGGCATCCGTCTCACGCAATACAACGAACAATCTTTGCATACGAAAGAGGTGCGGATAACCGACACCTCTTTCAGCAAACTATCCGACTCGGATCAGATCAATTGGTTCGAGGTTAGCGGATTGACCAATGCGGATGCCATTACCCGTATCGTAAAAGATTTCGGACTGCATAATCTGGACGCTAAGGATATCTTGACTCCCCAACACGTGGTCAAGGTAGAGGAATACAAAGGACGAATGCTTATCGTATTAAACTCCTGCTATTACGATGTCAATAACGAGATGCGGTCTGAGCACATCAGTATACTGGTAGCGAACAATACGGTTATCACTTTTACGGAAAGCAACAACCCTGTATTCGAGGCCGCTCATAAAGCGCTACTATCCAACATGCTGAACATCCGGAAAAAAGGCAGTGGATTGCTGCTCGCTTTCCTTCTAAACACGATCATAGCGAATTTAGTAGAATCCGCCTCAAAGGTAGAAGAGATACTAGAGGATATAGAAGAGACTTTGCTCGATCCTAAGAACGATCAGGGTAATATGGGTTCCCTAATCCAACAACACCGCCATGAGTACATGATTATCCGTAAGAATAGCCTACCGCTGAAAGATCAATTCTCAAAACTATTACGAACAGAGAACGGGATTATCACCCCGGATATCCTGCCGATCTATAATGACCTGCAAGACCAACTCCAATTCGTTATCCAAACAACGGAAAGCTGCCGGGAAATCACCTCTTCCCTTGTCGATCTTTATATATCCAATAACGATCTTAGGATGAACGCCATCATGAAACGGCTGACGATTGTCTCCACCCTTTTCATCCCTTTGACATTCTTGGTGGGCGTATGGGGTATGAACTTCAAGATAATGCCGGAATTGGATTGGCGTTACGGTTATTTCATAGCTTGGGCCGTCATGATAGTTACCGGAGTATTGACTTGGCTATATATGAAACGAAAGGATTGGTATTAAAACCAATCCTTACGATCTGAAGAATTTCTTCCTATACTTATAAAAAGTATTCTTAGAGACGTTGAAATGCTCGCAAATCGATCCTACCGATTCTCCCCGCTCCAACATGTTCATGATCTCCCCCTTATGGGCATCCAAGAAGAACAACTTGGATTCCGAGCCTTTAGGACGTCCCAACCGCTTTCCCGTACTTTTCACCTGTTCCAAGGCGTCTTTTGTACGTATGGAAACCAGACTGTGATCAATCTCGTCTACTTGCTTGAAGACATTAATCATCAATTGGCGATCCATCCGGTCATCGAATATATAACGGTCGTTTATACAATAGACCGTCACGTCCTTCTCCATGCAAACGGTAAGTATCCCCATCAACTCATATAAGGTAAGACACAAACGGGTAATATCCGATACGATCAAGGCATCCCCTTTCTTCAAGCGTTCGAGAACAAGTTTTAACTTTGGTCCCGGCTGTTTCGCTTTCTCTCCGGATACTTCCATGACCCATTTATCCACATGGATATCTTTGGCCGCGGCAAAAGAAGAGATCTCTTCCCTTTGAATATCCAAGTGTTGCCGGTCCGTAGCCACATTTAAATACGCTATCGTCATAAATTTCACTAATTGTTTCTAGCGTGAAGGTACAAAAAGAATGAGTATATCTTCAAGATTATGGGATGTTTAACGCTTTATTTCGTACATTTGCGTTTATATTCATATATTATGATAACACATATACGAGTAGCTAGCCAACAATTGGAACAATCCCGATTCGAGTCCCCGAAAGAATTGGTCTCTTGGATGGGCGCTATCCAGGCGCAGGAGTATGAGATGGCCAAATGGGCGATCGGTATTCGCTTGAGATCCTCTTCCCTTGAAACGGTAAATGAGGCTTTGTACAAAGGTGATATTCTACGTACCCATGTGATGCGTCCTACTTGGCATTTCGTGGCCGCCGAGGATATCCGTTGGATGCTTATGCTATCTTCCGAGCGTATCAAGGCTGCCGTTATGTCGTACGCCAAGGGACATTTCGGGAAGATAGAAAAAACGCTGTTCACAAGATGCCTAGATCAGATCGGAAAGATATTGGAAGGATACAAAAGCCTGACCAAACAAGAAGTAACGGCGGAATTGCAAAAATCCGGGATTTTGCCCACCATAGATCATGTAAACCTTTTCCTTACATGGGGTGAGGTGGAAGGCATCGTCTGTAGCGGGATCGATAAAGGAAAGAAAACGACTTACGCCTTATTGGACGAACGTGTCCCTCCTACTCGTGAACTTTGCAGGGAAGAGGCTCTGGCGAGATTGGCATCCAGATATTTTCAAAGCCACTCCCCTGCCCAGTTACAGGATTTTGTTTGGTGGTCCGGGCTAACCGCTACCGAGTGTAGGCTCGCTATCAATCTGATCAAGGCGGAGTTAATGACCGAGACGTTCGATTCCCGTGAATATTTCATCCACCAATCATGGAAAGGAAAAAATGAGAGCGAACCTGTACTGCGTCTCCTCCCCGCCTTCGATGAATACTTGATCAGTTACAAAAACCGCACGGACGTATTGCCGCTAGAACATCATCCAAAAGCGTTCAACCGATTCGGCACCTTCTACCCGGTTATCTTATATAACGGAAAGATAATAGGTAATTGGAGCCGCTCCATTAAGAAAAACACCATTCAAATAGAAATGGACTTTTTCGAGAAGAAGCCCCGCATTCCAGTGAAATTAATCCAGCAGGCCGAAGCGCAGATAGACGCTTTTTATAGAGGCTTATTGTACCGCCCAGCGCTTCAATGTCGGGAAAAATAATTTCATATTCGCTACGGCCTCCTCTTTCGTATAATGAAAGTCCGCATCTTTATTGAACTCATCGACAAACTGGGCACAATGATCGATCATCTGATCCATCGTACAGTCCATCGTGAAGGCCCCGTCCTTATAACAATAGCAACAATATTCCTCATTCTTGCTTCCGTCATGGTTCGTTCCAAACTCCTCATTCTTTTGCAGCGGCATACCGCAGCTTTGGCAAAATTTTGTTTCCATACTAATTTATTTTATTGGTATATAAATCTTTGTCACTTGCGTATCGTCATCCTCTTCCGAATAACTCACATATTCCTCAAACGCCATTCCATGCCGTTTGGTATAATTGAAATCTATATTTATAGTATTATATAGTTCTTGTAATCCCGCATAACTACCTTTTAAGGTATAAACCGCATATTTTCCTTTCTGCAAACGAATCGTACCGAACATCCCTGATGGAATAATCTCCTTCCCGACCGAAGCATTACTCCACTTCTCGGTCTCTTCTCTCAGACGTGCTCGCAACTTATCCATATAAGCTTTCGGAGATACGCTGAATTGTTTCTTGAACGCTTTCGAGAAAGATTGGGGGTTATCATAGCCTACCCGACTCGCTAGATCTGCCAGACTCATATCTTCCGTATGCATATATAAAACTGCTCGCTCTACACGTTGCCTCGCCACATAAGCATATAATGACTCATTCAAGGCTCCTTTCATAATACGTAGTAGCTGCCGCTCGGACACGTTTACCTGCCCGGCTATTATATCCAGTCGTAAAGGGAGATGCAAATTCGCATTGATATAATCAATTACTTGATTAATTTTCCGTTGATATATGTTTTCCGTATCAGGCTTCATCCTATAGATTCTTATGATGACAAAAATACATAATCCCAACAGACTAACAATTGTCCAATCTCGCCAATTTGAGATTTCCCCTATATTTATTTAAAAGCCATCAACTTCAAGATTCTATAGATTGTAAAATCAGTAATTCTGTTACACTTATCAGTAATTGGTATACAAAAGCAATGGAATATCTTAAATAATTTTGTAATATGAATAAAATCAAGAAAACAAATATGAATATAAAGAAAATAACCATTGCCATGTTGATCACATTAATCTCCATTGGCAATATAAACGCACAAGAAATGAAAACTGAAATTCCAAAAATTAGTGAATTCCCTACAGGAAATGAAAACACCGGGTTTGAACAATATTTCTCGGGGAAGTCTTGGCTGGTGCCATTAACAAGCAATAAGGATTTAAACGTACCAATGTTTAACGTAACGTTTGAACCTAACTGCCGAAACAACTGGCACACGCATACAGGAGGGCAGATACTCATCGCCGTAGGTGGTGTGGGTTATTATCAAGAACGAGGTAAAAGCGCCCGTCGTTTACTACCCGGGGATGTTGTCGAAATCGCACCAAACATAGAGCATTGGCACGGCGCCTCACCGGACAGTTGGTTTTCGCATATCGCCGTAGAATGTAATCCCCAAACCAATAAAAACACTTGGCTTGAGCCGGTAAGTGATGAGGAATATGGGAAGGTCGTAAATGATAAGTAGTAGATTTTCCTTATCGTTTACACAAACCGAGCCTAAAAGACACTCCGGTTTCCCCTAGAAGAAACTGCAGTTTCTATCCTAGCGGGAAACTGTAGTTTCCTAAGAAAGAAATACAAAGAAACTGTAATATGCTAGTAAACAGAATATTGAATAATATATTCTCATCCTATGCCCTGTATATAAGACATTTTTCTCACAAAATTCAATCCGTACAATTAATATCATTAACAGATTCATTCTCATACGCAGACTTTTGTGATTTTATAAATATATCACGGTACTCATCAAGTAAGTTAATGTCCTGCAAATCATTAACGCCTAAAATCTCACGGATTAAATCCGCCTTGCCTGCTTCTATCTCCACTTTCGGTATCATATATCTTAATTTAGATTAATAAATAAAATCATCTGTTTGGTGTTTTAAACAGACATCGTCACCCTTTTGTTTATACAAAATTTAAATTTAACACAACAAATTTTACAGTATCCGAAATTTATCCCCTTAACTTAATCAACCAATAAGGATAGTCAAATCCCTTTCTAAATTGTTATTCACTAACAAGGATATTTCAAAATCAAAAAATCAATCTTATGGAGAAAAATATTTTCTGGTTAGAAAATGACCAACTCAAAGAGATAGCCAGTTCATTTCGGGAAAAGGTTGAAGAGGGATTAAAACATGAAAATGCGGAGATACAATGCATACCGACTTTTATCTCTCCCAAAACCTCTGATATTAATGGAAAAGCATTGGTTCTCGATTTAGGAGGAACCAACTATAGAGTAGCGACCGTCGATCTTGGACAAGGATCACCAACCATCCATCCCAACAACGGGTGGAAAAAAGACATGTCGATCATGAAATCACCGGGATATACTCGTGAGGAGCTATTTAAAGAATTAGCCGATATGATTGTCGGGATAAAACGGGATGAGGAAATGCCAATCGGCTATTGTTTTTCTTATCCAGCAGAATCCGTACTCAGTGGAGACGCCAAATTGTTACGTTGGACAAAAGGAGTCGACATTAAAGAAATGGTAGGGCAATTAGTAGGTAAACCACTTCTCGACTACCTAAACGAACATTGTAAAATCAAATTTACAGGTATTAAAGTATTAAATGATACTATCGCCAGCTTGTTTGCCGGCCTAACCGACAATAGCTATGACGCCTATATCGGTCTGATCGTAGGAACAGGCACCAACATGGCCACTTTCATTCCGGCGGATAAAATAAAGAAATTAGATCCGAGCTATAATATACAAGGCTTAGTCCCTGTCAACCTAGAGTCGGGTAACTTCCATCCTCCATTCCTCACGACAGTCGATGATACGGTTGACGCCATTTCAGGCAGCCTTGGAAAACAGCGGTTTGAGAAAGCGGTTTCGGGTATGTATCTAGGCGATATATTGAAAGCAACTTTCCCTTTGGATGAGTTTGAGAATAAATTCGATGCCCAAAAATTGACCGCTATCATGAACTATCCGGATATTCACAAGGACGTATATGTAGATGTAGCTCATTGGATCTACAACAGATCAGCACAATTAGTCGCCGCATCGCTACTGGGCCTTATTCAGTTACTGAGATCATATAATAAAGATATACAAAAAATCTGTCTAGTAGCCGAAGGCAGTCTATTTTGGAGCGAGAATAGAAAAGATAAAAACTATAACATTCTTGTTCTGGAGAAATTACAAGAACTCCTTAATGAATCCGCATTAGCGGATGTCGAAATCCATATCAACAATATGAATAACGCAAACTTGATAGGAACAGGTATAGCGGCGCTCTCTTGAAATCAATATGAATGAAGTGAATCTTGAACTATAAAATTACGTTTTTCAAAATAAATAGAAAGTGCGGGTATTCTTTACATACGATACCCGCACTACTTTTTCCGCAGAAAAATGATTGTATAATTCACTCATAGCGCATCGCACAAATGGATTCAGCCCCAGAGGATGAAATATAACCGCAATCATATCAATATTAGCTAGTGGTTTGGATTGGATATCGTAATCAATAGAGAATACCGAAATTTTCCGCCTTATTGATAGCTTCGATCGCATTATCTACATTTAGCTTTGCCAATATATTCTTTCGGTGATTATTTACCGTATAAATACTAAGATTTAGCTTATAAGCGATCTCTTTGCTCAGAAAACCTTGCCGAATTAATATTAGTATTTCTTTCTCACGCTTGGTTAATTGAGGTTCGGCTAGAATAACTTCGACGCAAGTATCAGTCCTGTCTTTCTATTGATAACTGTCCGTTTGATTCTTTCGGTAGGCGATACAATCGGGATAATACTTGGTTCCGAAAATCTGTACCCGCTGATATTGTGCAAATTGTATCTGTTCTCATTTATCTATTATGCTTTACTTTGCATTATTTTAGTTTTCAAATATATTTAATGATTATGAAGTTGAAATTTGCCAAGAGAATGTCTTATATAAAGGCTTCGGAAATAAGAGAAATACTCAAAGTTACAGAACGGGAAGATGTTATTTCATTTGCTGGTGGACTACCTGCCCCTGAGCTATTCCCCATAGATGAAATTAACAAAATGAATCAGGTCGTTTTGCAAGAAGCAGGAGCAAAAGCTCTTCAATATACGACTACTGAAGGGTATTATCCTTTACGTGAATGGATTGCCAAACGAATGAATGAACGCTTAGGGACATCGTTTGATAAGGATAATATTCTTATAACTCACGGTTCGCAACAAGGATTAGATTTATCCGGAAAAGTATTTCTAGACGATGGTGATATCGTATTGTGTGAAAGCCCCACCTATTTAGCAGCAATTAGCGCATTCAAATCATATGGGAGTAGCTTCATTGAAATTCCAACAGATGAAGAAGGCATGGATATGGCTACTTTGGAAGAGGTACTGAATAATACTCAAAATATAAAACTAATATATGTAATACCAACCTTTCAAAATCCCACTGGAAAAACATGGAGTTTGGAAAGACGAAAAAAACTGGCTGAACTATCTGCTTTATATGATATTCCTGTTATTGAAGATAACCCTTATGGAGAATTAAGGTTTGAAGGAGAGTCTTTACCCTCTATAAAGTCTTTTGATAAGGTAGGTAATATCTTATGTACTGGTAGTTTTTCTAAAATCTTTTGTCCGGGCTTTCGGATTGGGTGGATTGCAGGTGATAAAGATATTATCCGCAAGTATGTGTTAGTTAAGCAGGGCACTGATTTGCAGTGTAACACAATAGCTCAAATGACTATTGCCGAATATCTAAAACGATATGATATCGATGAGCATATTAGCAAAATAGTAGAAGTCTACAGAAAACGCAGAGATATAGCATTAGAATGTATTGAACGCTATTTTCCTAATGACATAAAATATACTCATCCTCAAGGCGGGTTATTTACTTGGATTGAATTACCCGAAAATATTTCAGCGCGTGACATCCTGCAAAAATGCATTGAACAGAAAATAGCCTTTGTACCCGGCGGTTCATTTTATCCTGTTGAGCACAAAGAAAATACATTTAGAATAAATTACTCTAATATGCCAGAAGATAGAATCATGAAAGGACTTCAAGTAATAGGGGAAGTACTAAAGGAATACATACATCAGTTAAAGTGATTTTTAATTATATCCCCCAATTGTTTTAAACGTTCTTCAAGAAGTGGAGTCCATCGTTGTCCATAGCTTAAACGCATACAATTGGTATATTGCTCTTGTAATGTAAACATACGTCCGGGGGCTATGCTTATTTTTCGCTGCATAGCCCGATAATAAAGTTCTGTTGTATCAATCTGTTTGTCTAATTCCACCCAAAGCATAAATCCTCCTTGTGGAGTAACAATTTTTGTATTCTCGGGGAAGTAATCCATGATGGAATGGGCAAAATGAATACTGTTTGCGTATAATTCTTGTCGCAGTTTACGTAAATGGTTTTCGTATCTGTCATTCTCCATGAAATTGGCAACCGCTTCTTGATTAAGCGCAGGCGTAGAAATAAGGTGAATATTCTTTTGGCAAATAATAGCATGTTTAAATTTGCCGGGAGCAATCCATCCTACCCGATACCCCGGCGCTAATGTTTTAGATACCGCACCACACCATAAAACAAGCCCCTTCTTGTCAAAAGCCTTGCAGGGCTTAGGACGTGAATTTCCAAAAAATAAATCACCATATAAATCATCCTCGATCAAAGGTATATCATATCCGGCCAGCATATCAACAACTACCCTTTTATGTTCATCAGGCATACAACTTCCCAATGGGTTATTAAAGTTGCTTATAAGCAGGCAAGCTTTAATTTGTGGTAAAACTTTTTTCAGCGCATCTGGATCAATCCCTGTTACTGGATTGGTAGGTAATTCCAATATACGCAACCCCATACTATTGGCTAATTGTAACATTCCAAAATAGACCGGACTTTCAACCGCAATAGTATCTCCTACCTTAGTAATTACAGATAAAGCTAAAGCAACCGCATTAGTAACTCCAGCAGTTGTCACTATATCATCTTCTGTCAAGTTTCCCTTCCAACTATACGTAAAACGAGCTATAGATTTACGTAATCGCATGTTTCCCTGTGTTTCATCATACCGGGTTCCATTACCCGGAAGTGCCTGCATAGCTCTTATAAGTTCTTTATTAAGTTTTGCAATTGGTAATAAAATATCTTCGGGCATTCCTAATGAAAATCGAGTGATCGATTTATCTCCTATTTCTAACGAGCTGTATACGTCAGCAATCAAATCTATCACCTCTTTGCTCTCAGGCTTTACAGACGGTTGTGTTGTCGCTGGAACAGATAGGCGTATGGGTTTGTAATTGACAATATACCCTGATTTTGGGCGTGATATTATAAATCCGTCTTTTTCCAATTCATAATATGCCTGAATTGCAGTATTAAGACTTACACCATTTTCATTGCTAATAGTGCGTAAAGAAGGTAGTTTCTCACCAGCTTTCCACACGCCTTTCTTAATTTGACAGGCAATAGTTCTCGCTATTTCTTGATATAGGATTTCTTTTTTCATACTTGTCAGGTGTTATCTGTATCCTGCAAATATACAAAAATCGTGTCTGTATCTGTTTTGGACTTTGAATTACTTTTACAGAATGACTTTTGTATTGCTTTGCTATTCTTAAATAAAAGAAAGGTATTCGAGTAAACAACTGAATTTAAACACCATTAATAAAAAAATCACAGTAAAACAGGTTTCAGATGATAATATCTAAAATCAATACAGAGATTGAAACCTTCTGCATGGATAGTGATTTCCGACAATCGTACCCCCTAATCGTTTTTTGGGGAAGGGGGTACGATTTGGATACTCAACCGTGTCTTTTCGTGCCCCTTTTTTGTCTTTTAAGCAAGACTGAAACAATAAAAAAAGTCCTACAATACGTTGATATTGTAGGACTTGTCTCTTTTTTGTCGCCGTTTGGCTTTGTTCTTATGTGATCCGCCTGGGATTCTCCTTACAGAGTTACCACGCTGATATTTAAAACTTTATATTTTTAGCTTCAAGCATATCCCATGATTTAACCCACTAATTTGCTACGTGCTTTTGCGATAGTTTGCTCATGGAGAATACTGAAAGCAAAGATAAGTACTTTCTTTAAATCTACAAAATTAGGGGTAATATGCATTTGTTTCCACCAGAAAGTGAACGCTTTACGTATCACCATTGACAATCACCGACTTATCTTTTCTTTCATCGGAAAATCCACACGATTTAGCACACGATTATTTCTCATCGTTTTGCCCGTGATTTAACACGATTGTTACTGCAAAGTTAAGAAAGAATATTAAATTAATCCATTGTTTGACCGAAAAGTTGAAATAATTAGTCTTTTTACTTCTCTTGTGCAGCAAAAATAGGGCATAACAGAAATAGAAGGTAATTTTTATGGCGGTAAAATTTACGGCTGTTTAATTTGCCTTTCCATTGTTCCGAAACGGTCATTTCCGAAATGTGCATTTCGCATCGAATTATTCTGTAAGCGAATTAACGAAATCCCCAAACCTCAAAATCTTCTCACTATTCGCTTTATTGAAAAGCAAGTGCTCAAAATCCTTTTGCTTCTTCTTCAAATCGACTGTTTTCAGCAATTCGCCTGCTGCCTGTTTGAACTCCTGCAAATTATGTACTCCGCAACGCTTTGAAAGAAAATCGTAATCGGGTTTTGACTGCGAAAGCAAAAACATCAGGTCGTAAAAATCACGTCCTTTGGCGCGGGCTAACATGGCGGCAATTTTCATACTGCACAATACACCATCAGAAGGAACGGGAAACGGGAAAAAGAATCCGTACCCTTTGATATTTGTGATAACAGGGGGATAAGCAATTCCTTGGTATTGGCTTTCGACCTTTATCAAAAAGCGTTCTTCCTTATGTCCGCTCAATCCCAAATCGAATAACAGTTCAGGAAAATGAATATTACGCCGGAAGGCTGTTAGCTTTGGATTTTTTTTATCTTTTGCCTCCACGCGTAATCCTGAACGTTCCAGAAACTGAATTACGCCGTTTGTCATTTCAATAAACTCGTCTTTCGACAGGTTTTTGCAGTCAAAATCCAAATCTTCAGAAAACCGGTCTATCCCTTTTACTAAACGCAGGTTTGTCCCACCGATAAAAGCCATCTTTTGGATGTTTGGCGTAGAAGAAAGGTAATCCAGAATCATCAACTGTAAATACTCTTTTAGTATGTGCTTATCGAACCCCGAATTTCCACGGATTTGAACCGGAAAATAATTTCTTATCTGTTCAATCTGTATCATAAATCGTAAGTTTTAAGAAGTAACTTTACACGATGATCAAGTGCCTTGCTTTGAAACATGTCGCAGTAGTCCATCAGTAAATCCTTGTTTAAATCATCGTGCAGGTAATCTTCATCCAAGCGCAATTCTTCCAATTCCTGCTCACTATCATAGAACGGATAAAGATACAGCAAATCAAGTAATGCCTTCTCGGGTGTGGCAAACTGTATGGTATGATTGTCTGCCATTGGCTTCAACTCGTACCCGAACATCAGGTTTTCTTTGACGTTCTTATAAGAGTATTCGCCGAAGTCATTGACGAAAGATGCTGTTTTTAGGGTTGTCACACTGGTAATCTGTACCACCGCTTCCGGTATCATCCCATAGAACGACAATGCTGTATGCAAGCTGATATAGGACGGACGGTAAATCCTGTTGGCAAAATAAAGGAAATAATCCGGTTTGCTCTTATATTCAGAGAAAGCAAAGTATCCCTGCCGTAACCGGATAAGATATCCTTTCTTCACCCAGCGAGTAAGGCTATTACGGTCAAAATCCGATTGCCATGCATATACCTGATAGATATTGAAGCATGCCAAATCGAATAGCTGATTCTTAAATTCCAAAAATGTCATTTCTTGATTTTGTTTCTATTATGCTGCAAATATAATGCATTTTAGAAACAAAACAAAATATCAGGATTAGTTAGGGGTATTCTTGTTCTGTCGATAAGACGAAAATAAGCTGTTTTTGTTTTGTCGATAAAACAAAAAAGACTTTGCCCTGCTATTTTGCAACTGCTGAAGTAGTGGTAACAGAGATGTCATAAGCAACTTTATTCGAATAAAAACAGCTTGTTTATTGTGAATGGTGAAGCAAAACAACTAATTCCTAGTATTAATACCATAGATTTCATTCTTAAAATGAAAAAGTTAGTGACAATGTTAAAAGATTTGCTAACTTTGCCATTAACGAAAGTTTGAAGTAGAAATCTTAAAGAAAATATCATGATAAAGATTAAGTTAGCAGATAGCATTATTAAAAGTCACCTTGTGGACAGCAAGGGCAATTCTTATTGTTCAATTCCTATTAGTGTAGATAAGAAGTTAAATGTTGAAGGGTTATTTGACAAGCTTGTTGCCATAGACCCAAAACTTAAAAGTTATGACCAATCTACCAGTCCTTACTATACTATATTTGTGAATGTCCCCATAGATATGGAATTAGAAGCAAAGGAAGCTAATTCCCAAGTTGGAGAAAATACATATGAAATCATGTGGGGCTTACCTCAGGATATTATTTTGAGTAAATTGCCTTGTTTTGTTCCCAAACATCATTGGAAAAAAGTTGAAGTATGAAAGTTGAAGAACTTCAAACCTATCAAGAGGTTGTTCAATCCCTACGCAAAAAAGGAAGGGCTAAGCATTTGCTGTTGGGAAATGGATTCAGTATGGCTTATGATGCCAAAATATTCTCATATAATGCGCTTAGTGCATTTATAGAAAACTCGGAAGATGAATTATTGAAACAGCTATTCAACAGCATAAATACAAAGAACTTTGAGATAATCATGCAGCAATTAGACCTTTTCGCTAATGTTGCTCAAGTTTTCAATGCAGACAAAGAACTGATTGATAAAATCAAGCATACAAGTGAAACCCTGAAAAATAGCTTGATTGATGCTGTTAAAGCAATGCACCCTGAACATGTGTTTAAGATACCTGAAGAAAAAAATGCCGCTTGCTGTACTTTTTTAGAAGATTACTTAGTTAATGACGGATATGTTTTTTCGTCGAATTATGACTTGCTTCTTTATTGGGTATTAATGCGCAACACTTGTAAAAATGCAGGAGATGGCTTTGGAAGAGAAGTCGAAAACCCATTAGGAGATGAGTATGTTCCGGATTATGAACCGGAATATTCTGAACTTCGTTGGGGTAAAAATAAGGATAGCCAATCCGTATTTTATTTGCATGGTGCGCTTCCTCTATTTGATACAGGAATAGATATAATCAAAGAAGAATATAACGGTGACTACTTATTAGATAACATTAAAGCAAGAATGGAAAAGAAAGAATATCCCATTTTTGTGACAGCAGGCAATGCAAATGAAAAACTTACGCACATTATGCATAACAAATACCTGTCGTTTTGCTTTGATAAGTTTTCTTCGATAAAAGGCTCATTAATAACATTTGGTTTCAACTTTGGCGACAATGATACACATATCATAGAAGCCATAAACATCGCGGCTAATCAAGGGAAGAAGGCACAAGACAAATTATGGAGTGTGTATATCGGTGTATACTCAGATGCCGATTTGATGCATATTGAGAAAATAAAAACTAAATTTAAATGTAAGGTTAATCTTTATAATGCTAAAACAACCAATGTTTGGCAATAAGGTTAACTTTTTTGTATTGTTAAAGTTATGTCCTTATTCAATCTATACAATGAAATAGAAAAAGAATATGAAAATCTTATTCCTCTTAAGCAGGAAGGATTGGTGCTGTTTCATCTGTATCAGAAACAAAAGGACGGAGACATTGGGAAAGAGTTTTCAGAAGAAGAAATCATCAAATCGTTGAGGGAGATCCGATATGATTTGAAAACCAATCAGAAAATACAGTTTAATAATATAGTCAAGTATTTTCAAAAGTATTTTTTATGGCGCGATGAAAAGAATCGGCTATACCGTCTCAAACCTTTTACCAAAAAGTGGTGCAAACTGATTGAAAATATTCTTGAAGAGACATTCAATCCCACTCAGCTACAAAAAGAGTTTTTATACCTTTCTAACACCTTTAGCGAACAATCCTTCACAGAGTGGTACTCTACTACATTCGAAAGCTATAGCCAAAGAGTAGATACACAAATTAATACCCTATATATCCAAATTGACCGATTAGTCATTGATTTCAGACGACAGATATCAAATGAGCATGCTTACGATTTGAATGCTTTAAAATCAATAGTTAACACATTGGAAGATATTCGTTCCAAAACAGAAGAGTTGAATAATGCCTTTAGTGGAGCGCACGATATTCAAAACAAGCTATTGAAGAGTAATATCATTACAGAAGATATTCTTCTGAACAGACAACGGGCAAATGTGCTATCCTTCTTTCAGGAAGTTCGAGGTAATCTGAAAATCATCAGCAAGCGTATAGACAGCGTTAAACCTCGACTAAATGAATATATCAGAAATATCAATAGGCACGATTTCTACATTCGGTTCAAACGCTTCTTTAATCAACTACTTGAAAAAAGCACTTTGGAAAAAGGCAAAATCCGTTTCCCTGATGGCATACCAAGTATCCCGATACGTTATACTCAGCAACCAAGGTTTATTATCGTTAAAGAAAATTTTGATGGAGCTTCCCTTAGTCGGTTCAAAACAGCGAAATCAAAAATTCCCGTAACCAACGCCACTGAAACAGAGAATCGCTTTTTATTGGAAAAAGAAAGGATTGAAATTCAAAAAAGGATTAACCTTTATATGCTTGATTTGGAAAATCGACTAAAAGCATATCAAGAAGTTGATTTTTCTGCTTTCTTTTATGAAGTGCTCAAAAAAGAAAATGGGAATATCCGTATTTGTGTGAAGTTAGCTCACAAAACCATGTCTAAATATTACCGTGACATTAATTCATTCGGGATATCTATTTCAACTGAAATAGTTGGCATCCCCGAATATCCAATGATAAAAATATGGAAGACGATTATTTACAAGAAAATGTAGGCTATGCATTTTTAACGACACAAGAAGCAATATCAATATTTGCAGATGTCGATTATGCTTTGAAAAGTGGAAAACATATTCAAAAATGTCCTTCACAGGGTAAGCAGTTTGCTTTTGTCGGAAAATATTACGACAAACTAAAATCTTATTATGACAATTTGTTTGATATCCATTTGAATCGTGAGGGCGAAGGTGATTTAGAATACTTTTTCATTGATTTCTTCAAAGATGGAAACGGATACTACCAACGGGGTAATATTCCTGTAGAAAATCGTGAATATCTTGCGGAATCGCATCTAATCATAGCCTTTCTATTAATTCGCATGTATGTTCTTGAACCAAGAGCAGAAAGCCGTATACTAATCCAAGATTTTAAAGTACAAGTATTGTCGGAGTATGAAGAATATAAACCGCACTTATTACGGCTATTTGCAAAATCGGAAGATACAGAAGAAACGGATTATGAGCTAAAATCTATTGAAGATGAGATGGACAAAGCGCTTAAAAAATTCAACGATTTATGTTGGATTATGATAGACAAAAGCACGGAAACTTTTGAAATCATGCCGTCTCTCAATCGTTTACTGAATATGTTTGAAAACTACATCATCAATACACCGATTAGCAATGAGTAATAAAAAATTTCCTCGTATATATAGCCTTTCAACAGTAGGCATTCGTAATCATTATAATTCAGATTATCGTTTTCATCCGTTTCGGACAGATTTTGCAGGTGACAGCGGTGTCGGAAAATCTATTATTGCAGATGTGTTACAACTGATATTAGTCGGAGAAAGGGAATTTAAATCTGCCACAGATTCAAGTTCAGAGCGGGAAGCAAGAAAGTTAATCATTGAACGATATGGATATGTATTTCTAAACATTGCAATAGATACGGACAAATTTATTGTCATCGGGATGTACATATCAACTACTTCCATTGACCCTTTTATTATTCAAGCAAATATAGGATTAGACGTATTTGAGCCTCTTTCTTCACCTCTTATATCAAAAGATTTTATGTTGGGTGACGAGATTATAGATATAACTAATCTTCCTGAAAGGATGAAAGAAAATAAACAGGCTTATGCTGCAAAACTGTCTTTGAATAAATATCATGAATTACTTGAACAAAACAAAATCCTTCCCATTGACCTGAAGACAGAAGGAAACTTAAAGAATTTTGCACAAATCATTCGCGCATTTTCTCGTAGTAAAGGATTTAAAAACAATTCGAAATGGTTGAAAGAGTTTTTCCTTAATGACGATAGGGAAAATATCATCAAAGTTCGTTTTGACGAACAACTTGCAGATATAGCACAAGAATTAAGAGACCACAAAGAAAATAAAGACACATTAGAAAAAGTGCGAATCAAATACGAAAAGTTCAAACGTCTTTTCGATTTAAAACAAGCACGGGATGCAGCACAGGAAGACTATTTGAAAACAAAAACCATATTTCATTATCAAAACAAGAATACGGCAGAAGAAAAATGTATTCAGCTTCAGTATGACATAAAAAGTATCAATCATAAAGTAGCCAATTCCTTTTTGCGTTTATTTTCAGCAGAAGCTGAGGAGCAACGGAAAAACGTAAATCTTTTAGCAGATAAATTATCCATCATTGAAAATGCTCAAGAAAATATAACAGCGTATCTGACTAAAGAGTCCGTTGCATTTCAGAAATACCCCAAACTCGACGAACAGTACATTCAAGTGCAAAAAGTAGAAAAATTACTTGATGCTTATAAAACATGCGAAAAATTACGAGATAGGCACTCAAAACAATTGAGTGAGAAGGCTGAAAAGGAACACTTGAAAAATTTGGGTGATGAATTGATGAAGCAAAAGTTATATGAAGAATGGACAAAATCTCCTTGGGCGAGAGGAGCAGTTGATGGCTCTGCTTTTTACAAGAAGAGAACAGAAGAAATCAACACCGAAATAAAGAGACTTACTACTTTAAAGGACTTTTCAGATGTCACCAATACTAAATCTTTAGCATATTGGACAATACAGAACAAACCATCATTATCACATGAGGAAGAAAGTGTCTTGTTCAACTTAGATATGATACTTATTGAGAAACCTGCAAGTATTGAAAAGAATACACAATATATACCAAATCCGGAAACTTTTTTTGGCAACTTGGAAATCGGGGAAAAAGAAAGCAATCCGAATGGTTTTTGGGTTGATTGGGGCAGCATTAGGAGATTTGTACCTTACATACCCGAACGATTTTTCACAACGAAGAATAGTGACGAAATTACGGGATACTTCAACGAAAAATACAAAGATGCAGCAGAAATCATCAATTCATTAAGAGAAGAGAAAGAAACTATAGAGGCTATGCAAAAAGTGGCGTCTAAACATGGCGAGAATGCAGTTAACGCTTTTGTTCGTAGAGATGAAATATCAGCATATATCATTGATGAAAATTTAGATATTACTGCCACACAATTAGATGAATTGTTGAAAGTCCATTTTAATGGAGAAGACATTAAGCAAACCAAATCGGAACTTGATGCTGCCAAAATCCTGAAAATAAAGGGAGAAACGGAGCAAGAGCAAGTAAAAAAAGATATACAACAAGCCTGCCAAATAGAATTCTCAAAGAATTTCTCTTTTCTTGAAGTTCAAACCGCTATCAGACAACTTCAAGAAAAAGCAAACAGACTGCTTATATATAAACAAAATAGAGCAACTCGATTTCGACAATTATTTTCAACTTATATACAAATCCCTGAGGATTTAGATACGACAAGCATATTAAATCTTCGCTCAGAACTAAATGATAATCTAAAGAAAAAACACAGTTGCAAAGAAGAAATAAAAGTTCTGAAAACTAAGATTCAAGAAGAAGACAGCCTTTATCATCAGGCAAAGTTAGATTATCAAGCACAGTCAGACCAACAGATAAACTTAAAAATTAATATTGTAGCCAAACCCGAAGAAAAAGAACAATTATTCTATTCAGCAAGGAATGCTTATAAGCAAGCATATGATGATATTGTTATCGAGTTTTTAAGCGAAAAAATGTATCAACGATTCATGGGGTCTGAAGATTATTTGGCATTAACAAGAGAAGTTGTTAATGAGATTCCCGCAAAACAATTGACGTCAAATGAGACAGATGCTTTACAGCAAATGTTAGACTTTCTCAAACAGTTAAATGACACACATATCCATATCGGAAATCGGAAACTGAATTTGCTCAAGGAAATTTTTCAGGATGTTAGAGATGCTGTCAGCGATTATGTTGCAAAAATGTATGAGATTGGAGCCTATTTTAAAGGCTCGGATAAAGAAATATCACAAGGATTTAAGTTAAGTCTTACTTGTCCGTTTTCTTTAATTTATCCAATCGATTGGATTGATATGTTTTTGGAAAAGCTTAATGATTCGATAAAACAAGAAAGCATTCATCAAGATTTATTTGCAGCATTAAGAGAAAAAATTGATATTCCTGACATGATGGCTACAGCTTTTGAAAAATGTGGTGGATTCAAGAATGCGAAAATAGAAGACTTATTAAATCCCAAGAACTATTTTGATATAAAATTCGAAATGGAGTCGGATGATGGAGAAAAGAATGTCGGGAGCGCAGGTCAGACCTATGCCGTTACTGCCATGTTATGCGTTGCCCGTCTTTCCTTAGTTGAGAAAAAAGAAAAGGGGAGACAACACAGTGGATTACGTTTTATGCCTATTGACGAGGCTGAAGGAATTGGTAGTAATTTCGATTTACTTGAACGAATTGCCGAAGCCAAAGATTATCAGCTAATATCAATGTCAATCAATCCCCTTGATGATTTCAGGGACGGTGAACAATATTTATACATCCTCAACGGCAGTAAAAAGCGGAAAGAACGAGTGAGTACTTTTGCTATATTTAGTAATGCCGATGAAATTCAGAAGATATGATAAATAAACAATTAACATGGCCTGAGTTTAAAGCGCTGTATCAATTATACCACGAACGCAAAACCAATTTGAAAGTACAGGAACGCCCATACTTCAAATATCTAAAACGAGAAGGGTATATTAAGAAGAAAATCGGTTCAACTAAAACCATAGAGCCATACAGTAAATTCGACGATGAATATGAGCGGGAAAATATAGAAGGTCTATTTCACAAGTATTATTCCTTTCTGTCGGAAAATCAGATTTTGACGCCCCACACTCCATTTTCGGAATTTGAAATCAAGAGCCTAATGAACATCAAGCAATGTGAGAATGTCTTGGTCGATAGTGGGCAAACACTATTATCCGAAATGCGAAGTAAAATAGAGGCAGGAAAAGACGGACGAAAAGGAATTTCAAAATCGTTCTTCAAATCGGCCAAACATATTGAAAAGGGTTCTGCATTGGAAGATGCTGTGTTAAAAATAATAGGGATAGATAAGTTTCCCCAGAACGAAGGTCAGTGGATTTATCGTGTTCCATGCAAAAATCCAACATGTATAATCCTATGTGAAAATCGTTATTTTCTTACCCTTGACATTGCCCCAAAAAGGAATGTTGAATTATGGCACGTTGGCGGCAATAATACCTTGCCGATTGAAAATTTACCGAAAATTGAATATCCGATATATTACCTGTGTGATTGGGACTTGATGGGATTACAAATTTATGAGCGGATTTATCATCGGGTTGAAATGATTAAGGACAAAGCCTCTTCGTTACAACTTCTAAATCCCAACGGTAAACCCGAACGAATCAAAGATACAGAAGATTATCACCGTAGCGAATGGGATAAAACTACAGAATTATCATCATTAACCGCTAACCTATATTCTTCTGAACAACTGGCAATACTACAAAACCTCATAAAAACTGATGAGTGGATTGAGGAAGAAGGGAACGATATAGGTCGAATAATCGACGAGATAGGAAAAGTAAAATAACATAAATCTACAAATAAACATGAATATAACCCCTACTAATATAAATACATATTCGCCTAATGAGATACTAAATAATTTTGCCAATATTTTTGAGAAATCCAGAAGTATAAATGACCTTGTATCTATAAAAAACGGTTTAAATCTATCTGTGGACGTGGATTTGCAGCGTTTCAATGATGAGCAAAAAAGTACATTTCATTATTTTTTGGCAAATGGTTGGAGTTATGTATTACAACTAAAATATCTAAACTCTTACGAAGTTCCCATTAGTTCCAAAGAGTTTGAAAAACAAGTATATCATTTACGTTGTGCTTTGCAACTCATTGGCAAAAGAGAAGATATTAATGTTTGTCAAATCCTAACTAATCTGGGATGTGCTTTTGACCATATCGGGCGTTTCTCAGAAGCGCAGGACTATTTCAATAAAGCACTTTTGATAAATCCCAATTTTGGCATGGCTTTGGGGAATAAGGGTTTTGGATTATACCGATATGCAAGGGAAGTTTTTGACGGGGTACATCAATTTATATTTTTGCAATATGCCCGAAAGCATTTACTGGAAGCATGTGATAAAAAAGATGTTTACGAAGAAGCCCGTTCAGGGTTTAATAGTTTGGCGGAACACATTGCCACAAGGTATCCATTAAAAGACTTGAATGATTTCAAGCAATATGACGATTTCTTTCATGGATTATCAACGGATGAAATTGACTATAGACAGTGGTGCATTGATAATGTATTATTTCTAAATCCACTAAATGATGTTATAGCCCAAAATGTTGTTGCACACGATATTCTGCATACTCCAACAATGGTCTTGAAAAGAGAAGAAAAACCAATATGCCAATCGATGTATAATCAAATGAAGCAGGAATTTGTTTCAGCAAGGTTTCTGTTCTATGAAGGCGTAAATACTGACAAACCTCATTATTCAGACAGAGATGTTGTCCTTTATACTGCTTTTGATTGTCCGGTCTATGCCATTTCCATTGAAAAAATAAAAATATCCTTTCGCGTTTGCTATTCTATTTTTGATAAGATAGCCTATCTTATGAATATATATTTAAACTTGGGAATTGATAAAAATCGAGTTTCTTTTAGAAATATATGGCATAAAAGAGGAAATAGGAATAATCCGATAAATGAGGAAATGTTTACCTCTCAAAATTTGGCTTTGCAGGGCTTATTTTGGTTGAGCAAGGATTTGGACGAAGGAGTAGATTCACCAATAGAACCGGAAGCGAAGGAAATAGCGATAATGAGAAATTTTATGGAGCATAAATCATTTAAAATTGTTGAAGGGAAAAATATTTGTTGGAACGAATCACCGGAAACATATGAAATTGAAAGGCTTGATTTTTATGATAAAGCATTTAAAATTCTGAAACTTACGAGGTCTGCATTAATCTATCTTTCATCTCTTATTTACGAAGAAGAAAGCTCCCGAAAGCCTTTAGAGGGTTTAACCAAAACAATAGATATGCCGATAATAAACGATAATTCTAAGATATAATGAATAATATGGATAATCTTGATGGAGATAAAATAATCGAAGAAGCGGAGAAGTCTTTGGAACGCCTTTCACGTAAAATAGAACAATTGGAATACGATTCCAAAAGATATGTGTTAAAATATTTCGATAGGTTGCATGATAAGTTGTTCATGTTCAATACAATTTTTATTACAGGATATTTTGCTTTATGTCAGATAAATAAAGAATTTAATAGTCTGATATTGTTGTTGCCATTTTGTTCTCTTTCAATGCTGATTTATATTGAGCATTTTATGAAAGAAATCGCTCGCAAGCAGTCATACGGTATGTTTGAAGTAAATTTATCTGAGCATTTAAATAAAGCAGAAAAGAAATATGGTCAGGTCACCATATTGTCGTTACTTATTATAATTGTTTCAGCCATAGAACTGTTGTACACAATATATATTTGCATCTTTAGATTTTAGTATCAAAAATAAACTGTATTAATAAAAGCGGCTATGCCGCCGTTAAACTGGCAAAAGTTATTCTCGGACAATCGGTTATTCTCGCAGGGCTTCCGCCCTCCAAAACGGGCAGGGAAGCCATGAGCGGGAAATAACCGAAGTTGGACGGGAAATAACTTTTGGCACAATATAAATCTAATATTTTATCAGCTTAATCTTGGTCTCCGTTTCTTCTTTTTCTTGGGTTTCAGCGGTTGTTGCTCATCCATTGGATTGACATCCGCAGCCGATGGAAGTATGGAAAATAAAGAAGATAAACCGCTTTCATCTGTTTGCGTATTGGTTGGAATATTTGAAAACGTTTTTACATTTTTATTTATTTGTGTTTTTATATTTTCATCTGTTTGAACATAGACAATTTTTTTCTTTTCACCAGCAAAATCTTGTTCGGGGGCTTTCAGTTCCCGTTCCTGCATCCATAGTTTATCCGTGACAGTGCCGTTCTTCATAGTGTTGCAGTATTCAAAAGTTTCGGGTAGTTGCCGATTATAACCGAATAGATTATCAAAACCTTTCTCCACGTTCTCAAATAAGGCGATACGGTCAAAACCGCCTGTAATAACGCCTTTTTGGGTGTTTCGATGATTGGTAAGCGGGCTTATCTTGACTTTGTTCGATTGGTCTTTACGGCTCACAATCAAATGGCAGTGTATATTCAGACGGTTGTCGGAACAGTTTCGGTCGAAATGGATTTTGCCGTAAAATTTGATGTTTTCGGCTGATAATCCTTTATTGAAATTCTTGGCATATTCGGGAATGAACACTTCGCGGATATACCGCTTCATGGCTTCGGCTTGTTCCTGTTCCGTGCTTCCCATCGCTTGCAGTTCCTTTTCGGACGGGCTGACGTGAACGGCGTAAAACTTGGCATCAGTCTTTAAGAGTTGCCCGATATTCCCGTCAATGTCTTTAATCACATGGGATTTATAGACATTATCATCCGTAAGGTTGAAAAAGCCTTCGGTATAGATTCCCTGCTCCATCCGTTGCAAATCTTCATGCTCGCAATAGTTGGCTAACTGTCGGCTGCTGCCTGCATTGTTATACACTCCGTTGGACGGTGGCGGGAAATCGATGTTCATTGTTTGCTATTCGTTTATCAGGTTCGTTATCTCGGCTTTCAGGCTCTCTTTGCGCTTGCCGTCCATCACTCCGCAAGCTGCCAACTCCGCATAAAGGCTAATCAACTTCAAAAGTTTTGCATTGTCTTTTTTCTGCGTCTCTTTTAACGCGCCGATATGTTTACCCTGACTGTTTATCACGTCGGCATGTTCGCCGAATTTGTCACTGATTCTTTGCAGCACGGCATTGTGTTTCTCTTGGTTCTTCTCCAACTGCGAAAGAACAAGTGTTTCCAATGCTTTCACAATACTATCGAAGCGGACGGCTATCGAATTGGTCGCCCGTATCATCGGGTTAAGTTCCTTTTCCTCGTAGTTACGGATAAAACGTATAATAGCATCCTGCCGTTTGTTGATTTTGGCAAGTTCGGCTTTGACCGATTCGGGGGCATCGGCGAGATTGATATTTGCCTTGTCGATATACCGAAAAGCCAGTTTCACTACTTCCGCCTTTTTCAGCGAATAGTGTTTACATATCTTTTCTACTAAGCCGCCCGTTTCCTTGTCTATGGAAACGGTGGTGAATATGGTTTTCCTGCTGTTATTTTGCATGAGTAATTACAATTTTATAGAAATTCGCTCTATTAATCACCTGATAATAAGCAATAAACTAAAATTGATTATTACAGGTGTCATTACAGCGGTTTCACTTAAACCGCTAAAGCCGAAGGCTTTGCCCCGCAGGGCAAGAAGGAAGAACAGGACTTGTCCAGTTCCCTCTTGCTTCATTTAGCGAAACGAGCCGAGCCACAAGGTGAGGCCGTTTCTGCTAAATGGGGAGCGATAGCTTTTCATCAGGCGGTAATATTACCCACCTTGGTTTGCCTCAGTTTGCTTATCGAGTTGGTTTTCCTTTTTGAACCGTTCGTATGTTTTACAGTCGGCATTTTCTTGAATAAATACCCGAATATCAGCAGCACGATAATAGGTTTTATGACTTATCATAAAGTAAGGAAGTTTGCCACTTGCCCGATAGCGTTGCAGGGTTCGGAAAGATACTTTCAGCAGGAAAGCTAAATCCTGATTATCCAATATCTTGTCGCTAGGATCTAATATCTTGTCGGTATTGATAAGGGATTTTAGGTCTTGTCCGATTTCGGAGAGCTTTTTTGATAGCCGTTCCATCCACTTGTCGAAGTTTTCGTTGTCTATATACATTTTGCTTCATTTTTAAGTTTAACATTATTGGTTTCAATCGATTGATGAAGCAAAGTTCGGCAAATGGATGAAAATAAGTTAGGGGTGTACCACTGGTACACCCCTATAAATAGTTGTTAAATAGTTGATTTATAGATAGCCTTTCTTTTTGCTTTCTTCATTAATGGCTTTACGAAGCGTATCTAAAAATTCGGTTATTTTTGATGGTTTACGACTAACGACACTTTCATGCTTCTTATGCACATCGCCCAATTTAATATTGAAAAGGTATTCAAAGGCTCTTCCGATTTCTGTAAGTGGTGCTTCTGTACCACTGCGCGTTACCACTCTTTTAGATAGGAACAATCCACTAACTATCTCCATAATCTCAATAAGATAGGTTTCGTCTGTAAGGTAGAGCGGCGAGAGTGGAAGTTTATTCTTCCGGTTTTGGAATTGAACCGGATATTTAATTTGCATATTGAGTATGCGGATTTCCGTATTTACAAGTCCTATCGCTTCATCAATAAGCAATGACAAGGCGTTTTTCCCCCTGCTCAAATTGTACTCGATACGACTTGAGCCTGTTTAGTCCAAAAGAGAAGTAACGTAATAATACAGCGTAGTCCTGTTCCTTTATAGCAATACTTACTAAGTGATTGGCAAGTTCTTGCAATGCGGCCGTAAAATCATTTACGGCAAACTCTTTCTGTGAGTGTTCCGATAATAGTCGGAAAAATCTCAAATCTGATAAGTCTTTCATAATTAATACATTTACATATTGATAAATTGCGTTGCTTTGCTGAGGATTGCGTTGATACAATTCTCCCGTAGCCAGCGGTTTGAATGAGTTTTTTCATACCGGTTATATTTTGTTGTATTTATAATTTACGGTTATTTTTTCCACCAATCGTCCACCTCTTTGCTCGGTTGTAGGTTTCCCACATACGAGCGTATTCTCCTTTAAGAGCAAGTAGCTGCTCATGTGTTCCCTGCTCGGCTATCACACCCTTATCTACATACAGAATTCGGTCGGCATTGGTGATTGTAGACAATCGGTGAGCGATGACCAATACCGTCTTTCCTTTGATGAGATGAGAGAATGCTGCCAGAATCTTACCTTCGTTTTCGGGGTCGGCAAAGGCGGTGGCTTCGTCCAGCAAGATAATAGGGGAGTCTTTTAATATGGCGCGAGCCAAGGCTATGCGTTGTGCTTCACCACCAGAGAGGTAGATGCCTCCTTCGCCTACCAATGTCTGATAACCATTGGGCAAGGATTCTATAAACTCATGGCATTGAGCGGCACAGGCAGCCCGTGCCACTTCCTCAAAGGTTGCAGTCTTGTTACCCATACGGATATTCTCCTCGATGGTATCGAAGAAGAGCATATTATCCTGAAAGACAAAAGCGACGTTGTCCATCAACACCGAAGTGGGAATCTCTTTGACTGGCACTCCTCCTATTAAGATTTCTCCGCTTTGAACGTCCCAAAAGCGGGCGGCAAGCATAGCAACGGTACTTTTACCGGCTCCCGAAGGACCGACTAATGCAGTTATCGTACCGGGATGGGAGATGAAAGATATCGCTTTGAGTATCGGCGTGGTGTCGTAGGCAAAAGAGACGTTGCGAAATTCCACTGAAGCGTCTTTGGGGTGTCGGGGAATGTCAGGCTCTTCGATTTCGTCCATATAGAGAATGTCATCAATCTTCTGTACACCCATGTTGTTCTGATTCAGAAAGCTGCCTATCCACAAGAGTTTAAGCACGGGAAAGAAAACAGCCACGCCGAAAAACAGGAACATGAGTAGCACCGGCACGAAAGTGGCATACGAGGCACTCCCCACAAACAGCCACACTGCCACGGGAATGATGAAGAGCAGTGCCGAAGAGAGTATGGTAAGGAAACCTACATATGTGGGTTGGTATTGTACGTTTACCTCGTTGGCAAATTTGCGGTACTCCTTGATGTCGTCATTGAGTTTGCGATAGGCATTAGTCGATTCGGTGAAGGTCTTCACCACCTGAATACCGCGAATATATTCCACAATACTAGCATTCATTCTGCCTAAGGTCTCCACATACCGTTTGGAAACCTCCCGGATTTTTTTGCCGGTGTACATTCTTCCCATCACATAGAATGCCATCGCCAGCACAGCCAATACTACGATAGCCAACCGCCAGTCTACGGCAAACATATAGCTGACGAGAATCAGCGGAAAAAGTAGGGCAGTTACGATGTCAGGGATATGGTGGGCAATAAACAGTTCGATGCGCTCCACGTCGTCGCTCATTATTTTCTTCAGTTCTCCCGAAGCCCGGCGGGAAAAGAACCCCAAGGGCAAACGAACCATTTTTTGTACTAGCTGCATTCGTATTTCATACAGAATGTTGAAAGCGGCAATGTGCGAGAGCATGAGGGAAGCAAACGTGAGCACTCCGAAAGCGAAGAAAGCTCCCAAGGCGATATAGCTCCACAGCCAGATGTATGCCTTGTCAATTAATGAGGGATCAAGCGCATGCTCTGCCAACTCGATGAGAATATTGTACACCGCTATGATCGGCACAAACTGCACGATGGCGGTGATAACTGCCAACAACATCGCCCCGATGAGCAGCCGACGTTTAGTGCCGGCTATTTCTATCAACCGTGCCAGCCCGGTCTTGCGTTTATTTGTATCCATAGCCTTACTGTTTATTCGATTGTTTGAACTTCCATCCTTTTACCCGTTGTTGTTCCTCCCAAAGATTGCGATACAGTCCTTCCTCTGCCAAAAGAGCTTGATGCTTGCCTTGCTGCACCACCCGTCCTTGGTCTATCACTACAATATTATTGGCACCTATCACCGTGCCCAAGCGATGAGCGATGATGACTACAGTCTTTTCTTTCACCAAGTCGTTGATAGCATCTTGGATGTGAACCTCGTTTTCGGGATCGAGCGAAGCGGTTGCCTCGTCAAGCAACACGATGGGCGCATCTTTCAAAATGGCACGGGCAATAGAGATACGCTGTTTCTCTCCACCGGATAGTGTGCTACCTCCTTCACCCACCATCGTTTCGTAGCCATCAGGCATAGCGGTGATGAAGTTGTGGCATTGCGCCTTGCGTGCGGCAACTTCTATCTCTTCGCGGGTAGCTGTCTCACGTCCCACGCGGATGTTGTTATAAATGGTATCGTTGAAGAGATACACATCCTGAAAGACGATGGAAACTTGTTGCATCAGTGTATGCACGGTGTAGTCTTTGATGTTTCGTCCGCCAAATAGGATTTCCCCCTCGCTTACATCCCAGAAACGGGCAATGAGTCGTGTCAATGTCGTTTTGCCCGAACCCGATGGTCCCACAAAAGCGGTCAGTTCCTTTTCGGGAATGGTAAGCGATACATCCCGAAGTACGGGAATATCGGCATTATAGCTGAAGCTGACGTGACGGAACTCTATCTCTGAGTTGACAACATCTTCTATTATACCCTCCGGAAGTACGGGCGTTTTGCAAAGAGCATCAATGCGTTCGGCTCCCAGCTTCATGTAGTTGATGAGGGCGATAAAGGTCAAGGCGTTGATGAGTGGGGCATAGATAGCCGATCCTGCCAGCAGGAACATGATGTAAACGGGCATGGAGACTTTGGCATTTAACAACATCGAGAAGCCAAGTAGCATAATAAGAACCAGGCCGCCATTGAGCAGAGTGGAAGCCAGCGTGATGCTGGGTGCGGGAGCCGCTTCCAAACGGATGCTCTCCCGCTTTAGATCACGGAAAGCTCGTTCCAAGCGTTCAAACTTATTGCCGCTCAGGTTGAAAGCCTTAATCAGGCGGATACCTTGTATATACTCGATCATGCGCGAAGCGGCATTGGTCTTTATTTTTTGATGCCTCTTGCCCAAGGTTGCCACAAAGTGATTGGTGAGCCACATCATGGGGTATGCCAATGGAATGACAGCTGCTGCCGCCAAAGCTAATTGCCAGTTGAAGAATGAGAGCGAAACCAAAGCGACGATGGGCATCGCCAGCCCGCCAAAGAACTGACCGATAAGGTGAGTAGTGAGCATCTCCACGTTGTTATAGTCGCTGACAATGTATGCCCCGATGTCGCCGGGATCACGACTATTGAAGAAACTCATCGGCAGTTGGCGCAGGTGATTGACCACTTCCAAACGACCATCGCAACAAATGTCGTAGCCGTCTTTATAGGCTACAAGGTATGCCTTTTTGCTAATGAGCCAAAGGCAAACGAGAGAAATTAGGAGCATTAGGCACGCCCAACCTATGTTCACGAGGTTGAGCGGTGTGCCGGGATTTTGCAGAGGTTTGAATACCTCCCACACCACGAGCAGCATTGCCCCATACGGTGCGCCACGAAAAAAGTACTCCGCAACCGTCCAGCCTATCAGCGGACGCAAGCGACGGGGCTGCCCCATCGTGGCGGAATTGAGTATTTGAGAGAGATTGTTCATAAGGTTGCTATTTGAGTAAGAAGTATCTGGGAGTTCTCGCTTTGTACCGCGCATAGTCTTCCCCATAAGTGGTCATGCAGTATCGCTCTTCACCCAAGATAACGCCATGCGTGACGAGGATCAAAGGAATTGTGGCAGGCAGCAACCACAACGATGCCGAGGCAATGCAAACCGCCAATGCTCCCACTTCATAGAAGAAGTACATCGGATTGCGCGACAGGCGGTAAACGCCTCGTACGACAGTTTCTCCTTTAGGCGTAGAGGCATAAGCATGAAAGGCTGCCATAAATCCGACAAGTGCAAAGGCAAACAAGACGCACCCCACCGTGAATAGCGGTGTACCTATGCGGAGAGGGACAAAGAGCGACACCAAAAGCAATGTTCCCTGAAACACAAAGCTTAAAGTGGCGTACCGCTTGTCCTTAGAGGTATACCAAGATGTATCTACGGCACGTTTGCCACCTTCTCGGTAAAGAATCATATACAAAAGTTGTATCAGCACCAATGCAAACGAAGGTATCCATGCATTGAGCCAACCGAAGTGAAATTGAATGAAATCGTTTATTGGCATACGAAATTTTATTTATTGTGTGTGATATTGAAACCCTTGAATAGCCATTTCTGAATGGAGAAACAAGATTAATAAATGTTTGGGCTAAAAAATGAGAGCAAAGGAAAGGCCGATAATTCAACTCTCACCTTTGCCTCTTCTGAGTGATTGATTATTACTTAGTTTTCAAACCAATGGAAATATGCAGGAGCTCCATCTACCTTTACTACGGCATCCGAGCTTGTTTCGCCGGTTGCAGGATTATGCGTATAAAAGCCCACATCATTTCTGCCATTAATAGCAAACACGATAAGATTCTTGTATTTCTCCACTGCTCCTCCAAAGCTTGACGTCATCGGTATCGGAAGTTTTTTTACCGTTTTATTGTAAATATCCATCTCTACACTGATGAGCGATTTATCCGTGAACCAGTTGGGAGATGTTGGGTTTGCCCAATAAGAAGGAATATCCATCGTGGCATACATTTTTCCGTTGCCGGCGTATTGTGATTGAAGCAGCCAAACGGTTTTGCCCGATTCGCCTTCGATTGTTTGATCGTTCAACACCCAATTATAGGTAGGGTCAAATTCGGTTTCGCCTTTCTTGATGCGCAAGATACCGGTCTTGTACTTAGGATTCATGCCGTATGCGCCCGTGCACATCAGATACATATCGCCTTTTTCATCGATAAAGGTTTGTTGCCCATAGGTATAAGCCCCGATACCGATACCACTCGCCTTTTCATAGATGACACGCTCCACCTTGTCCGTTTGAGTGTTGATTACCGCGAGTTCTATCTGAGGTTCGGTAGCCGGTTGGAATGTCATGTCTGTCTGATTCAGTGTTACATACAAACGTCCATTATGCACAAACGGAGATCCAAACATCGGTACGGCCAATCCCGGTGCAGCGTAAGAGGACAGATCAATCTCACCAGTTAGTTCCATCGTTTGAGGGTTGAATATAAATAACTTGCCGATAAGTGATATCAGATAGGCTTTTGTTGCATTAACAAAAGAGATGTGTCTTGGAACAGAATTAAGGGGAATAGGCATGGTTGCCGTTTTGGTGAGTTTAGTTCCCGAACGCCCCCATTTTGTTACTACATTTTCATCACCTTGTGCTCCGAACGCAGGAAAAGTGTACACATCATTACCGTTGCACACTGGCATCATTCCGTAACCGACTTGCACGGCATTTTTGTTTGTCAGTTTCTTGGGAGACACTCCATCTGCTAACTGCATCCAACCTGACCCGGTCTGTCCACCGGGATTCATAAGCATGGTGTAAACAAGTATATCGCCAACTTTTACTTCCGGATCGGTCGTGATTGGTTTCGTTTCCGGGTCTTTGCTACAAGCTGAAAACAGCATAGTGATACTCATTAGGAGGAGTAATACTCCGTTGATTCTCTTTTTCATTTTACTTTTTATTTTATTGTTGAATAATATATTGAATTGTGATTAGCTTTATTTCAGCACGTACCTGATACGTGCGGTAAAGGCTCTGCCGGGAAGCGGGTAATTAAACTCGCTGAACAGGCGGGCATTCGTAAGGTTGGATGCTTTTGCCGAGAAGGTAAGCCCACCGTTCATGATGGAGTATTCTAATCCCAAGTCGAGCTTGAAAGAGCGCGGAATGCGTTTCTCTTGATATTGACTTACTTCGAAATCGAAGAAATACTCTTCTACGAATGAAGCATCGGTAAATAGTCTTACATTCTGACCTTTCCCTCCGAAGAGATTCTCTTTGTGAAACTCTACCCCCGCATTTGCTAAGAAATAGGGAATATTAGGCATACGCAATCCCTTCGACGGATTGAGAACGTTACTCGTTGGTTCGTACTTACGTGTATCGCGAAGGTCTTGAAACGTGGCATTTACATATCCGTAAAGCCAGCGTGTAACATCTGCTTTGACTTCTGCCTCTACACCGAAGGTACGCATCTCACCGAAATTAGTGTATCTGCCCTGCACGAAGTTGCGCGTATAGCGTATCATATCTTGCAGGTAAGAGAAGAATCCGTTTACCTCCACCTGCAACAATCCGGAACCAATCTTTTTATCGTACATCAATCCGATGTTAGCGTTAGTTCCTCTTTCGGGTTTCAAGTCGCCCGAAGGAGCAATAAGGAAGCCGTCGCCAATGAGTTCGGCATCTGTCGGTAGTCGTACATCATAGCTTACGGAGGCTTTCCCCAACAACTCTTTGGTGAAGCGGTAGCGCAAGGCTTCACTTACACCCCAATCGTGCTGCTGCATATCCACTTCTTTGGGTACGGAATTCCAAACATCTCCTATTTTCGTATTCATGGAATAGTAATAATACTTACCCGTCAGCGAGTTGAGGAATTTGTCATTGGGGGATTTATAGTCGTAACCCAAGCCTAATACCCAGCTCGTCATGTGTGAGTCGAAGTTTATCTGTCGCCCCACCGCTTTATCCAACAACGGATCGGAGGGCTTCCCCAATGCCCATTTGAATAATGAGTTGAGGTTGATGGAGTGCCGGTCATTGATGATGTAATTGAGATTGGTCTTATTTCCCACGGTATGCTTACGCATTTTCATGTCAGAGGGTAAAACTCCTATTTCTCCTCCGTAAGCCGAAACAGGCGGATAAGGATTCATATCCCAGTCGTAGCGAAGCCTAGCTGTATCCACAAAGTTGTATTGAGAATAGGCATAGCCCGTGCCGCTACTGAAGTCAAGTCCATTGAGTAGGAAATTGTCTTTCTGTAAATCAATGGCGAAGTTGTAAGCTCCGGCACTACTTTCGGCAGAGCGTATGTTCTCTACCACGCCTTGTATCTGCTTGCTGTTTCGGATAAATTCAAGTTCAAACTCCATCTGATCGAACCACCATTTACGGGCTTTCATCGATATCCCTCCCCCCGATTGGTTGAATTTGTCATGGTCGCGTTTTATGAACTTACCTTTGTTCTGAGGCAATTCCATACGATAGTCATTATCAGAATGGGTGTATAACAACGCTGCCCCCAACTCTATTCCTTGTTTGACCAGATTCCGCTTGAAGACGCTACTTGCTTTATGTGTATTGAAGCTACCGAACGAATACGAAGCATCCAAGTAACGAGGTGGATACTCTTTAATCACGATATTTACAGCACCCCCCACGGCAGATCCACCGAACTTGGCTGGAACCACACCTTTATATATTTCAATGCGGTCAATCATGTCGATGGGTATATCGTTGATGTCGATGAAATCGGAATTATCGTTCATCGGTACTTCGTCTATAAAGAATCCAATACGCTTGCCTTCCAAGCCGCGAACAGAGATACGCGAGGCACTGCCTACTGCTCCCTGCGAACGAATGGTTACGCCTACGGTCTTAGTCAGAATATCTTCTACGCTATTTACTGTACCTTGTAACTGGCTC
The DNA here is from genome assembly GCF_003434625.1 of Parabacteroides sp. AM17-47. Lineage (NCBI taxonomy): Bacteria > Pseudomonadati > Bacteroidota > Bacteroidia > Bacteroidales > Tannerellaceae > Parabacteroides > Parabacteroides sp. AM17-47. Next base: position 179,418 of record NZ_QTLI01000002.1, read on the forward strand.
ATACTGTAAACCGTTACCGGCATGGCTTGCTCCCGAATCTTGCGGGCTTCACTTTTGCCCATCACCACCACTTCGTCCAGCGATTTGACTTCGGCTTTCAGGCGGATAATAGTTTTCTTTACATTCTCTTTACTTACGGTTACTTTTTGGACTGCTGTTTGATAGCCCATAAACTTCACGGTGAATGTATAAGTACCGAAAGGAATGTCTGAAAAAGAGAACTCGCCATATTTGTTGGTTACATCGCCCTTTTTCAGTTCCTCAATAAAGAGGGTTGCTCCGGGCAGTGGATCTTCGTCAGTGTTGTCGATGACCACGCCCGCAATCCGCCCCCCACCTGTTTGGGCGGATACACTGATGCTCATGAGCATCAGTATCAATAGAGAAAATAGTACTTTCTGTTTCATTGTTTATTTATATGATTGTTGGTTTCTCCTTAAATGCTGGGATCGGGAGCTTCCGGCGTGGAAACGACTATAGGAGTTGTACCTGAAGAGTTTCCTTCGGTTACTTTTTGTGTAAGTACCTCAACATCCTTAAACTCTATTCTGGCGATCGCCTCTTTGGGGTTGAGTGTCGTTTTGTCAGCAATGAGTTTGGGCACTTCACGTTCTTTCAACATACCCGTAGAACGTAGCACGGGATACCATTTGGCAGCTTCCTTCGGCTTGGAAAGATTTTTGCGGGCTGCTTTGTTATAAAGTATAAGCATAAATCGATATTGTTTTGTGCCCTTTCGGGCAGTTATTAGTAGTAATTTTCAATATTTGAACTGTATATCTTCTCGTTCCATTTCTCCTTTGAGGTATGTGAGAAGAGTCTCCATATCGTCTCCTACTGTAAAGGCAATGCTCTCAATAGTAGTGCAATGCCCCAACGTACAAGTTGATACAGGATTGATTAAAGAAACATAACGACTGTCTCGTTTCACCAGTCGATGAATCAACTGCGGATAGGTAGTCAGAACCCGATGTATCGGGGTATATTTATTGATGCTCATCTGTCTATTGGTTTCATCATCGGTTGTTTTGTCGCTTGCACGCATATTCGTTGCGATTGGCTCTCCGGCGAGATGTCGTAGGTCACATTTATAAATCCCGCTTGTTCCAGCATTCTTTGTATTTCTATGGGTGAGTAAATGCGCAGGTCGATATTCCTCACCCACTTTTCATTGCCTTCCTCGCTGCATGCCTCGTTGCAGATGTAGAACCTTCCTTCGGGTTTCAATACACGCAATACTTCCTTGAAGTTTTCCACTATATCATTCCAAAAGTAGATAGTTTCGAAAGCGGTTACAATATCGAAGCGGTTATCGTCAAAAGGAATGTTTGAAACATTCGCCTCTACTATAGATGCTCGTCCCTGACTGATAGCCGCCTTGTTCTTGCGACTCGCAATGTCCACGCACGTGGGTGAATAATCCATGCCGCAAACTAATCCATGAGTTCGTTTGATGAAATTAGCTACGTTTTGCCCACCGCCACAACCGATATCGAGCACCGTTTCGCCACCGGAAAGTTTTACGAAGTTGTCAATGCACCAAAGAGAAATCCGGTTATGCCCTTGGTTCATCATTTTCACAATGCACCTGCCCATAAAGCTATTCTTGGGTTTGCGGAAGTTTTGAAAGATGTTTTTTATTATGCTCATAATTATTCTTTGTTTTTAAGTCTTTTCTTACTAATATGATATGTCTATTATTTGCTGTGCGCGATACCTAAAAAATATACGCCCGTGAGTATGCTCTTTGTGAGCATCGTGCTCATGACAGTGGTAAGTGTGAGATGTATGCATATCTTTTTCTGTTTTTTATTTATTGTTTCTATATTACTTCTTCTTGCTAACCCAGCATCAGCAGGCTTAGTGCCATGACCGCCATGCCTACCACCAAACCGTAGATGGCATGGTGGTGCTTACCGTATTCTTCAGCTGCGGGTAACAGCTCATCGAGCGAGATAAATACCATGATGCCAGCAATCATGCCGAAGATGATGCCGAACACATTGTCGTCGAGGAACGGAGCCAGCACGAGATAGCCTATGACGGCTCCCACCGGCTCTGCCAATCCAGACAAAAACGAGAACCAAAAGGCTTTCTTGCGGTTGCCTGTAGCGTAAAAAACAGGAACGGATACCGAAATACCCTCCGGTATGTTGTGTATGGCAATGGCGATGGCAATGGGTATGGCAATGTTCACATCCTTTAGGGCAGCAAGAAACGTAACCATACCCTCCGGGAAATTGTGGATAGCCAGCACCAAGGCTGTTACCATGCCAACACGTAGCAATTTGGGCTTCACGTCTAATTGTATTTTCGCTTTTTCACTCATTTCTTCCACCCGGTGCATTTCATGCGGATTCTCGTAGCGAGGAATTAGCTTGTCGATGAGCAATATCAACACGATACCCCCGAAGAAAGAGAGCGTGGCATAAAACGTTCCTTCTGATTTGCCGTGCATCTCCACAAGTGTTTGCACAGAAGAGGTAAACAGTTCGACAAACGATACATAAATCATGACTCCCGCCGAAAAGCCCAGCGATAGAGAAAGAAACGACGTGTTGGTGCGTTTGGCGAAAAAAGCAATGGCACTGCCTATGCCGGTGGATATACCGGCAAACAGTGTCAGAAGAAATGGAACAAATACTTGTTGTGACATGGCTATGACAGATTGGGAGTTAGTACTTCAAAAGAGAACGAAAATCTATTTTGTTCAAAAACAAAGCGAGTCGCTCTTTGCAGGCGACTCGCTTGATACGATGAATTATTATTATTAAAAATGGGATGTTTCATACATCTGTTACTAAGTTAAGTCTGGAAAATCAGTCTCTGGACGTTCAATATCGATGCATTCTTTTTTAATTCTAATAGTCTCTTTGTTCAAAGCCTCTCTGGGCAGAGCGGATTTTCTGCTTTGTGTTACCCACGATTCCTCGCAGAGGAAAAGTCCGTTTACTCCTTGCACAAGCGTTATTTCGCCGTTACAGATGATGTTGGTGATACTCATATATTGATTGTTTTTAGTTGTTCTACCGAAGTGGTGCGGTATTTAGCCTCCTGCACCAAGCGAAATCCTGCTTGACAAGACCTGCCGCATCTGCCCATGCAAGCAACGGGTGTCGGGTCGAACAGAAGATGGCTAAAGTGCTTCTTTTCCGAATCGAATACGAAAGAAATCCGATTGTCCACAATTGTACAACCGCTTCCACAAGGGTTGCATTGTAGGCAGGAGGATGTGTGGATGTTTCTATTTGTTTTCATCTTTCTATTTTTACATTCATGAGCCTTTTCCAGCCTCCTGTGCTAAAGCGGATATACTCACCAATAAAACATTCAATTTCTTCACTGGAAAGCTCTTCATGTTGCACCACCTCTTTCATCATATTAACCCACCATGAGCAGGTGAAGTGCATAAAGAATAGAGAAATATCGGTATGCAGATCAGGGTAGAGCTTTTTCATACCTTCCATATATTCTATACCCATTACTGTACTTCTTTTAATCCATTGTTCCCAATAATCATTGAAACGAGAGTCTTGGATAGATGAAAAAAGTAACTTAAATTCTTCACGATACCGTCTTACGATGTTCATTACCTCCTTCATGGATGAGCGATGATATTCTTCGGAGGTAAAGACATCCAAAGAAAAGGCCTCCGGGCGATTATGATCTTCCAGCATACTGTTCATCGCCTCCAAAAGCGGATGCAACACGTCAGCCAACAAATCGTCCTTACAAGGATAATAATTGTAGATGTTGCTCAGACCGATACCCGACAATTTGGATATTTCACGCATAGACACAGCCTTAAAGCCCTTCTTGAAAAAGGCTCTCCTTGCTGTTTCCAACAATAATTTATGTGTATATTCTTTTGTTGTTTGCATAGGTCAGAACGTAGTTCCTGTTATTAGAATACAAAGTACGTTGTATTTCAAAAATAAAACAATCCATACAAATGGGTATTTTCTATAAAACAATCCCTATTTGTAGGGATACAAAAAAGGGTATGTAACTATCAGCAGAGCCACTTCACGCCAAACCATAGTCATAAGTACGTGTATTGCCTCTACTGTATCCTCTTGTTATTCTTATTCTGACCTCTTTCCATGGCTATTGTTAATACGCAGGTTATAAATCATGTGTAAAAACTACTTTAATCTTTTCATGATTCCCATTTTAGTAATGATTAATCGAATATGCTAAAAATGTATCATATAAAACTTCTCTTTTCTGTCATTCTACCTTTTATCTATTTAGCTTGTCGCCATTAATTAACTCGGATTCATTTTGATAGTTGTGCCGCAAGAGTATTATGACTAATAAATTATTCATGTGTCATTTTGCCATAAACAGTCTTTTTATACCACTCTCGGACAGTTTAGAAAACGGCTCTTGATTCTTCTTTCATTTGCCGATGAAAATAGAATCAACACGTTTTATTAACCATTAAAAATTAAATGTATGGAAGTAGTAACCATCGAAAAAAGAACATTTTCGTATGTCTGCGAGAGCTTCACGGAGTTTGCCAAACGGATAGAGAGTTTGTGCAGCAGTCATACTCAAAAAGTAGAAAACTGGCTGGATAGTCAGGAAGTGTGCCTGTTGTTAGGCTTGAGCAAGCGAACGCTGCAATATTACCGAAGTAGTGGGCGACTGGCTTATTCTCAAATAGGGAGCAAGATTTATTATAAGTCTTCCGATATTGAAAGAATTATTGCGGACAGTGAAACACAAAATCAGTCACCCAAACAAATCAAGCCTTATGAAAAGAACTAAAGAATATTATCCGTCCTTCAACTTGTTTTCCATTGTCGGCACATGGGAAAGTGTTAATCTGAATCCTACGGTTATCATCTATCGGAACGACAAAGAGTATCTTCTTTCTATTATATATGTATCGGAAACCACCAAACAGGCTTCACCCTCTACTTATGAAATACAGAAAGACGGTAGCCAGTATTTTATTGCTCCTGCTCCTAAACGGATTTACATAGATTATGATCCAGCGAAAGATGTGCTAAACCTTTCGTCATTGGGTGACTATCTGCGTAACTAATCAATCGACCAGTTAATCTCTAACTGATTCGCTATCTAGCCATCTTAAAATCAATATTTCAATAAAACAATCTTTCAATCATGGAATTAATAAATAAAGATACACCACAAGTCAAAGAATTTATTTCTTCGCTCGACTCAATGCTAAGCGGTATTGAATCAATTGTCAAGCACTATAAGCCCCACCTGAACGGAGAACGTTTTCTTTCCAATCATGAGGTTTCTAAAAAACTGAATGTCAGCCTGCGAACCCTGCAAGAATGGCGAGATACAGGCTTAATCCCCTTTATCCAGATAAAAGGTAAAATCATCTATCGGCAAAGTGATATTGATAAACTGCTCCAAAAGCATTATTTTGAAAGTTGGAAAGAATAATCTGCCACTCACAAAAACATTGTTTTTCGGAATTTAATTTGAATCATTGACTTTTCCAGTGAAGTATTTAGTCTGTGCAAGTCTTTAGATAAAAATACGCTCGAAATGCAATGAGAGGAAGATTTTTATCTAAACCGAAGGCTTGGACTTGAACAGGCTAAATACGGAAATTACCTTTGTCAATGCTTCATATTGGGTTCTGGAAAACTTACTTTAAAAGAAAAGGGTTGAGAAAATGAAGTTCATTATTCCCAATCCTTTTTTCTATATTGGCTACTGCCTTATTTATATAGCCAATTCCGACAAGCAGCTATTCACTTTCTGCATATCCTTTAGAATATTCTGATCCAATACCCGTGCGTAGTGTTTCGTCACGCTGGTATCTGCATGACCTAACATCTTGGCTACATTTTCCATACTTACGCCATTTGCAAGGCACACGGAAGTGGCATAGCTATGTCTGGCCGTATGAGTGCTAAGATTTTTATGAATTCCGCACACATCGGCAATTTCTTTCAAATAACTGTTCATGCGTTGATTACACAATACAGGTAAAAGTTTTCCGGTACACTCTGCCACATCCTTATATTTATCAAGTATAGAAGCTGCTACAGGCAGCACAGGAATGTTGCACATGATTTTTGTCTTTTGGCGGTTCTTTCTTATCCAAAGCTCCCCTTTGTTGTCTTTTACCAAGTGTTCGGGTGATAAATCTTTCACATCGCTGAACGCCAATCCAGTAAAAATGCAAAAGATAAAAACGTCACGTACCTGTTCTACTCGCTTAATCGTGAATTCTTTTGCAAGAATAATTTTAATCTCGTCCATCGTCAGGAACTCAGGATCGGTTTCTTCCAGTTTGAAGCGATAGTAAGCAAACGGATCTTTCTTTATCCAGTCGTTTTCCAAAGCAATACGGATAATCTTCTTCAAGTTCTTCAATCGGGTGATAGCTGAATTCTGCGCACAACCTTTTTCAATTTTCAAAAAAGCATCGAACTTAGAAATAAAGTTGGCTTCCAAGTTGTTTAGGGCAATATCAGATAATTGATATTCTTTCTTTATGAATTCCTCTAAATATCGGGTAGTGGTTTCATACCGTTGAACGGTCTTACTAACGAAGTCCTTACCGATTAGCTTACGGCTTTGTTCGTTATGCTCTCTGAATACTTGCAATAGCGTTTTACTATCTTCATCCACCCCATAATATAGCTTTCTCATAAGATCGACTGTAATAGTCTTACCTGTGGATTCCAGTTCTCTATAAATTTGGTGTATGCGAGAGCGTGTGATTTCCAAGTAGTGGTTCAGTTCCACCGACATACGATCTTTTCCTTTGGAGTTTTCTTTTGCCTGATTCCATAGATTTACAGGACAGCTTCTTTTTACTAAAACATCTACCATACAGCCGTTTACAGTAATTCTCATGCACACGGGTGCTTCTCCATTCTTTAATAATCTGGCTTTCTTGATAAAGAATAGCACATTGAAGGTTTTTCTAGCCATTTTTACATCGTTTTTAGAGTTACAAAACTATGTATTCTCTTCCAAAGTACGACCATGCAAAATGCTATGAATCAGTGAGAAAGAAGCTAAATCGTGGGACTTTTTTCAGCCTGATTTATGTACCACGATTTGCACACCAACAATATGCTTGAAACGGCTATTTTCTGCTATCTGCCAGAAAAAAGAAATCCCTGATAATGTCTGATTATCAGGGATTTGCTTGATTTTTCTTTTGTTTTCAGTGATCCGCCTGGGGCTCGAACCCAGGACCCCAACATTAAAAGTGTTGTGCTCTACCAGCTGAGCTAGCGAATCATCCTGTGCGTTACTTTTGTAATGCGAGTGCAAAGATAGGGGGTTTTATTTTATTATACAAATTTCAAGAGGGGTAAATTTTAGTTTTTTCATGGGGAGCAAATGCAAGAAACAAGATATAAGCACTTTACATCACGTATTACATCATGCATAAACCGGTTACATATCTTCACGAGACGAAGACGAACCACAATCCTAAATCGTTAGGATCACACAACCTAAAGCCACATGATCGCACAGTCCTAACCACAACGCCGCACAACCTCTCCTACCCTCATTTATGATAACGCTAAAGCTCAACTTCCGAGGAATAGCATATCTACCGGCTTCTTGCACAAGAGAATTGAACCGAGTAATCTCCACACGCCAAACTTGGCAATCGGTAGATATCTGATACCTATGATCTTTGTTCATTTGTAAAATAAAAGATATTTACGTAGATTTGTACACCATTATTTTAAGTTAAGGAACCAATTAACACACAAAAAATTATATGGCAGACGATAAGAAGATTATTTTCTCGATGGTAGGCGTGAACAAGATCTTTCCGCCTCAAAAACAGGTTTTAAAGAATATATATCTGTCCTTTTTCTATGGGGCGAAGATCGGAATCATCGGATTGAATGGTTCCGGTAAATCTACGTTGCTGAAGATTATCGCCGGTATCGATAAGGATTATCAGGGAGAGGTGGTCTTCTCCCCCGGGTATTCCGTAGGGTATCTGGAGCAGGATCCTAAGTTGGAGCCGGGCAAGACCGTGAAGGAGATCGTGCAGGAAGGCGTGCAGGAGATCGTGGACACCTTGAAAGAATATGAGGAGGTGAACGAGCGATTCGGCGATCCGGAGGTGCTGGAAGATCCGGATAAGATGGATGCCTTGATCAACCGTCAGGCGGAGTTGCAGGACAAGATCGACGCTACGGACGCATGGAACCTCGACAGCCGTCTGGAACGTGCCATGGACGCTTTGCGTTGTCCGCCGGAAGATCAGGTGGTGGATACGTTGTCCGGAGGCGAGCGTCGCCGGGTGGCCCTTTGCCGATTGCTGCTCCAGCAGCCGGACGTATTGCTGTTGGATGAGCCGACCAACCACTTGGACGCCGAGTCGATCGACTGGCTGGAGCAACATCTGCAACAATATGCCGGTACCGTTATCTGCATCACGCACGACCGTTACTTCCTAGACCACGTGGCCGGATGGATCCTTGAGCTGGATCGTGGCGAGGGTATCCCTTGGAAGGGTAATTACTCCTCTTGGCTAGACCAGAAGACGAAGCGTATGGCTCAAGAAGAGAAGCAAGTCAGCAAGCGCCGTAAGACCTTGGAGCGTGAGCTGGAATGGATCAATATGGCGCCGAAGGCCCGTCACGCCAAGGGTAAGGCACGTCTGAACTCGTACGAGGCCCTCTTGAACGAGGACCAGAAGGAGCGTGAGGCTAAGTTGGAGATCTTCATCCCGAACGGCCCTCGCTTGGGCAATAAGGTGATCGAGGCACAGCACGTGGCGAAGGCGTTCGGCGATAAGCTGCTGTTCGATGATTTGAACTTCATGCTTCCCCCGAATGGTATCGTGGGAGTCATCGGGCCGAACGGTGCCGGTAAGACTACCTTATTTAAGATGATCATGGGCATGGAAAGCATCGACAAGGGGACCTTCGAGGTGGGCGAGACCGTACAAGTAGGTTACGCCGACCAGACCCATAAGGATATAGACCCGAAAAAGACCGTTTACCAAGTCGTATCCGGCGGACAGGAATTCATCCGTATGGGTGGCAAGGAGGTGAACGCAAGGGCTTACCTGTCTAAATTCAATTTCGCAGGAGCGGATCAAGAGAAGCTATGCGGCGTACTCTCCGGAGGAGAGCGTAACCGCCTGCATCTGGCGCTGACGCTGAAAGCGGACGCTAACGTATTGCTGCTCGACGAGCCGACCAACGATATCGACGTGAACACGCTACGTGCCTTGGAGGAGGGTCTGGAGAACTTCGCCGGTTGCGCCGTCGTCGTCTCTCACGACCGTTGGTTCTTGGACCGTATCTGTACGCATATCCTGTCGTTCGAGGGCGATTCCAACGTGGTCTTCTACGAAGGGACCTATTCCGAGTACGAGGAATACAAACGTAAGACATTGGGCGACGCCGAGCCGAAACGGGTACGCTATCGCAAACTAATCGTTGATTAATCATACTATAAATAGAGTTTAATGCCATGAAAAAAAGAATGCTATCTTTGGCTGTATTAGCCGCCTCCCTCTTCTGTTTCTCCAATGGGGCGAACGCACAGAAGACCGAGAAACTGTTCAACGGGAAAGACCTGTCTAACTGGAATTTCGTAGTCGACAAAAACTCCGTCCCCGCCGATCAGGTCTATTCCGTACGCGACGGTAAGATCTTCATCACCGGCCAGCCTTTCGGCTATATGTACACCAAGGAGAAATACAGCGACTATAAATTGCACGTGGAATGGCGTTGGCCGAATGGGGATTCCAACGCGAACAGCGGTATCTTCCTGCATATCGCAGACCTAAAGAACCCCTTCCCGAACGGGATCGAGTGTAATCTGCAAGCCGGGAGGGCCGGATTGTTCGTACTGCTGGGAGGCTCCGACCTTGTCGAGTACCAGCAACGCCCGGGAGAGGAACGTCCCTTCTTCCCTGTCGTAAAGAACGTGAACCCGTCTAGCGAGAAGCCCGCCGGAGAGTGGAACGAGGCGAACATCTTCGTGAAAGACGGCGTCATCACCGTTTACATCAACGGCGTATACCAGAACACCGGAACCAACAAGGTGAAGGAAGGCCATATCGGGCTACAGAGCGAGGGTAAGGAGGTTGAGTTCAGAAACGTAACCCTCACCAAGTGGTAAGCGGAGCCGTTTCCGGCGCATCTGTAATAATTAAACGGAATCTTTTAAATAGTATTAAAATAATATAGTACATTCGCGAGGATTCCTTTTCAATGAGGAACATATCATTGCAATAACCAATTTAAGAGGTAATGAAAAGAGACAACATCATTTTTGACATTATCGAGAAGGAGCACCAACGCCAATTGAAAGGCATTGAGTTGATCGCTTCCGAGAACTTTGTCAGCGACCAGGTCATGCAGGCCATGGGAAGCTGTCTGACCAACAAATACGCCGAGGGATATCCCGGCAAGCGTTATTATGGGGGTTGCGAGGTAGTAGACCAAAGTGAGACGATCGCTATCGAACGGTTGAAAAAGCTATTCAACGCCGAATGGGCCAACGTGCAGCCTCACTCCGGGGCGCAGGCCAACGCAGCCGTATTTTTCGCCGTATTGAATCCGGGCGACACGTTCCTCGGGTTGAACCTGTCGCATGGCGGACACCTGTCCCACGGTTCACCAGTAAATAGCTCCGGCGTTCTCTATCACGCTACCGAATATAATGTAAAGGAAGATACCGGACGGGTGGACTACGACCAAATGGAGGAAGTAGCCCTTCGTGAGAAACCGAAATTGATCGTTGGCGGTGGTTCCGCTTATTCCCGTGACTGGGATTACAAACGTATGCGTGAGATAGCCGACAAGGTAGGCGCCTTATTGATGATCGATATGGCTCACCCGGCAGGCCTGATCGCCGCCGGTTTACTGAACAACCCGCTGGAGTACGCTCACATCGTAACGTCTACGACGCATAAGACCCTGCGGGGTCCTCGTGGCGGTATCATCCTGCTGGGTAAGGATTTCGAGAATCCTTGGGGTAAGAAAACACCGAAAGGCGAGATCAAGAAGATGTCTCAGTTGTTGGACTCCGCCGTATTCCCGGGTATCCAAGGCGGTCCGCTGGAGCATGTGATCGCGGCCAAGGCCGTAGCCTTCGGAGAGGCTTTGGAGCCGGAATACAAGACGTACCAAGCACAGGTGAAAGCGAACGCCGCCGCTATGGCCAAGGCTTTCACGGACAAAGGGTACAAGATCATCTCCGGCGGTACGGACAACCACAGCATGCTGATCGACCTGCGCACGAAGTTCCCCGACCTGACCGGTAAGGTGGCCGAGAAAGCCTTGGTAGCCGCCGACATCACGGTGAACAAGAACATGGTTCCGTTCGACAGCCGCTCGGCCTTCCAGACCTCCGGTATCCGTGTGGGTACGCCCGCTATCACGACCCGTGGCGCTAAAGAGCCGCTTATGGGCGAGATCGTGGAACTGATCGACACCGTATTGGCAGCTCCCGAATGCGATAAGACTATCGGCGCCGTTCGTGAGAAGGTGAACGGTATCATGAAGGAATATCCTATCTTCGCATGGTAAATAGGAAATTGAGAATTGAGAATTGAAAAGGATGCCAAACGGCATCTTATCTTCAACTCTCAATTCTCTTTTTAAACTCTCAAAAACATCTAAACAATATTCAATTTTCAACTTTCAATTTTTAATTCTATGAAAAAGCTCCTTGCTACAATCTGCGCCGGCGCTGTCTTGGGCCTGATGGCCTCGTGTGATGATGCTCCCGGTAAAGCGAAAGCTTACAACCAAGGTATCAACATCATCCCGACACCGGTCAGCCTTACGCAGAACGAGGGAAACTTCAAGCTAAACAAAAACACGAAGATCTACGCTTCCACCCCGGAGGCGAAAACCGTAGCCGAGTTCTTCGCGGCTAAAATGAACACGGCGACAGGCTACCAGATAGCTACCGCCGACAAAGAGACCTCCGACGGTATCTCGTTGGTTATCGACGGCTCTCTGGACGTAAACGACGAGGGATACACGTTAGACGTAGCCGACAGCGGCGTCCGTATCAAAGCCAAGACCCCTCAAGGTCTTTTCTACGGTATGCAATCGTTCTTGCAATTGCTGCCCGCCGAGATCGAGAGTCCTTCCGCCGTGAAAGGTATCGCATGGACCGCTCCGGCCGTATCTATCAAGGACGAGCCTCGTTTCGGCTACCGTGGTATCATGCTAGACCCCTGCCGCCATTTCATCCCGGTAGAGAATATCAAGAAGCAGCTGGATGTATTGGCCTTGTTCAAGATCAACCGCATGCATTGGCACCTGACCGACGACCAAGGATGGCGTATCGAGATCAAGAAGTACCCGAAACTGACCGAGATCGGCTCTAAGCGCATCGATGGCGAGGGTACCGAGTACGGAGGCTTCTATACTCAAGAGGAGGTGAAGGATATCGTTAAATACGCGGCGGATCGTTTCATCACGATCGTTCCCGAGATAGAGCTTCCGGGACACGAGATGGCCGCTATCGCCGCCTATCCGGAACTGTCTTGCGAGGGTAAGCAGGGTACTCCCCGTATCATCTGGGGCGTGGAAGACATCGTATTATGCGCCGGGAAGGAAGAACCCTTCCAGTTCTTCGAGGACGTGATCGCCGAGGTAGCTCCCCTATTCCCGGGCGAGTATTTCCATATCGGAGGCGATGAGTGCCCGAAGACGAGCTGGGAGAAATGCCCGCTTTGTCAGGCCCGTATCCGTAAGGAAGGCTTGAAAGGCGACAAGGAACATTCCGCCGAGGAGAAATTGCAGAGCTATTTCGTACAACGCATGGAGAAGGTCGTAAACAAGCACGGCAAGAAGATGATCGGATGGGACGAGATCCTCGAGGGAGGTCTGGCTCCATCGGCCACGGTAATGTCTTGGCGAGGTGAGGAAGGCGGTATCGCCGCCGCTAGCATGAACCACGACGTGATCATGACCCCGGGAAGCGAGGGTATGTATATCGACCAGTTCCAAGGCGACTACAAGATCAACCCGGTATCTATCGGAGGATTCACCACGGCGGAGCGGGTCTATAAGTACAACCCCGTCCCCGACACGCTGGCAGCGGCCGGTAAAGGGCATTTCATCAAGGGCGTGCAATGCAACGTATGGAGTGAGTACCTTTATAACACGGACATCATGGAGTACCGTATCTATCCTCGTATCCTAGCCCTCTCCGAGATCGCTTGGAGCCCGCTGGACCGGAAGGATTACAAGGACTTCGAACGCCGTCTGGACAACGCTCAGGTTCGCCTAGACGGACACGGTATCAACTACTACATCCCGCAGCCCGAGCAACCGAACGGTTCTTGCAACTTCGTGGCTTTCACGGACAAGGCTACCATGACATTCACCACGAACCGTCCGATGAAGATGGTCTACACGCTGGATGGCACCGAGCCTACCCCGGAATCTACCGTATATACGGCTCCTTTCGACATCACAGAGACTACGACCGTGAAGATCGCTTCCGTGTTGCCTTCCGGCAAGATGGGTAAGCCTCGCACGATCCTCGTGGAGAAACAAACGCTGGCTCCCGCCAAGGAGGTAGCCAAGACGACCCCGGGCCTCGACATGGAGGTATTCGATGGCATGTACCTAAGCGTAAATAATCTGGAGGCCGCTCAGAAGACCGGTAAGAAACAGGTCATCAAGACGACCCGTGAACTGACCAACCAAGTGCCCGCCCCCGAATCCATGCGAGGCGTGAAGCAATACGCCGCTATCGCTACCGGCTACGTGAATATCCCGGAGGATGGCGTTTATTACATCTCTTCGGATTTAGAGGAGGTATGGATCGACGGCAAGTTGATGGTCAATAACGGTGGCGAGGTAAAACGCTTCTCCCGTCATGACACCTCCGCGGCCTTGGCAAAAGGCTTGCACGAGATCAAGCTGGTATTCCTCGGACACATCATCGGAGGTTGGCCTTCCAACTGGAACGACGGCAGCGTACAACTCCGTAAATCGGATGCCGAGAAATTCACGCCGATCACGGCTGAGATGCTAAGTCATTAAGATCATTTCCGAAGGGGGGAAGCGAGCGATCCTCCCCCCGATATAAACCGCAGGGGCGGGATTCGTCCGCCCTCCCACGCATACACGGCACGGGAGGGCGGACAGATCCCGCCCCTACTGCATTCTTCCGGCGAATATAATTGTGTTTAATAGTGAACACTACTGGGTTCAACCATGAATACTATTGTGTTCAACCGCAAACACTACTGTTTTTTTACCCTCAACTCATACAAGTCGTGGCGACGGTCCCGAAGGTTACGCACGCTACCATACGTATGCAACTCGTTGAGCAAATCAAGGTCCACGTCCGATACGAGGATCATCTCCGTATTCGGGGTTGCCTCCGCACGCTTGCCATCGGTCGGGAAAGCGAAATCGCAAGGCGTGAACACACCCGACTGGGCGTACTGTATATCCATATTATGCACACGAGGCAGGTTGCCCACGCTGCCCGCTATCACCACGAAGCACTCGTTCTCGATCGCCCGGGCTTGGGCACATACACGAACCCGAGAGTAACCGTTCTGCGTATCCGTAAGGAAAGGCACGAAGAGGATCTGCATTCCTTGGTCGGCCATGATACGGGAAAGCTCCGGGAATTCCACGTCATAGCAGATCAGCACGCCGATCCGGGCGCAATCCGTATCAAACGTCTTCACCATCTTCCCGCCCGAGAGTCCCCAGCTCTTCTGCTCGTCCGGGGTGACATGTACCTTCTCGTACATCTCGTAGGAGCCGTCACGACGGATCAGGTATCCCACGTTATATAGCGCCCCGTCCTCCTTCAGCAAAGGCATGCTACCGGTGATGATATTGATATTGTAACTGATGGCGAGGTTCACGAATCGCTCACGGATCTCCTCGGTGTACTGGGCCAGCCCACGGATGCTCTGCGCCTCCCCCAGATGGTTGAACTTGGCCATCAGCGGAGCGTTGAAATACTCGGGGAAAAGGACGAAGTCGCTCTTGTAATCGGATACGGCGTCGACGAAGAACTCCACCTGCTCGAACACGTCGTCCAGTGTCTTATAAGGCCGCATCTGCCATTGTACCAGACCGACACGCACGGTTGTCTTCTTATCCACGTAATCCGTCGTAGGCGGCTGGTAATAGATATTATCCCATTGCAGCAGGGTAGCGCAATGCTTCGACTCCTCGTCGTTCGGCAAGTAGTTCATCATCACTTTCCGCACGTGGAAATCGTTGGAGAGCTGGAAGGTGAGCACCGGGTCGTAGATCTGGCGTGAGCGCACCTTCTCGATGTATTCCTTCGGACGCATATGATCGGCGTATTTATAATAGTTCGGAATACGTCCGCCGAACATGATCGCCTTCAGGTTCAACTTCTCGCACAGCTCCTTCCGGTACTCGTACATACGGCGGGCCAGCCGGAGGCCCCGGTAGTCCGGATGGATGAACACCTCTATACCATATAATATATTCCCGTTCGGATTATGCGTGCTGAACGTCTCGTTGCCCGTTACCTTGGCGTAGGTATGATCCCCTTTCACCATGTCATAATCCACGATGATGGAGAGGGCGCATCCTACGATCCGGTCATCCACCAGCGTCACGACCTGTCCCTCGGGAAATATCCGTATCAACGTCTCTATCTGCTTGCGGGTCCAGAAAACATCCTTGTCGGCGTACACCCTCTTGAAAGATTGCGACAACTGCGTATAGTCCTCAAGCTGCAAGCTCCGGAGCTCTACCTTGTTTATCTTATGCATTGGTTCCATAACACATTTTTTTGTTAAAGTCGCCGCGAAGTTAGGATAAATACAGATAAAGTGTACCGGCCCTCCTGCCCTATCTGACCTACTCCATGTATAATTTCAAGATCGTCACTGAATTAGGCGGGAAATTATAGATAAACGGGCCGCTCATCGGGAATACGATAGGCTCGGTGACAGGCGTTACGGCCCCCGGGTTCTCAAACGTATTACGAGCCTCCGGCTCCCCTCTCAATTGGATCAGCTCCGCCTCGTTACGGATATTCACTCCCTCAATACGCAAAGAGGTCTTCTCCTCGTGGCGGGTCGTATTCACGACCTTCAAGTAAATCACCCGGTTCTCCTTGTCGAGGGTAGCGACGGATACCAACGACGGGATCGGACGCATATCCACCTCATGCAGCAATACGCCGTCCACATAACAACGGACACGCTCGTACTCGCACGTCATGCGAACCGTATACCACCGGTTACTCTCAAAAGGGAAGCGCACAGGAGAGACCAAGCTATCCTTCACGCCACCTACCTGATGGTACAGCTCGCTCGTTCCCGCCCCGATCGTCAGGGCGATATAATCCGCCTGCTCGCCCGTCCGCCCGTTGTCGCGGAGGCGAAGCTGTATCTGCCCGCTACCTTTCGTACGCCGGACGGTAGCCGTATATTCATAGGCGTAGCTCGTAGAGTCGCCGAACAATACCTGGTTCCACCGGTTGGCCTCCGGCACCAACGTACCAGCCTCCGGGACCCTCCATCCCCCGCTCATCACGGATATATCCGATACGGGCACGCCGTCGATCCGCACGTCCTTGAACTCATAGCTATTATCAAACATCTCTACGCCCGCCCGGCCCGTACGTACCTGTGGTTTCTCGTAGGTATCCACGATCGTCTTCAGCACCTCATTCCCCCGATGGCGGGTAAACATCTTTAATAAATGGTAGGAAGGAGAGACCACCGCCTGATGGGTGTTGAAAGAGATCAACGGATGGCGCTGGTTCTCGAACCCGGCGTTGCCCAATACCGGGGCATACGCCAAGCGGCGTACCATATCCGGGTTCTCCTCCGCCCCGACCAAGAAACAGGCCTCGGCCACCGCCGCCCGGAGCGTACCGGCCAAGGGCCGCTCCGTCGTCCCAAACTCCCCGATAAACACCGCCGGCGAACGTCGGGAATACCGGTCGCTATTAAACCTGCTGGCGTTCGAGAGGAAGAAATTCTCCCCGGCGTAATAATGGGAATCCACCCACTCGCTACGGCCTCGCTTCGTGAGGGGCGAACTGCTGATAACGGTAATCTCCGGATAGGCCTCCTTGATCGCCTTGCGGAAAAGCTCAAAGCGCCTGAAATACTCCCCGCCATAGTTCTCGCTGCCGATCTCGACATACTTCAAGTTGAAAGGTTCCGGATGCCCGTTCCTCGCACGCAGGGCGCCCGGCAGGGAATCCGCCGGGGCGTTCGCGTAGGCGATAGCGTCCAAGGCATCTCCCGTGAGCTTATCCATCGCCGTGATATCCTCGTAGCGGGGCCGGCGGCTTTGGCTCGTGATCCCGCTATTAATAACGTAGATAGGCTCCGCCCCCATATCCTCGCACATTTGCAAGTACTCGTGGTAGCCCATGCCGTTCGTCGTACCATAGGCCCATACGTTCCAGAAATGCTTACGCTCCGAGATATCGCCCAGCGTCTCCCTCCAGATAGGGTACGTACCCGCCGTATACCCCTCCACGAAACTGCCTCCGGGGAAACGGATAAAACGAGGGGCCAAGGAATCGACCAGCGCCGCCAAGTCCGGTCTCAGCCCGTTCTTCCGTCCCTTCCACGTATCCTCCGGGAAGAGGGATACCACATCCAGCCAAAACACGGCGGAGGTATCGGCCGTGATCGTCAAGACCGCGTTCGGCGCGTCCTCCGTAGCCGTAAACGTATGCCTGTATCGTTTCCACTCGTATAGCGGCGCTACCTGAAACACATCGCTCAAGACCGTATTAGCCATCGAGTCCTCCAAGGCCACCCGGATGGTACGGGGCACCATATTCGCCCCCTTGGCGAAAAACGAGAGATCGTATCGTTCCCCTTTCCGGATCGGTATCCCCCGGTATCCCTCGGCTATCACGCCTCCGCGCCCCGACTCCCCGGAAGCCGATACGGCCACGAGCAACGACCGCCGGTTCTTATCATTCACCAGCTCCTTCATATCCGGGTATATCTGTGTATTAGGGACGATCCGCCTCCATCCCGGTACGGAATCTCCCCGCATGAAAGGGATCGTCCAGCCATTCGGGGTAATCAAGACGTTCCGGGCGGCGTCGTAAGGGCAGTTCAAGGGTGGCACGCCATCCTCGAAGCTCCGGTTCTGGATCAGCTCGGCGTACAGCCCCCCATCGATCCCATGGTTAATCTCCTCAATGGTCAAACCATACAGATCCGGGTTCACGGGAACCGTCAGGCCATCCGCCTCCACGGTTATCGTAGAGATCACCGGCATCTCCGGCTGGCAAGAGGACAAGCCCATCCCGACAATAGCGCCAACCAATAAATGAATAACATCAAAATCTATATATTTCCTCCAACGCATCTTCGAATACTCATCTCATTTATGTGCGTACAAACTTAATCAAAAAATCGCAGTTTCCCCTATTTTCAAAGTCCGAACTGTTTTTTCAAAAAAACAATTGAAAAACATAGATTTTTTCAATTTAATATCCTAAATTTGCATAATAGATAAAACAAAAGACGACAATATTATACGACTCTATGGAGAAATCTGTTCTTTTAGTGGATGACAAGCAAGAAATCGCAAAGATAATCATGCTTTATTTATCAAGTACTTACAAGGTATCCTATAAAGAAAATCCTTTGAAAGCGATCGCTTGGCTTCAAGAAGGCAATTTACCGGATTTGATCATCTCTGACTTGAATATGCCAGAAATGTCCGGAGAGGAATTCTTGGTTTATTTAAAAGCGAACGATATGTTCAGCCATATACCGGTCTTGATCCTATCGAGCGTAGAGAGCAGCTCAAATAGAATACGTTTGTTTGAGGAAGGGGCGGAAGACTTTATCTTGAAGCCTTTCAATCCAGAGGAATTAAGGGTAAGGGTAAAACGAATATTAAGATAATGAATTATGTCTTTTTCGGTAATAACGTGCCGTTGGCCGAACGTTTACGTAAGGCATTAGGCACCGGGGTCATAGAATGTATAACGCTTCTGCAGATGAAAAACACGCTTCTTCCTGCCGAGGAAATGGATTATTGTGTATTCATCGAGAAAACAGATCCTACGTTAAACATTCCTGCGATCATGCATTTGCATAAGACGTTTCAAAATATATATATCGTATTAATCGCCCCGGAAATGACCCGGGAGGAGAAAATATCCTATTTGCAAGCCGGAACGGACTGTGTCATCTCCGAGTCTACCTCTAAGGAAGATTTAGTGAAGCTACTGGGTATCGCCGAGAAATGCAAGAGAATGGAAAAAGCGCGTAAGCCTCAAATAAAAGAGCCTGATCTCGCCATTTTCAAGCTGCCTTTATGGAAAAGGGTCTTCGACATCATTTTCTCATCCATGGCGCTCCTCTGCCTCTCCCCTATCTTTATCATCACGGTGATTTGGATCAAGCTGGAGGACAAAGGCCCCGCTTTCTACAAGTCGAAACGAGTAGGCAGCAATTACAAGGTTTTCGATTTTTATAAGTTCCGCTCTATGTATATGGACGCGGACAAGCGCTTGGCTGAATATAAGAAACTTAATCAGTATATGGAATCTATTGATGAAGAGGCCGTGGCCTCTTCATCAACTTCTGTGAATTCACAGAATGCGACCTCTTTTTTTAAAGAGAATAAACAAAATA
Organism: Parabacteroides sp. AM17-47; assembly: GCF_003434625.1. Classification (NCBI taxonomy): domain Bacteria; kingdom Pseudomonadati; phylum Bacteroidota; class Bacteroidia; order Bacteroidales; family Tannerellaceae; genus Parabacteroides; species Parabacteroides sp. AM17-47. The sequence continues at coordinate 199,009 of NZ_QTLI01000002.1, forward strand.
TCATTTTATATTCTGATAATGACGCTACTCCCGAAAACGACTATCTAAAAATAAAGCGTCACGAACGTTCCAACGCTTTCATCAAATTAGAGAATGATCCCCGTATAACAAAGATCGGCCATATTATCCGGAAATATAGCATTGACGAACTCCCCCAGCTATTCAATATATTAAATGGAGACATGTCAATAGTTGGTAACCGCCCTCTTCCCATATACGAGGCTGAGCTACTGACCAGTGACGAATACATACAACGCTTCATGGCTCCTGCCGGCCTTACAGGTCTTTGGCAAGTAGAGAAACGTGGCAATTCTGGTAGTATGTCCGCCGAGGAACGTAAACAATTAGACATCAAATATGCTCATACCTTTTCTTTCTGGCTAGACATAAAGATTATATTCAAGACGTTTACGGCGTTCGTGCAGAAAGAGGATGTATAAACTATACATAGCTGATAACAAACATAATTCACATGAAGATACTATTTATTCTATTATTCATATTAAATGCTTTTTCAATTGTCGCACAAAAAAAGAAGACATACTTCGATAAAGCGACAACAATAGAAGTAACTTCCGGCACGGATTCTATAAATGCCATGCTAGATGACTATGAACGTATTCAATTACCACCTCTATCGGTTTTTCTGGAATCCGTATATGACCATCCTTCTGTCAGAATTTATGAAGCTAAAAGAGATGAGGCTAACGCCGATATGAAGATTACAAAAAGAGAATGGTTGGACTATTTCAGGGTATACGGCCAATATCAATATGGGCGATTAGTTCAACTTTCTACAAGAGAAACCATAGAAGATCCTTCATTTCTCACCAGTATAGGCAGTAATCAGCATACTTACAGTGTAGGTATTTCCGTGTCTATCCCATTCGGAGACTTATTCAGCCGAGGCCAAAAAGTACGGATGAAGAAAGCTCGTTTCCGTCAATTGGATTATGAGTATGAAATGTCCATAGAAGAACGGAAATTAAGAATACTGGAAGCTTATAATAGTGTCTTACAAGCATTGGCTACATTAAAAGCTAAATCAGATGCTGCCGCACTTTACAACGCCCAGATGAAAATCTCCGAACAAGATTTTATTAATGGAAAAATTGATATTATCTCATTATCCATGGAACGTGGACGTCGTTCTGGTGCCGTGATTTCTTACCAAGAAGGTCGTGCGACCTTACACAATGCCGTAACTTTATTAGAAATGCTCACAAATGTTAAGATTATAAATCGATAACCCATGGATATAACACTTTATATATCGCGTTTTATATATAGAATCCGGCATCAATTAGTATTCGGAACGCTAATAATAACAGCGTTGGTTGCTTATTTCAGTCAATTCTTAGAAAAAAAATATACAGTTACCACCTCAATTTACACTGGCATTACGTCTAATACAGGATTAGATGATGAGACTCGGCCTGATTGGCAAGCTGTGAATAACACCTATGATAACTTGGTAAATCTAACCAAATCAAGAGGAACCTTAGAAAATGTCTCATTGAAATTACTAGCTCTAAACTTAATGCATGGAGATCCGGAAATAGATAATCTATATATAACAGCAAATAACTATAAAAAGTTGATAGCTTCCGTGCCAGAAGAGATCTTACTTTTAGTTGATACAACTTCTCTTGACAAAACCGTTAACTTATTCAAGGAGTATAAATACAGCGACAGTCGTAATTATTTACATGAGTTGTTTAATGGATCTAGTGCATTTTACAGTTACAATGCCTTATCCAGTATTATCATCAGAAGGCAAGGAAACAGCGACTTAATAGAGATAGCTTATACTTCTACCGATCCCGGTATTACATGGAATACGGTCAAATTGGTGAGTGAAGAATTAAAATATTCGTATAACAACTTACGATATCAAACCGCAAATGATATTGTTAAATATTATGAGGAAGAACTTAAGAAACTTCGTGTACAACTGAATAAGCAAGAAAACGAGCTTACTGATTATAATGTAAAGAATAGTGTTATTAACTATATTGAGCAAACTAAAGCTATCGCCCACTCTTTCGCAGACTTTGAGAATCGATATGAGGAGACACGGCGAAATTACGAGAGCTCATCCAGCATTATCAAAAATCTGGAGCAGTACATGGATATTCGTACTAAATTAGTTAAGTCCAATGAGGAATTCATTAATACCTTAGCCGAGGTATCCCGTATTAGTGGTAAAATAACAGAAATAGAGACTTTCACCTCCGATGAAATGCTAAGTAAAGACCAAGAGTTAGTAAAATACAGGGAAGAACTACGAGATGCCGAAAAGAAAATAGGTCTAATTACTAATAATATTAATAGTTATAAAGAAAGTAAAGAAGGTTTAGCCATTGAAGGTTTAGTTCAAGAATGGTTAAATCAAACACTTATACAAGCGAAAGCTCAAGCTGATTTGAAGGTTCTAAACGAGCGCAAGAATGATTTTGCAGATCAATACAAGAATTATTCTCCTATTGGTACACGAATAAATCAACAAGAACGTGAGATTCATGTAACCGAGCAATCTTATCTTGAAGTACTTCATGCTTTAAATATGGCAAAGATGAAGCAGAAGAATCTTCAATTAACCTCTTCAAACTTAAATACGATCTCGGATGCCTCCTATCCTTTATTCAGTGATAAAGGAAAGCGGTTTCTATTAGTTGTTGCCGCATTTATTGGTAGCATTATCTTTATTATCGGATTAAACCTAGTTATCGAGTTGCTAGATCGTACGCTCCGGGATGCCGAACGGGCCAGACGTCTTACTGGCATGAATATATTAGGGGCTTTCACAGGACGTAATTCCCAATTAAAATATCGTGGATTCGTAAAAACTTGTAACCGTATCTCTGCGGCTTATGCTTGTAACCGGTTAACACCTTACATCAAAAAGGGCGATACACTTTGTATCAATATACTAAGTCTAGAGGAAAAAGAAGGAAAAACGTTTATCTCACGATATTTCCAGGAATCTTGGGAAGAGCTTGGCTTCAACGTAAAATACCTAAGAGTCGGTCAAGATATCCCAATCGATGCCTCCTTATTCATGGCTGAACATATAGACAAACATATCCAGCTTGAAAGCAGGCCGGATATATTAATCGTTGAGTATCCTTCTATCCAACAGTATGGTGTTCCATCCCATTTGCTAGGGTCAAGCCAAGTCAATTTGTTAGTAGCTAACGCTTGCCGGGTTTGGAAAAATAGCGATACGGAGTTAGTTAAATATCTGCGTGACATTACAGAAGGCACGGCATTGTACTTATATCTAAACAATGCCACGAGAGAGGCCGTGGAAGATTTCACGGGGCAATTACCCCCTCAAACATCTATGCGATCTTTCGCAAACCGGATGATGTATATGGGATTAACGGCGACTAATACCGCTGTAAAATAACGAAAACACATGGAAACATCAAGATACATACAAGAGGACAATACTTCGTTCAAAATATCTCAGCTCTTTCTTGTCTTAGGGTTGGGAGGTATTGGCATATCCTTGCTGTATAACTCAATTCCAGTATTCATACTAATAACTTTGATTCCATTATTCTGTGTAGGAGGTATCCTTTTATTAAGATATCCATGGCTTATATTATTCGTTATATTCACGACCAATTACTTCATATTAGGCATCACCCGATACATTCCCATAGAAGGGATCAGTGTTATTATGGAAATCCTATATATGATAGCTTTGGTACTGATCTTTATTCAAGCTGCCCTTTTTCAAAACATAGAATGGCGTAGAGCATTTAATATCCTAAGTATCGCATTATGTATCTGGATGGGTTATTGCATTTTAGAAATAATCAATCCAACCAGCTCATTAGAAGGTTGGATATTATCAAGAGGATTAATATTCAATGGATTGATTATAGTTATTATTACATCTCTATTATGTACACGCTATTCCATACTCAAAGCTATCATATTTTGTTTATCCATATTCACGTTATTTGCGGTAATTAAGACATTAATGCAAAAGTTTATTGGATTTGATAGTTTTGAGACAAAATGGCTTAATGCCGGAGGAGCCACAACACATATTATTTGGTCTGGAATCCGCTATTTCTCATTCTTTACGGATGCCAGTAATATGGGTGCCAATATGGGTGCCGCCATCATGTTTTTCGGTATAGCCTCTCTCTACATGCGATCTGCATTATGCAAGATATATTATTCATGTATAGCGATTCTAGCACTTTATGCTTTGTTCCTTTCCGGGACAAGAGGAGCTATAATCGTACCATTAGCAGGGCTAGCACTTTACACACTGATCAGCAAACAAACTAAAATGGTCATTGGGGGAGCAAGTATGTTATTGTTTATCTATATCTTTTTCGCTTTTACGACTATAGGAGAAAGCAACTCATCTATCAGAAGAATGAGAACCGCTTTTAACCCAACCAAAGATGCCTCATATATCGTACGCAAAGAAAATCAAAAAAAATTAGCCACATATCTCAAATATAAGCCCTTTGGGGAAGGGCTTGGACTATCTGGAGATGGATTAGGAGTAAAAATATCCACTCGTTTTACCACTTCTATTCCAACTGATTCTTGGTACGTAAAAATTTGGGTAGAAACAGGCATAGTTGGATTGATTCTTTATCTTAGTATGATTTTTTTAACTATAGGATGGGGAGGGTGGATCATTGCCACACAGATCAAGGATCTTGAACTAAAAGGATTATTGTCCGGATTACTTTGTGGTATATTCGGTATGTTCATTAACGCATACGCAAACTCGTTTTGGGGTCAATTTCCAACAATGATAATCGCATTTATGGGGCTAACATTTGTGTTAAACGGTCCTTACTTTGACAAAGAGATACGAATAAAAAAAATTAACTGTTTCAAATAAATAACGCTATGATTGAACAATTCTTTCAAATAGGAGAAAACTGGATTGATAAGGAACAATATGCCTTTCAATTAGGAGATGCCATCTTATTCCTTTGTTTTCTGATATTTGTACTATATTTATTCGTGTTTGCCATCTATTCAAAACGGAAACCACAGTATAATTATCCAACTGCCAAGAAGAAGTATCGTTTCGCTGTCTTGTTCCCCGCTTATCAAGAAGACGAAGTTATCATAGACTCCGTAAAAAATTTTCTCGTTCAAGAATATCCAAGAGAACGATACGACATTATCGTTATATCTAATCAGATGCGACAAGATACGATAGATAACTTAAAAGCATTATCGGCGAAAGTCGTTAAAATGGATAGTCCCCAAAGCACAAAAATCGAGGCTCTCAAAGAAGCCATACATTATATTGAGAAAGGAGATATAAAGTATGATAATGTCGTTATCCTCGATGCGGATAATATCGTAAAACCAAGTTATCTCGAGAAAATAAACGATGCCCTTTATGCGGGCTGTTCCGCATTGCAAACACACAGAGTCGCTAAAAACCGTGATAGCAATATCGCTGTGCTCGATTCTGTCAGCGAAGAAATTAACAACTCTATCTTTCGTAAAGGCCATACCCGTCTCGGATTCTCTTCCGCCCTTAGCGGCTCCGGCATGGCTTTCGAATACGAGCTTTTCAAGGATATCATACAAGAATGTCACGATATAGGAGAAGATAAATACATGGAAAGAAAGCTTTTGTTGCAAAATGTTTATATCGAGTATTTGGAAGAAGTATATACCTATGACGAGAAAGTTCGAGGTAAGAGGGATTTCTATAACCAGCGCCGTCGTTGGTTGACAACTCAAATCAGCAACTTATTCTCGGGTCTTTTCCAAATGCCGGCAGCCATATTTAATGGAAATTGGGACTATTGCGACAAATTATTTCAATGGATGATGCCTCCTCGCGTATTACTGCTAGGTTTTATTATATTAATAGCCTCATTTTTGACTGTTCTCGATTTTATAACATCCATCAAGTGGTGGCTCTTATTGGTCTTGTTAGGTATTACATTCAGTATAGCGGTACCAGACTATCTTGTCGACAGGAAATTCAAGAAAGCGATAGCGAGCGTTCCTGTCTTATTCATACTTATGTTCCTCAATATTTTCCGTATAGGAGGACACAAATTTAATCCAACTAAACATTCTTTAAAACCATGAGAATAGCAATTGAGGCACAACGTATATTCCGGACCAACAAACATGGGATGGACTTTGTCGCTCTTGAGAGTATTCGAGAGTTACAAAAAATCGACAAGGAAAATGAATATTTTATATTCGTCAGTCCAGGTGAAGATCATTGCCTAGAAGAGACAGACAATGTACATATTATTGAGGTAAAATGCCCTACCTACCCTCTTTGGGAACAAGTTGCGCTTCCACGAAATGTAAGCAAGATAAAGCCAGACCTCTTGCATTGTACCAGTAATACCGCCCCACTAAATTGCCCTGTCCCGTTAGTGTTGACATTACATGATATTATTTTCCTAGAACCCCGTCAGGGAGGAAATAAATCTTGGTATCAAAACATGGGTTGGTATTATCGCCGCATGGTGGTTCCTCGCATACTCCCCCAATGTAGGAAGATCATCACAGTCTCTCGTTTTGAATGCGACCGCATACGTGAGGCATTGCGATTACCCAAGGATAAAATCACAGCTATCTATAATGGATATAGTGAGCACTTTCATCCCCTGCCAGAGATATCATCTATTACCCATAAGTATATTAATAATGACGATTATATTTTTTTCCTAGGCAATACAGATCCTAAAAAAAACGTCGCCCGCACGTTAAAGGCATATAGCCTTTATTTGAAGCACTCAGAAAAGAAACGACCTCTACTTATCGCAGACTTAAGCGAGGATAAACTAGACGCTATCCTACGAGAGCAACGGATAGAAGAGATCAAGCCCTTTCTCTCATACCCGGGATACATCCCTAATACAGACCTAGCTTATCTATATAACGGCGCTTTCGCTTTTTTATATACTTCCCTAAGGGAAAGTTTCGGTATTCCCTTGCTAGAAGCCATGGCTTGCGGCACACCTGTAATTACGGGGAACACATCCGCAATGCCAGAGATAGCTGGAGAAGGCGGAATACTAGTTGACCCGTTGAGTGAAAAAGAAATCGCAGACAAGATACTATATTTAGAGCGAGATCAAATATTCTATCAAAATCAAATAGAATATGGTTTAAACAGAGTCAAAAGATTCTCTTGGTCACAAACAGCGGAAAATCTTTTGACCCTATATAAAACGATTTAAACCTGATAAGTCATGGATATAGGCCAAATCAAACAGAAAATCAAGCAAAATGAGTTTTTGAAGAAAATAGTATTCTATTCAATAACCTCTCCTAAAAATCCTAAACCTCGTTGTTGGGTAAAATGGTTTGTCAATCCTTGGATCCATAAGAAAGGAAAAGGAGCTATCATTCGAAGGAGAAGATCCCGTATTGATGTATTCCCTTGGAATCAGTTCACGGTAGGTAAAAATTCCCTCATTGAGGATTTCACGACCATCAACAATGGGGCAGGCGATGTTATCATAGGCGACAACGCCCGTATTGGAATCGGTTCGGTGGTGATTGGTCCCGTACGATTCGGAAATAAAGTCGGATTAGGTCAGCACGTTTTCATCTCCGGTTTTAATCATGGATATGAGGATGGAAATGTGGATTCCAATGAACAACCTTTAGTAAAGAAAACTGTAGTAATAGATGAAGACTCCCATATTGGAGCAAACTGTGTAGTCGTAGCAGGTGTCCATATTGGTAAGAGATGCCAGATCGGAGCTGGAAGCGTAGTAACTAAGGACATTCCAGATTACTCCGTTGCTATAGGTAATCCCGCTAGAGTTATCAAACGTTATGATATTAACAAACAAAAATGGATAAGAATCTAGTTAGCGTAATCATACCCCTATATAATACCGAGGAGTTCGTAGAAGAGGCGGTAAGATCTATCATGTGCCAGACTTTACGAGAAATAGAGATCATTGTTATAAATGACGGCTCAACAGATAACAGTCTATCTATCATAAAACGCCTAGCTGATGAAGATAAACGTATCCGAATTTATACACAGTATAACCAAGGGCCATCAGTCACCCGAAACAAAGGCTACGAATATACCCAAGGTAAATACGTTTATTTTATGGATAGTGATGATTATCTGGAGCCAGAAGCCTTAGAAACATGCTATATTAAATGTGAACGACAGGCTTTAGATTTCGTTTTTTTTGATGCGGACATATTAAACAAGGAAAAACATAAAAACATATCTTTAAACTATCAACGAAAAGATTGTACAAATCCGGAGTTAGTATATCAAGGCCCATATATCTTAAAACTCCTAATAGATCATAAGGCATATTCTCCATCCCCATGTCTTAATTTCATAAGAAGAGAATACCTAACAGAGATCCAACTCGATTTTCTTCCCGGAATCATCCATGAAGATCAATTATTCACATGCTTGTTATATTTACAGGCCCAAAGAGTATCCTCCATACACAAGGATTTCTTCAAACGTAGGCTACGGGAAGACTCAATCATGACCAGTAAGTTCTCAATGCGAAACATGGAAAGTTACTTTACGATAACTGCCCATTTAAGCAAATTCGCGGACTCACACCCAATGTTCCGTGAAATAATCGACTTATATTTATCAAGAATGCTCAACGCCGCAGTATGGCTATCCTATAAAATACCCTTTAAAGATCGCTTGAAAATAGCCAGACGATGTCTAAAAGAATATAGGCAATACGTGACAACAAAAAATCTAATAGTTTTATTATTCAAATCATTCCTATAAAAACAAAAGAAACTATGGCATCCATAAAAAAAGAATTAATATCAGGAGTATTATATACGGCCATATCCAAATATTCCGGAATAATTATTTCTCTGGTTGTCACCGGAATATTAGCACGCTTAATTGCCCCCGAAGAATTTGGTATAGTAGCAATAGCAACTGTAATTATTTCTTTTTTTGGTATTTTCAGTGACCTAGGTATTGCGCCCGCTATTATTCAAAATAAGGATTTAACAGGCAAAGATCTTAACAGAATATTCTCTTTTACCTTATGGTTGGGAATCATGATATCTATTCTTTTTTTCCTATGCTCTTGGCCCATTTCTTTTTTTTATAAACAAAAGACATTACTGACAATATGCCAACTACTATCCATCAATTTATTTTTTGCTTCGGCAAACATCGTTCCTAACGCACTCCTATTCAAGAATAAGGAGTTTAAGTTTATCGCATATCGTAGCTTAACTATCCAATTTATTGGAGGAAGCATAGCCATCAGTGCCGCCATCGCAGGTGCCGGACTATATGCATTAGTCATTAATCCTATTTTCTCCAGCATTCTCTTATTTATCATATCATATCGGAAAAACCCTCAAAAGTTACAATATACATTCGGTCTGGATTCGGTCCAAAAGATATTCAGTTTCTCAGCCTATCAATTTTTATTTAATGTAATTAATTATTTCAGCAGAAACCTTGATAAATTATTAATCGGAAAATACATGAATATGAATGCCCTAGGGTATTACGAAAAATCATATCGGCTAATGATGCTTCCTTTGCAAAATATAACCCATGTGATCTCTCCTGTCATGCATCCAATCTTTTCCGGTTTTCAAGATGACTTGCATAAGCTAGCGGATTCATACGAGAAGGTTATTCATATTCTAGCCTTTATTGGTTTACCCCTGTCTGCGTTATTATGGTTTTCCGCAAGGGAAATCACTCTCATTTTGTTTGGGGATCAATGGATGCCCTCCGTTCCGGTATTCCAGATATTATCTATATCTGTTGGTATACAAATAATATTATCAACATCCGGCTCTATTTTCCAAGCGGCCAACGACACTAAAAGTTTATTCATTTGCGGCGTATTCTCCACTTTATTAAACGTATCTGGCATTGTAATAGGGATATTTGTATTTAAAACGCTCGAAGCGATCGCATGGTGCATTACTATCACATTTACGATCAATTTCATCCAATGCTATATATGGATGTATAAAGTGACATTAAAGCGTAATGTGAAAATCTTTATCCGACAATTTTTATCACCTATTGTATTAACAAGTATTTTGATACTCTTACTATGGCCTATATATGAGATATCATACAAGATGACTGAGCTAGGAAGCTTATCCGTTAAGATTCTGTTAGCTATATCTTTTTCTTCCATATATATACAATTAAGTGGAACTTATGATATTATTAACCTACTTAAATCCAAGATACAGAAATGAAAGCTTTATTCCTGATATTTCACGGTCTTAATCCTGCTAATGGGATCAGCAAGAAGATCTACTACCAAGTCAATGCCTTAAGAGCATGTGGCATTGATACGAGACTCTGTTACCTAAATGAGTCTAACGGCAGGAAATTGAGAATGATAGACTCCGAGGTACTACAAGATTATGGAGCAGGGTTCAAGGGTAAAATACTGAAAAGGATAGAATATTCTTCAATCGTTGAATATGCGAAGAAAGAAAATATTAGTTTTATTTATATGCGATCTGATCATAACGCTAATCCATTCACGATTCATATGGTTCATCAAATGCGTAAAGCGGGGATAAAGGTTGTAATGGAAATACCAACTTATCCTTATGACCAAGAATATATAGGTTTCTCTCGTCGGAAATTACTATTTATAGATCAATGTTTCCGTCATTCCTTGGCCAAACAATTATGCGGGATCGTGACTTTCTCCGACTATAAGACCATATTCGGCATTCCCACTATACAAATATCGAACGGCATTGACTTCTCGCAAATTAAATTGAAACAACAGGTCAACGATACAAACAAGGAACTTCACCTAATAGGAGTAGCGGAGATTCATTACTGGCATGGATTTGACCGTCTGGTTAAAGGTCTGGCTGATTATTATGATTCACATCCCAATTACAAAGTCTTTTTCCATATTGTAGGAGATTTCTTCGGGCAACGAGAAAAAGATGATATCCTTCCAATCATCAAACAGCATAAATTAGAGAACTACGTAACCCTTCACGGCGCTAAGCACGGCGAAGAGCTTGACCGGCTTTTTGAGAAAGCAGACATGGCCATCGGTAGTCTTGCACGGCATCGTAGCGGTATCACCCATATTAAAACATTAAAGAACAGGGAATATGCCGCCCGGGGCCTTTCTTTTATTTACTCTGAGACAGATAGCGACTTTGAGAATAAACCGTATATACTTAAAGTGCCCGCAGATGAAACCGCCATCGATATAAACTCATTAATACATTTTTATGAAAAGCAATCTCTTTCTCCCCTTGAGATCAGGGAATCAATTCGATCTCTCTCATGGGAAACTCAAATGAACAAAATAATTAACTCTATAAAAATCTCATAAGAAAAAAACATGGTTATTCCTTCGCAAAAAGGTAAGACGCCTTCTTTTTCCTATGATATTTGTAGGGAGCACTTACTATACATAAATAATATTCACATGACTAGAATTCACGAGTTATAGGCCATTATCTACAAATATATTTTAGTGTCTAGAATCAGCCTCAAGGCTGCACAATCACTCATAGTTTATTAAAATATTCAATCCCTAAAAAAATATCTATTTTCCAATTAACATCACATAATAATCCTCCATAAATTTAGCTATTACTATCTAAATAAAGCGTACTATAACACATGTTTGTAAACATTTAATATCTTCGTATATATTTTGTTTTATCGCAATTTTATTCCGATCTTTGCAGAGATTTAAACAACAATTATAAATCCTCACGATCTTCATAAAAAAAGAGTGGAATATTTATTCATTCATGATTTACGGCCATTGTGAAAAAACGATCTAAATGAAATGGTTCTTCAAAAAAGACGGAAACGACACGTTTCCTATTTAAATCTTTTAATAACTCCCTTGTATATTTATATATAGCGGTGCGAAATCGTGGCGAAAAAAAGCAACGATTCCAAGCTTATCCGCTAAGGATTAAGAAGTTCAGAGTTTGATCTAGAATGCGATTCAGAGTACGATATTTATTAACACGCCCTAAAGGGGTATAATTCAAAACATTATGTATAAACTATTCAACACGGATGAGCTACGGAAGAACGGCTACATCCGCTATCCCAGAGTTTTCTTGGATATGCTCATAAGAAATTGTTGCAAGGGAAAGCGGATCCCGACGCAAATAGGGATCATGCTGTACCTGTACAGCAAAGTCGCCTATAGCCCTTACCAATGTCCATGGAAAAATGACACATACACCATCCAGAAAGGGCAATGTATCGTGAAAATACCCGAGCTGGCCACTTATCTTGGCTGCACGGTCTATGCCATACGGAAAGGATTGGAAGAGCTAGAACAAAGCAGCGTGATAACCAAGAAAAAACTAGATCACGGTATGGCGGTGGAAATTATCAATTATCAGTCGTTCATACTAAACAAAACATCTTATGGCAAATAAGAAAACGCTAACCCCTACCTCCCTCCCCGCCAGCCTCACGCTACCCGAAGAGCGGAAAGCGGAGAAAGCCCTGCTCTTCGGGCTGCTGGCCTCACGCAAGAGCCTTCCCGAGATCGCCTTCAGGATAAGGCCCGAGATGTTCACCCACCCGGATATCGCCTTGGCGATAGAGGCCTACCTCAGCCTTCACGGGAAGGGGGAAGGAACGGATATACTCTCGGTGGAGAAAGAGATACGGAGGCTCTCGCCGGAGAGGGCCGGGCAACTGCCCGACCTCTTCGAGCTGGCCCGGCAAGACGGCTACATGGAGGTAGGCGGAGAGTTCGTACGGCAGCATTGCCAGTACATAAGGGAGGCCTTCGTGGCAAGGCGGCTTATCCTGAGGTGCCACGAGCTGGCGCATAAGGCGGCGGCCGACGACCGGGATACGCAAAAGCTGATATCGGAACTGGGAACGGTGGCCGATGAACTGGGCGAGCAGCTCTCCCTCACCCACGAGATACCGGACATGCCTACCGCCACCGCCGAGGCCATGGCACGGGTACGGGAGATACGCGAGCGGGTAGCCCGGGGCGGTACGGCGGGCATACATACCGGGCTGGGGGGACTGGACAGGCTTATGGGAGGGTTGCGGACAGGCTCGCTCCACGTGTTCGCCGCCCGCCCGGGCATGGGAAAGACGGCCTTCGCCCTTTTCATGGCGGTGAACGCCGCCAAGCAAGGGGTACCGGTTTGCGTCTACAGCCTGGAGATGTCGAGGGAACAGCTGATCTTCAGGATGCTGGGACAGATAGCCGACGTGGAGCCTTCGAAGATCACCAAGGGAACCGCCACCGAGGAGGAGATGAGAGCCTTGGAGGAGGCGAGCCGGCAGCTGAAAGAATTGCCGATATGTATCAACCAACGCTCGGACATCCAAATAGACGAGATACGCTGCGACATCTCCCTCAGGAGGCGGCAAGGGAAGTGTTCCCTCGCCATCATCGATTACTTGCAGCTAGTAAACCGGGACGACAAGGGGCAGACCCCAAACGAGGCCATCTCGAACATCACCCGCAAGGCCAAGATTACGGCGATGGACGAGGAGATACCGATCGTGCTGCTCTGCCAGCTGAACCGCAATTGCGAGACGAGGGGGACCTACTCCTTCAGGCACCAGCTATCCGACCTCCGGGACTCCGGCTCTATCGAGCAGGACGCCGATACGGTGGCCTTCATCAGCCGCCTCTCCGTGGTGAACATACACGAGGACCCGGATACGCACCTGCCTACCCGGGGGAGGGGCACGATCCTGCTGGCCAAGAACCGCCAAGGCGAGCTGGGACACGTGCGCTTCATGCACAACGAGGGCGTGACCTCCTTCTGGGACGACACCCAGCCGGCATGCGTCCGCAAGGCCCGGGCGGCGGAGCCTAAACCGAAGGGAAAGGGCCTCTTCGAATGCTGACAGACGATACGCTGCGCAAGGTGCGGGAGACGGCCCGCATCGACGAGGTAGCCTCCGGTTACCTCACGCTACATCGCTCGGGGAAGGACTTCGTGGCGCTGTGCCCGTTCCACGACGAGCGGCATCCCTCCTTCCGCGTCTCCCCGGCGAGGAACATCGGGAAGTGCTTCAGTTGCGGCGAGGCGGCGGACCCGATACGGCTCGTGTGCCACATGGAGGGATGCGGCTTCGAGGAGGCAGTACGCCTACTGGCACGCAAATACAATATCGAGGTGGAAGAGACCGCTGCCGCTGGTCGTGAGCGGCGGCGGGACGAGCGGGAAGCGTTGTTGCTGGCGAACGCCTCGTTCGCTAGCGGCCTGCTACCGGGCCACCCCGTAGGTACGGCACGTACGATAGAGGATCGCCATGGGCTGGAAGAGACCTACCGCGGCTTCGGCGTGGGACTTTGCCCGCCCGACGTCCCCCAAGTGTTCCGCCCCTTCCTAGGCCGGCTCATCTTCCCGATACACACCACCGGGGGACAGGTGGCCGGGTTCGCCGGACGGAGCCTTACCCCGTCGGAGAAGGGGCGGAAATACGTCAACTCCCCCGACAGTCCTGCCTACCACAAGGGGCATATCCTCTACGGCCTGCACAAGGCGGTGAAGGCCGTTCGCTCCGAGGGGCGAATCCTGCTTTGCGAGGGATACAAGGACGTGCTCGCCTTCCACGCCTGCGGCATACGGTACGCCGTGGGGCTATGCGGCACGGCGCTCACCGAGGAGCATATCCGGGCGATACGGAGGCTGGCCGGGCAGGTGACGCTCTCTCTCGATCCCGATCCGGCGGGACGGCAGAACACGGTCCGGTGCGCCCATATGCTCCTGTCCGAGGGATGCGCCGTCAGCCTGCTTCCCCTGCCCGACGGCATGGACCCGGACGAGGTGTACCGCCGGAAAGGGAGCGACGAGCTGGCACGCCTAGCACGGGAGGGTACCCTCGATTACCTCTCCTACCGCATCCGCCAAGCGGCTTCCCGCCCTCACACGGACACCGCCGCCATCAACGAGACGTTGGGCGAGATCGGCCTCCTCTCCTCCCCGCTGGCCGTGTACCGAAGGATCGGGGAGCTATCCGGAGCGACGGGAATACCGATAGAGGTACTACGGCAGGAAATCTCCGTCGCCACAGGCCCGAAAAACGTACCGGTACCGGTGCCGAAGAAGGAAGCCGCAGGCCTCACGCCCGCCCTGCCACGAGAAAGGACGTTACTGCGTTTTTGCCTCACGCACCATGACCGGATGTTCTACGACCCCGACGGAAACGGGATTTCCCTGCCCGCATGGGTCTCCGGCGAACTGGCGGACAACGAGCTTCCCCTAGAAGACCCGGAGCACGCCCGCTTGCTCCACCTCCTCGCCGAGGGCAAGCACCCGGACGGGATAGCGGACGAGCGGCTCTCCGCCCTTGTCCTCTCCCTCCGGGCCTCCGCACCGCAAGATACCGGGCCGGTACCGGACGAACGGCTTCCCGGCGAGACCCGCTTCCAAGTGCTCCTCTACGGCGAGTCCTTCGCACGCCGGAAGTTAGCCCGGGCCTTGGAGTCCGTCCGCACGGCGGCGACACCCGAAGAGCGCCTGCGCCTACAAGCCACGCTCGAGAATCACTTCGCCCTAAGCGACCGTATCGCCCGGGAATTGCAAAGCCAAAGTATCCTGCCGGAGGGGATATAGGGGGGAGACAAAAAAAACTACCGTGTTTGGCGCCGAACACTATTGCGTTGGGAAGCCAACACAGTAGTATCCGAAGCCAAACACAGTAGTGTCCGGACCGGAAATACGATAGTCCTTTTATTTCATGCTATCCAACCAACGCTTGCCGGATGGCGTGTACATCCAAACGATAAACACCACAAGTATCAATAGCATTACCCCGAAAAGAAATGTCAATGGATTCATAGCTCTTTATTATTTCAAGATTTTATTACCACAGAAAGCTAACCCGACAGAGAACAAGATCCCTACCATGAACATTCCAATCATACTTATCTCTATCTTTTCCGATTGGAATAACATAGCTATTCCACCCAGCACCAATGCCGTGAACGTCAGTTTTGACAAATCGTAAAAATATTTGCCCAACGTCTCACGCTGGCACTTCGCCCGTTCACGGGACTCACCTCTCACGTCTCGCCGCTTGTCTTTCTCTTTCATACCGTAAATTTTTCATGTCAATCGAATTTTGATTGGGCAAACATACGCTTATTTCGTTAGAAAACCAAGCGTTATTCACTCAAAATCCACCTCTTTACCCCCATTCACCCGACCTCGCCCCCCTTCGTCCCCGTTGACCGGAATCCCACCGGCGGCATGTCGTACCTTTACGACGTAATCAATAAAACACCAGACATTATGCCGATCAAGTACCGATTAGTCTTACGAAAAGACATGACCAAGGGAGCCGCCGCCGGCTCCAAGTTGTATTACGCCGTGAACAAGTCCACCGGCACCTGCGATTTCGAGGAGCTGTGCGACCAGATCGCCGACCGCAGCACCGCCTCCCGGGGCGACGTGCAGGTCGTGGTAGACGGCCTCCTCTACATCCTCAAGCAACGCCTCCAGAAAGGGGAGACCGTCCAGCTGGGCGATCTCGGCCACTTCCAAGCCGTGATCGGCAGCAAGGGCACCAAGCTGGAGTCCGACTTCAACGCCTCCCTTATCAAACGTCCCCGGATCGTCTTCCGTCCGAGCGTGACGCTAAAGAGCGTCACCGGCCTCGCCAAGTTCGAGAAGATCGTGCCCGACGCACCCGCCCCGGGAGGAGGCGACAGCGAATCCCCCGACGAAATCTGACTCAAGGCTCCCCTAGATGAGAAACGATGCACTCCCGCTGACGGGGCGATAAGATCCGTTGGCGGGGATGCCATCCGCACTCCTCCAGCCGCTCCATCAACTTTCCGCTGACACGTATCCACCGGGACAGCTTATCCGAGGCTTTCTTCTTCGACAATAAGGGAAAATAACTCATCGCTATATCACAAAAATAATAGGCGCCGACACCGGTCTCCCGCTTTTCCATACTGATGCTGTTTATTTATTAACTTATTCAAAGATAGTAATTTAAGATTAATTTCCCAAGAAAAATCAAACCATAATTCATCGTATATATCATGAAACAAGCCTATATCTCCACCCACCTTGCCGACGCCCAGTCCGCCGGCGACCGCTTCCACCTAACCCCCATCATCCTCCTTGCCCAAGCCGCCCTAGAAAGCGGCTGGGGCACCTCCCGCCTAGCCCGTGAGGCCAACAACCATTTCGGCATCACCGGCTACGGGGCGAGCAACGCCTTCTGGCACGGGGGCCGCGTCACCGCCCGATACAAGCGGGGCGAGTTGCTGTTCCGCCGCTACGACTCGGCACGCAACTCCTACCTCGACTTCGCCCGCCTCCTCGTCTGCTCCTACCCGCAGGCCGCCGCCATGAGCCGTTTCCCCGCCGACTACGCCAAGGCCATCGCCTACAGCCCCTACATCAGCGAGCTGAACGGTGACAACCGGGAGCGCTACCGGGAGACGCTGGTACAGCTCTGCCGCGAGATCGAACCGATTTACTCATCCCTAAAAAACAACAATTGATATGAATAAGATACGACAAATACTAGCCTTCGTCCGCAGTCTGCTGGATTTCTTGCTAAACCTAGGATCTCACACGCCCCAAAAACAACCGCCCCATGACACGACCGACACTCCCACGGAGCCCACGCCCCCCTTTCCCCCACTTCCGCCTGCTCGCCTTGGCCAGCCTCTTCCTGCTGGCGGCACTCTCCCTCCTGCTAGACATGCGGGAGGCGGCGTTGGCGGCTATCGGGGCGATACTCTCGCTCTCGTCCACCCCTCGCCCGGCCCCTTGAACCTGCTGGGCTGGGGGCTGATACTCTCGGCGGCGCTGAGCTCGCTGGGAAAGATATGGCCCCCTTAGGTGAGAAAAAAACGGCAGAATCAAACTCTTATTGAAAATTATAAGTACTTTTGTAAAAAAAAGCGAATGCACTTGTTGATCTACATAGATATCGCCCTATTCATTTTCATCGCCTTTTTCATAGGCTATGACCTATTTTTTACGTTGGCGTCCTTTTTTCGGAGGAGGCACCGGAAGCACCGGAGCATACGGCTCCAGAAGTTCGCCGTCATCTTCGCCGCCTATAAGGAAGACCAAGTCATACAGGAATCCGTGGAGCGCATCCTCCTGCAAGACTATCCGGCGGACAAATACCGGGTGATCGTGGTATCGGACCATATGCGGGAGGAAACGAACCAAGCGCTCGCCAAGCTCCCGATCGAGCTCCTCACGCCGGATTTCAAGCATAGCATGAAACATAAGTCCATCACCTACGCCTTGGAATACCTGAAGGGGGGAATCGATAAGGTCGTCATCCTCGATGCCGACAACCTCACGGATACGGATTTCCTGACCCGGGTCAACGATATCACGCAAGACAACATCGCCCTGCAAGCGCACCGTACCCTCAAGAACGACAATACGCCGATAGCGGTATGGGACGGTATCTCCGAGGAGATCAACAACACCATCTTCCGCAAGGGGCGGGTCAATGTCGGGATCTCCTCCTCCTTGATAGGCTCCGGCATGGTATTCGACTTCGGATGGCTGAAATCCCACATGCCCCAATGCGGCACTTTCGCCGAGGACAAGGAGCTGGAGATCTATCTCGCCACGGAAAATATCTTTGTCGATTACGCCGAGGACATCCTCGTGTACGACGAGAAGACCTCACGCCAAGAGGTCATGGCACGGCAAAGATCCCGCTGGTTCCATGCCCAACTGCTGGCATTCTCTTTGATCATACGGCATCTCGACCTCCGTACCCTCAACTGGAATTATATGGACAAGGCGGTCCAATGGTTCCCGCTCCCGAGAATATTAAAACTGATCATCCCGTCCCTCCTCGCCTTGGCATGGAGCCTCACGGTTTTCCCGCTTGCCCTGAAATGGTATGGGCTAATACTGGTCAGCATCTTAACGTATACGCTGGCTATCCCCCGGAAGATGCATACACGGAAACTTTACAGGAATCTGTCGAAGCTTCCCTTCCTTTTTTTCATCTTGACAAAAGGATATATAGCCTCATTCATCCGGATAAAAAACAAGGATACGAGCTTTCAGAGCACTCCACATGACATAACGATAAAAAAAGAAGAAAGCCATGATTAAAAAAGTCTCCATTATCACTATCAATTATAACGGGTTGAAAGATACCGTCGAGATGATAGAATCCTTGGCTATCCATGAGACTTATCCTCATGAGATCATTGTCGTAGACAACGCTTCTACCGACCCTCTGGAACATAAGCTTCTCCAATCCAAGTTCCCAGACATACAGGTTATACGGAGTGAGAAAAACCTTGGATTCGCCGGTGGTAATAACTTGGGAATATCATATGCCACAGGCTATTATTTATTACTTCTTAACAATGATACAATCATTACCCAACCATTCCTAAAAGCATTAGTAAATAGACTGGACAGCAATCCTCGAATAGGATGCGTCTCTCCTAAAATAGCTTGTTGGCCCGAAAAAGAACGTTTACAATACGCAGGTTCCACACCAATGAGCCACATAACGCTCCGGAACACCTCCATTGGCTATGATCAGTTAGACCAAGGACAGTTCGAAGAAGCGCATGAAACCTCATTCGCCCATGGAGCTGCCATGGCAGTCAAGGCGATTGACATACAAAAATTCGGGAAAATGCCAGAATTCTACTTCCTTTATTATGAAGAGTTAGATTGGTGTACTCAAATTCAAAAGACTGGATCCTCTATTTGGTTTGAGCCCAAAGCTATAATCTATCATAAGGAAAGCGCTAGTGTGGGTATTGAGAGTCCTTTGCGTATATATTATCACACCCGAAATCGTCTCATATTTGCCCAGCGCATTTTATCAAAAAAAAGAATTCGTATATGTTCATATATATATCAAACGACATTTGCTCTTTGCAAAAAGATTCTAATATTTACGATTCAAGCAAAATTCCATCTTATTCCATTTTTGTTTAAAGGAATAAAAGATGGTATTTATTTCATAAACAATAACTCAAAATAACAAAGTTATGTATAAAGTTTCTTTAGCAATACCTATTTATAACGTGTCTCTATTCGTAGAAAGAGCGTTACTATCCGTATTAAACCAAACATATGATAATATAGAATATTTAATAGTAGACGATAAAGGGCAAGATGATTCCATGGACATTGTCCATAGAATTATTAAAGATCATCCAAGAGGAAAGGATGTCCGTATCATCGAGCATCCGTATAATATTGGCCTTGGGGCTACAAGAAATACTGCCATCGATAATGCGCAAGGCGAGTATCTGTTTTTTATGGATAGTGACGATGAGATCATCCCTACATGCATAGAAATTCTCGTACATAAAATGCAAGAACATCCTGTTGATTTCATCGCAGCATCACACATGAAGAAAGATCTCTCAGGAAAGACCTACCCTACTTATACGTATAGCCCGATTTTAATCCAAGGAGATGATTTACCAGTCGCACAATATCGATATGCACAAAACAATGATATATATGTAATGAGCTGGAACAAACTTTATAATTTAAACTTTTTAAAATCCCATAATATACAGTGTATACCTCATCAACTGGTAGAGGATTGCTGGTTCACATATCAAGTTATTATATCCGCAAAGTCTTGCCAATTAATATCCGATCAAACCTTGTATTATACTATAAATCCAGAATCCACAACCTCAAAGATCAAGACACAAGGGTATTCGATGAAATTAAGTATCAGCTACGCAGAAATAGAAAAAACAAAAAGAGCCTATATAGCCCACTTAAGAGCACACTCAATTTATCCCTGTTTGCTCTTCGATACCATGTTCATGGGCCTATATCATGCCTACAGAATATTATGCGTAGATAACAAAATGGAAAAACAAGAAAGGAAAAAACTCGCATGCTCTTTATTAACTCGAAATTTCCAACTACCTAACCGAATTATCTGTAGTACCTCTTACCTTCGTTTTCTTGCTATATACATTTTTTACAGTTTACCTATAACTATAAAAATCAATTTGGTGAATTTAGCCATCAAATTTAAAATCAAGGATATACTTCAAAAATGGTTTCACTTCAATTAAATAGATTTTATGGAAAAGAGCTGTCAAGTCATTGAGATCCTCTTCTGGATCGGGATCGGGATCGTTTTCTATACCTATCTGGGGTATGGGATCGTATTATACCTTATGGTAAAGATCAAGGAGCTGTTCGTTAAACCCCGGCTCCCCCGCCTTCCCGAGACACTACCGGAGGCCACGTTGCTGATAGCCGCCTACAACGAGGAGGCGATCGTGGCGAGCAAGATGGTGAATTGCAGACAACTGGATTATCCGGCGGATAAGCTGAGACTGGTCTGGATCACCGATGGAAGCAATGACAACACGAATGAAAGACTGAAAGAGTACCCGGAGGTCACCGTACTGTACCAACCGCGGCGACAAGGAAAGACCGCCGCCTTGAACCGAGCCCTCCCCTACGTCAATACCCCCTACGTCATCTTCACCGACGCCAACACGATGCTGAACAAGGGCGCCATCAAGGAGATCATACGCCAGTTCAGCGACCCACGGGTAGGCTGCGTGGCCGGAGAGAAACGGGTAGAGATACAAGCCGAGCAAGGAGCCACCGCCGGAGAAGGCATATACTGGAAATACGAGTCCGCCCTCAAGCGACTGGACTACCGCCTATACTCCGCCGTCGGAGCGGCAGGCGAGCTCTTCGCCATCCGTACCTCCCTCTTCGAGCAGATGCCCCCGGATACCCTGCTGGACGATTTCATCCTCTCCCTGCGCATAGCGATGAGAGGCTACAAGATCGCCTACAGCAAAGAGGCGTACGCCCTCGAGAGCGCCTCCCTGAACATGCGGGAGGAGGAGAAACGTAAAGTACGCATATCGGCCGGAGGATTGCAATCGGTATGGCGGCTACGGGGATTATTGAATATCTTCCGGTACGGGATACTGAGCTTCCAATACATCAGCCACCGGGTACTGCGCTGGACGCTGACGCCGGTCGTGCTCTTCGCCCTCCTGCCCCTCAACCTGCTCCTTGCCTGTACCGGGCATACCCTTTACACGGTCATCCTTGCCCTGCAATTAGCGTTTTACCTGCTGGGATACTTGGGGTATAAAATGGAAAAACGGAACATCCGGAACAAGCTATTATTCATTCCTTATTACTTTTTATTCATGAATATCAATGTCATACGAGGATATAGCTATCTCGCTAAGCATAAAGGCACAGGCGCTTGGGAAAAAGCCAAACGAGGCGCGGGATAAAAAAATAAAAAAATAGATGGATAAATAGTCGTTATATGTCGACTTTAATTAATACTTTTGCGCTATTGATACTATTTGAATATCAAGAAAACTAGAACACAATTTAGATACAATGGATAAATTGGCCTCAGAGTATAAAGTTCTTATCGTAGATGATGTCCCTACAAACGTCATGCTAGTACAAGCCATACTGAAGAAAGAGGGATATACGCTTTTGACTTGCGACAGCGGGACAAAAGCGCTACGCATAGCTAACGAGAAACACCCAAATCTGATATTACTCGATATCATGATGCCTGAGATGGACGGATATGAGGTCCTCCAGCATCTGAAAAGCAATCCCGAGACTACGGATATACCCGTGATTATCATGTCCGCCCTAAGCGATATGCAAAGCATCGTGAAAGGTTACCAATTGGGCGCCACCGAATACGTCACAAAGCCTTTCCAACGTGAGGAGCTGGTGAAGAGGGTGGCCCACCGCTACGAGCTTTACAGCATCAAGCGCATCAAGGCCGAGCTGGAGAACACGATCGAGTCTAGGGATACGCTATACTCCGTTATCGCCCATGACCTGCGTTCCCCGCTAGGCTCGTTGAAAATGATGAATAACGCCATCTTGATGATGGTGGACAAGGAGCGGGTAGGCGACGAGGTGTACGAGATGATCCAGATGATGAACAAGACCTCCGAGGAGATCTTCCTCTTGCTGGACAACCTGCTGAAATGGGCCAAGAACCGCTTGAACAAGCAGCACGTATATAAGCAACAGACCGACATAAACAGTATCATCGACAGTACCGCCGAGATGTATATCCCGATGGCGGCGCAAAAAGGCGTGAAGATTATCCTAGAAAATCTGGATAAAGAGCTGGTAGGCTTGGTCGATATCGATATGCTCAAGACGATTATCCGTAACCTGATCTCTAACGCCATGAAGTTTAGTTTCGAGGGGGGCACGATCACCTTATCCTCACGCTCCGAGGGGGATTTCGTAACCGTTAGCGTGAAAGATACCGGCAAGGGCATCAAGAAAGAGGATCAAGACAAGCTCTTGAAACAAGACTCGCATTTCACGACCTACGGGACGAAGAACGAGAAAGGCTCCGGTCTGGGATTGATGCTTTGCAAGGACTTCGTGGAGCTTCATGGAGGAAAGCTTTGGTTCGAGTCCGAGGGCGAGGGCAAAGGAACGACCTTCCTGTTCTCGATGAAGGCGCTGAACCAAGAGGCATAGCCGATCGACGTACCGCCTGTCTCTACCGATCGTAGACAAGTGTCGTACAAACAAACTAAATATTTCGTATATTTGCATCCCGGATTAATATCCGGGATTTTTTTGTGTGCCGAGGTGACATTAGGTACATTATTATTTATCGTATAAACATTATTATCGTATGTATACCGTAATTAAACGTATGGAGATCTCCGCTTCCCATAGCTTGAGATTGTCCTACCCCAGCAAATGTGAGAATCTACATGGTCACAATTGGATGATCACGGTTTATTGCCGCTCCAAGGAATTAAACGCCGATGGCATGGTAGTCGATTTCAGTCATATCAAGAGATCGGTGAAATCCCTGTTGGACCACCAGAACTTGAACGATATCTTACCTTTCAACCCGACGGCGGAGAACATAGCCTTTTGGGTATACGAGCAGATCCCGTCTTGTTTCAAGGTAGAGGTAAAAGAGTCTGAGGGTAACACGGCGATCTATGAGGAAGATTAACGAGATATTCTACAGCTTGCAAGGCGAAGGGTTCCATACGGGGACTCCCGCCGTATTCGTCCGCTTCTCCGGTTGCAACCTGAGATGTAGCTTCTGCGACACCCGCCACGAGGAGGGCGTAATGATGACGGACGAGGAGATCGTGGAGAAGGTATCTTCCTTTCCCGCACGGATGGTAATCCTGACGGGAGGAGAACCTAGCCTGTGGATCGACAAGGCGCTTATATCCCGCTTACGTGAGGCGGGGAAACAGATCTGTATCGAGACCAACGGCACACGCCCCTTGCCCGACGGCATCGACTGGGTGACTTGCTCGCCCAAGGAGAACGCCCCGGTGGTATTGGAAAGAGTCGACGAGATAAAGGTGGTTTATACCGGGCAAGACCTGTCCGCATACGCCGAAATCCCCGCACGGTACCATTTCCTGCAACCCTGCTCCTGCCAAAATACGAAAGAGGTAGTGGATTACATCCTCCGGCATCCCCGGTGGAGACTAAGTCTGCAAACCCATAAATTGATCGATATCCAATAGATAGGATGAGACGGGGGCATGCCCCGTCTCTACTGCTATAGATAACGGACTTCTTTACCTCTCACGGCGTCATTCACCTCTCCATCGCCATAGGCCAACTCGCCATTCACGAAAGTCTTCCATACGCCATGGTGGAACGTATAGCCCTCGAAAGGAGACCAGCCGCATTTGTACAAGATATTCTCCTTCGATACCGTCCAAGTCTGCTCCGGATCGATCAATACGATATCGGCGTAGTATCCGGGACGGATGTATCCCCTCCTATCGATACGAAACAGCTCCGCCGGCATATGCGCCATCTTCTCGACCACCTTCTCGTACGTGAAACGGCCTTCCATCGCCAGCTCCAACATCGTGATCAAGGAGTGCTGGATAAGCGGTCCTCCGGAAGCCGCCTTCAAGCAAGAGCCTTGCTTCTCCTCCGGTAGATGCGGGGCATGGTCGGTAGCCACGATATCGATCGTATTGTTATTGACCGCCTCACGCAGCGCCGCGCGATCCTCGATCGTCTTGATAGAAGGATTCCACTTGATACGATTACCGAATTGGGCGTAGTCGCCGTCATGAAACCACAGATGGTGCACGCAGACCTCGCCGGTTATCTTTTTCTCGCTCAAGGGAAGATGGTTACTGAGCAACGATAATTCCTTCTCCGTGGAGAGATGCAGGATATGCAAACGGGAATCCAAGCGGGTAGCCAGTTCAACCGCCTCGGCCGAGCATTGGTAGCAGGCCTCCTCGCTACGGATCTTGCTATGGAAAGAGATATCCAGATCCTCGCCATGCAGGTTCGTGTAATACTGGATATTACGCCGGATCACCTCCTCTTTCTCCGCATGGATGGCGATCAGCATACCGGCCTCGCCGAAGATACGCTCCAACGAGTCTTTCTTGTCCACCAGCATATTTCCCGTAGACGAGCCGAGGAAGAGTTTCAGTCCCGGCACACGGCTACGATCCAGCCTGCGGATCTCGTCCATATTATCGTTTGTCCCACCGAAGAAGAAGGAATAATTCGCACGGGAGACCTCGGCGGCACGGTTGAATTTCCATTCCAGATCGGCGATCGTCGTGGTCTGTGGCTTCGTGTTCGGCATGTCCATGAAGGTCGTCACGCCACCGGCCACGGCCGCACGGCTCTCGGTCCCGATATCCCCCTTATGGGTAAGCCCGGGGTCCCGGAAATGCACCTGATCATCGATGACGCCCGGTATCAACCATTTCCCCGTAGCGTCGATCACTTGGTTCGCCTCGGCACGCACGTTCCCGGGAACCTCTCCCTCGAACACCGCCGCGATCTTATCCCCCTCCACCAACACCGAGCCGATAAAAGAACGGCCCTCGTTGATGATTCTCGGATTTTGGATTAATATTTTATTCATCTTTCTTATCCTATTATAAATTGTCAAACTCTGTTTTCATTAGGCATGGCTCGCATGTTTCCTCGGATACTTCCTGAAGAAACTCCACCATTTCAATTGAAGGACGCCGAATAAAGCCTCCCCGAATATCGAAGAGTTCATCTTGGAGACACCCAAGGCACGGTTGATAAAGATGATCGGCACCTCCACGAGCTTGAAGCCGCACTTATAAGCCGTAAACTTCATCTCCACCTGAAAGGCGTATCCCTTGAAATGGACACGGTCCAGATCGATCGTCTCCAGCACCTCACGGCGGTAACATTTAAAACCCGCCGTCGTATCCTGTATCTTCATACCCGTGACGATACGGACATACACCGAGGCGAAATAAGACATCAACACACGGCCCAACGGCCAGTTCACCACATTCACCCCGTTACAATACCTCGACCCGATGGCTACGTCGGCACCCTGCCCGGTACAAGCGGCGTATAGCTTCGGCAGGTCATTGGGATTATGACTGAAATCGGCGTCCATCTCGAAAATAAAATCATATTTATGCTCGATAGCCCATTTAAAACCCCGGATATAAGCGGTACCCAATCCCAGCTTCCCCTTACGCTCCACGATAAAAAGACGCTCCGGGAACTCCTTCTGCAAGCCCTTCACGATAGCCGCCGTCCCATCCGGAGAGCCATCATCGATCACCAAGATATGAAACACTTTCTCCAGCCCGAACACGGCACGAATGATATTCTCAATATTCTCCTTCTCGTTGTATGTAGGAATAATGACGATACTGTCTGACATATACTTTAATCAATTAATTTTTAGCTCATTATATATACGACTGTAAACCATTTGTAAATTACTCTCCAAAGTTACATATTTTTTCTGTGTAAATCTATCATCCAGTTAGCCCATTCGTCTGTTCCATGATAAGCAAATGTATTTTGGCTTTTCACCCAACTTCCCCGATTTCCCCCTAAATGCCTAATACTCAAATTAAGTTGCTTTATTCTTCCACTTTTATTCGATTATTCCAGCGTTTTTCCGTAAGTTTGTCTTCATTAATTTCTAACGCTTGTAAAATTAAGTACTATGAATATACAGCAACTCGAATATATCCTAGCGGTGGATACTTATCGTCATTTCGCAAAGGCTGCAGAGCATTGTAGGGTGACACAACCGACATTGAGTATGATGATCCAAAAGCTGGAAGACGAACTAGGTATTAAATTGTTCGATCGAAACCTGCAGCCCGTTCGCCCCACACCTGCCGGACGTAAGGTTATTGAGCAAGCGAGAAATGTCCTCTATCAAGCTTCCCTTATCAAAGATATCGTGAACGAGGAGGAACAGTCATTGAAAGGTACGTTCCGCTTAGCGGTGCTACCGACTATCGCCCCTTATTTGCTACCTCGCTTTTTCCAGCAATTATCGGAAAAGCATACGGATCTTGACATCCGTATGCTGGAAATGAAAACCGCTCCCACTATGGCCGCCCTGCAAAACGGGGAAATCGATGCCGCTATCATAGCGAACCAACCCACAGAATCCTATTTACAAGGAGACATATTATATTATGAGCAATTCTTCGGATACGTGGCTCATAATGAATCTATCTTCAAAAAGGATTTGATCCGTACCGCCGATATCAACGACGAGCGGTTGTGGCTGCTGGACGAGGGACATTGCTTTCGTGACCAGCTGATGCGTTTCTGCCAGATGGAAAAGGTAAAGGTTCGCCAAGCCGCTTACCGTTTAGGTAGCCTAGAGACATTTATGCGTATGGTGGAAAGCGGTAACGGTATTACGTTCATCCCGGAATTGGCTACCCTGCAATTAAGTAAAGAGCAGAAAGAATTGGTACGTCCGTTCGCCATTCCCAAGCCGACACGGGAGATCGTCTTTGTCACCCGTAAAGATTTTATCCGGCATACCGTAGCGGGTATTTTAATAGAGAGCATCAAGAAAGCGGTACCTAAAGAAATGTTGACTTTGCAGCCCGGACAAAAGGTTGTGTGATTTTTTCGATAAATCCCATAGGGTATTTCTTTCCTGGGCGATCATATAAGTACAAAGTGATTATTTACCATTAAAACAATACAAATATGAAAGCGCTCTGTAAACAAACTATGGGATTTATCCTGATGATACTGTTGGCTTGCGGTGTAACCTCTATAAAGGCACAGGATAGCGCAGACGATGAGTTTATCACTGTCAGCGGTGTAGTAAAAGACAAGCAAACACGAAAAAAACTGGAATACGTAAATATCTCTATTCCGGGAACCAACGTGGGAACGATCACCAATAATGACGGTGAGTTCTCTATCAAAGTGAAAAACGGCCTCCATGCCAGACAAGTAGAAGTATCGCATATCGGATATTTGAATGGCTTGATCCCCGTGAACGATAAGGACATATTAGAATGTACGGTATTACTCGAACCGAACATGAATACGCTTAGCGAAGTCATTATCCGGGCCGGAGATCCTCGATATATCGTAGAGGAGGCGATTGAGAAAGTAAATAAGAATTACATCGCCACAGGTAGCATGCTTACCGGGTTCTACCGGGAGACCGCACAAAAAGGCCGTCGTTACATCAATATCTCGGAAGCGGTTATCGATGTTTACAAAACTCCCTATAAGGACAGGAACGTGGAACGGGATCGGGTACAGATCTATAAAGGACGTAAATTATTGAGCGAGAAGGCTAGCGACACATTAGCCGTGAAATTATTGGGAGGCCCTAACCTATCCGTTTACGTGGATGTAGTGAAGAATCCGGATTTATTGCTCGACCCGAATATCTTACCTTATTACGCCTTCCGTATGGAAGAAAGCGTGATGTTAAACGACCGACCGCATTACGTAATCAGTTTCCAACCTCAAGCGATCTTGCCTTACGCTTTATATTACGGCAAATTATATATCGATAAGGAACGGCTTTCCTTCAGCCGTGCGGAATTCGCCCTCAGCATGGATGACCGGAATAAGGCTACCGAGGCCATCCTCCGCAAAAAGCCTTTTGGCTTGCGATTTAAACCCGTGGAGGTAGCTTTCCTCGTAACTTACAAAGAACGTGACGGCATGAGCTATCTGAGTTATATCCGCAATGAGGTTCGCTTTAAATGCGACTGGAAACGAAAACTTTTCTCTACCAACTACACGATCGTATCCGAGATGGTCGTTACCGATGGTAAAGAACAAAATAACTCCATCCCCTACCGGATGTCTTTTAAAGCGGATCAGTCTCTATCCGACAAGGTATCGGACTTCGCCGACGAGAACTTCTGGGGAGCTTACAACATTATCGAGCCTACCGAGTCTTTGGAGAATGCGGTATATAAATTAAAGAAGCAACATAAAAATTGACCGTGTAAATATACTATCGACAATGATATGGACAAATCATTATCTTTGTCCATTATCAATTATCTGTTGAAACCAAATTATTATGGATTTGTTCGTACTCAAAAAGATCAAGGAAGGGGATATTAAAGCATTCGAAAGTATTTTCAGGCTTTATTATACCCCTCTTTGCCTGTACGCGACCAGTATAACAGGAGAGCAGGAAGTTGCGGAGGAGATCGTTCAGGACTTGTTTTATGTATTCTGGAAAGAAAGAGAATCTCTTCCAATCTTACGTTCCATCAAGAACTACCTTTATGGAGCTACCCGGAACCGGTCCTTACAATATCTGGAGCATCGGGAAGTACGATACCGATACCGGAATACGGTTTTAGCCAGAGAGAATCCGGAATCCGAATCGTATACCCCGCAAGATCAACTTGAGTACAAAGAATTGCAATCCTTGGTCAACCGGGCATTAGGTAAATTGCCCGAACGCCGCCTCCGGATCTTTCGGATGCACCGTTTCGAAGGAATGAAATACGCGGAGATAGCCTCCAGCCTCTCATTGTCCATAAAGACAGTAGAAGCGGAAATGACCAAGGCACTACAAACACTAAGAAAAGAAATCGAGAATTATACCTAACAGTTATGAATCAAATAGAAAAAAATAAATCGAAGACAGACCAAGCATGGGCACAATTATACACTCGCTTGGAGCAAGACGGGCTGCTGGATAAGCCAATTTCCGGTACACAAATCCCATACCGGATCGGACTCATGAAATGGGCCGCCGCTATCATTATACTTTGCGTATCGGTAGCTACAGCTATTTTCCTTGGACAAGAACGGACACCGGAGACCACTCTGCTCACCCTGCATAATAACGAGGCTTCCACCACCTTGGTCACGACTTTGGAAGACGGGTCTATCGTTTATCTGGCCGATAACAGCCAGTTAAGCTATCCGGAACATTTCCAAAGAGAAAAAAGAGAGGTGTCTCTATTAGGAAACGCCCTTTTTGATGTAAGCGGGAATAAGGAACGTCCTTTCCTAATCGAGACAGAGCAGGCCCGGATCGAGGTATTGGGAACCTCATTCAATATCAAAAGCTCGGATAAAAGCGCCTTTGAATTGGCCGTTCGCCGGGGATTAGTGAAAGTGACACTCAAGAAGAACGGAGAACAAACGCTGGTAAAGGCCGGTCAAACCGTATCCTTATTCTCCAACCGTTTACAAGTAGCTCCGACTCAAGATAACGAACAATTTTCCGATTACACCCGCCGTATCCAGTTTAAGGATGAGCGCTTAGGAGATATCTTGCATGTAATTAATCTGGAGTATCCGATGATGCCATTGAAGACAACGGCTGATTTAGAGAATAGACGGCTGACCGTTAGTTTCTATAATAACTCACCCGCAACGATGGCTGAACTGATCTGCGCGGCGTTAAAACTAAAATGTACGCAACAAAATAATATATGGATGATTTCCGAACCTTGAGACAGCTGATCGTAGGATGGTTGCTGTTACTCGTAGCTCTCATCCCTATGAATGCCCAGAATGGTAACGTACTGGGACAGGTCATACGATTGCCTAAATCAAAAGGAAATATCTACCAATTGCTGGGACTCGTCACGGAACGTTCCGGCTATCTTTTTATATACGACAGTAAGATTATCGATAATGAACAAACAACATCGATAAAAGGTGGAGATTATACGATACAAGAAGCTATATACGCTATTACTGGTAATAAAAATCTGGCGATCCGTGCGATAGAGAACCATCTCTTGCTTTATCTGCCAGAGAGTCTCTCCGCTCCCAAAAGTGTATCCGTAACTCCCGATCCCATACAAACCTATTTCTCGATAGAAGGTTCTTTACAGGATCAATATACCCATGAGCCAATCGCATTCGGATCGGTAGGAATCGGCGAGGCCGCTATCGGCACCATCACCAACCAGAATGGAGAGTTCCGATTGAAATTACCGGACTCACTCCGGTTATCCAAGGTACGTTTCTCTCATATCGGCTATCTTCCCCAAGAGATAGATAGTCGGGAGTTAATAGATAAACATACCGTCTTATCCCTAGAGCCTAAAGTAATCTCCATCCAAGAAGTTATCGTGCGTCTAACCAATCCGAAACGCTTATTACAGGAGATGCTGGACGAGAGAAGAAGCAATTATTCCCAGCACCCGATTTACCTTACCACATTTTACAGAGAAGGCGTTGAACGTAAAAAAGGACTCGTAGGACTGACCGAGGCTGTTTTTAAGGTATATAAGGCATCTTACCACAGCAATGCCTTGGCCGATCAAGTGAAACTACTAAAGATGCGCCGCATCAGTAACGAGCAGGAAAAGGACACATTGATCACAAAAATGAAGTCGGGTATCTACTCCTGCCTTGTCTTGGACTTGATGAAACAGTTACCGGAGTTTCTGGATCCTAGCCCGGATTCACCCTATACATACGCCCATACCGACATCACGGTAGTGGATGATCGACTTGCTAACGTCATCTCTTTCGAGCAACGAAAGAGTATCAATGAACCGCTTTATCGGGGACAGATATATATCGACATGGAAAATAATGCCTTATTAAGGGTGAACTTTGAGGTCAATCCCCAATATATCGAGCAAGCGGCCGGCATGTTCGTCGAGAGAAAAAGCCGGAATTTACGGATCACGCCCCAGAAAGTAGCCTATACGGTATCTTACAAGCAATGGAATGGCACCTACTACATTAACCATATCCGGGGAGATCTGCATTTTAAAATTAAAAAAAGAAGACAACTTTTTAACACAAATATTTTACATACTTGGTTCGAAATGGTTACCTGTAAGATAGATACAGCCAATGTGAACCGCTTCTCACGCATTGAATCCCTTCCCACCCGCACGGTTTTCTCGGATACTCACTTCAACTACGACGAGGGTTTCTGGGGAGATTTTAACGTAATATTACCCGAAGACAAACTGAATGAGGCTATTAGCAGAATCACCTCAAAGATAGAGGAAACGAACTACTAATCCCTTGAAAATCATAAAGAGAGCCTTTTCGCAAAGGCTCTCTTTATAGGTTTTTAATAGGTATTAGTCTTTAAGGCAAAAAGATTGTTTAGGTTATCTGCATGCAAAGATGGGCTAATTAATATAATTGAGCAAATAAAAAAAGATATTGTACAACACATTTTTTTAAGTTTATCGAAATTTCTTTGCAGCTTGTGTTACTTTTTAACAATTACAGACTCCAATAGATCATCTGATGGATGCTACCTCGATAGACTCCTTTCACGTCCGCCAACACGGCATGTTCGTTCGTGATCGACATGAAGTAGGACTCATCCAGCTTCAAATAAGTCGTATGAGCGACAGCTACCACTACCGCGTCATATTTCTTCCCGGGCCTCTCTACTAACCGGATACCGTACTCTTGCAATACTTCCAAAGGGGAAGCGAACGGATCCATCACATCGACCTCGGCTCCGAAGTCCTTAAACTCATTGATAATATCGGCTACTTTCGAGTTACGTATATCCGATACGTTTTCCTTAAAAGTCATACCCATCACCAACACATGCGCTCCTAGGATATTTTTCCCCTGCGAGATAATCTTTTTCACGACCTTCTTTCCGATATACCGTCCCATGGAATCGTTCACGTAGCGACCAGAGTTGATCATCTTCGTGTGATATTGCAATTCTTTGGCTTTATGCACCAGATAGTAAGGATCTACCCCTATACAATGCCCACCTACCAATCCGGGAGAGAAAGGCAGGAAATTCCATTTCGTTCCGGCGGCTTTCAAGACATCAAACGTATTTACCCCCATTCGATCGAAAATAATGGAAAGCTCGTTCATAAGGGCTATATTCACATCACGCTGGGTATTCTCGATAATCTTGGCGGCTTCGGCTACCTTGATACTAGGCGCACGGTGCACCCCCGCTTGAACGACCAGCTTATAGACTTCCGATATCGTTTCCAAAGCTTCGGCATCGCAGCCGGAAACGATCTTCACGGTATTTACCAAGGTATGTACCTTATCACCCGGATTGATTCGTTCCGGTGAATATCCAACCTTAAAGTCCTCTCCTACTCTCAACCCTGAAACCTCCTCCAAGATCGGGATGCAATCCTCTTCCGTACATCCCGGATATACGGTAGATTCGTATACTACATAATCGCCTCGTTTAAGGACTTTGCCTACCGTGCGAGTCGCACCCAACAAAGGGGATAGATCCGGCTCGTTATGGCTGTCTATCGGGGTAGGAACAGCTATCACGTAAAAAGAAGCCTCCCTTAGCTTCTCTATAGAAGAAGTAAATGTGATGTCCTTATGTTCAAATACCTCAGAGGAAAGCTCACCACACGGATCTATACCGTTCCGAAGCTTGTCCAAGCGATCCTCGTTGATATCAAATCCGATAACGGAAACATGTTTAGCGAATTCTATCGCGATAGGAAGCCCGACATATCCTAGTCCGATTAGGGCAAGTTTTGTTTGTTTATCTAGTAACTTTGTATACATCTTATTATTTCATCATTCTACTTAAAAAGTCCGGATTCCGACGAGTATCCCAAACAGACAAGATTGTATGCAAATGTAGCAATCTTCAGTTTACCTAACGGAATAAAGGACGTTTTATTTCATAAAGAAGGTCCCTTATCTCGTTTCCAAAATAAGGGACCTTGTCTTCTAAGTATAAATATGTTTCTTTTACTGCAAACGGCGAATACCTATAGCCTTGTTATATTGGGCTAAAGAAGCCTTTTGCTGATACCAAGTCTGGATCAAGCTACTGTAAGACTGAATCCATGACAATTGGGCGGAGAGCACATCCAAGATCGGTAGTTTACCCTCGTTGTAGCTGAAGGTATTCAAATCAAGGTTCTCCTCGGCAATCTTACAAGCCTCTTCCGCAACGGTAATTTGTTTCGTATACTCGGTTAGGCTTGTCCATGCGTTCGCTACCTCTTGAGCGATCTTATCACGCGTATTGTCCAAGGCGTATTCCTTACTACGAAGGATGGCCTTCTGGGAATTTACCTCCTTGAAACGGGCTCCCCAACGGAACAAAGGTATCTTCAAGGAAGCGAAGACGGCCGGAGTCCACAACTGGTCCGAACCTTTCACGTTCAACATCGGCGTACCCCAAGTACCTTGAAAACCGATCGCCAAAGACGGGTTATATTTCGCCTTCGACAAATTGATCTGTCTCTTTTGATACTCTATGTTCAACTCGGAAATAGCGTAGTCCGGACGATTCCGAAGAGCTACATCCTCTCCTACTTGCAACGGCAAGGCCAGATAGGTCGTAATGGAATCTTCCACCTCGATCGGGTCTAACGGAGATACACCCATCAATGAGTTCAAGTTCTGTAACGCGATCTGATATTCCTTATAAGCCGAGCTTTTATTCAATTCCGCTTCTTTCAAGCGGGACTCCACTTGCAATAAATCGGTCTTACTGATCTGGCCGTCATTGAAACGGATCGTCAACACGTTCGCCAACTCCCCGACAATGTCTACATACTGGCACATCACATCGTACATACCTTTACGTGCGGCGGCCGTCCAATAGTTCAAATCGGCGGAATAAACGATATTATCCGTTGTCAATTCTTCCGCTTGCTCGGTGATCTTGCCTTGTACCTGAGCTGCCTTATAGTTATTATAGATCTGTCCGCCGGCATAGATGGGCTGGCTCACCGTAGCGCCTAGGCTATACGTATTATGGTCCATCTCTACGGACATGCCCGGTCCGAAATCCAAATCATATTTATTGATACGATACTGATAACTGCCGGAGAAGTCCACCGAAGGG
The DNA here is from genome assembly GCF_003434625.1 of Parabacteroides sp. AM17-47. Lineage (NCBI taxonomy): Bacteria > Pseudomonadati > Bacteroidota > Bacteroidia > Bacteroidales > Tannerellaceae > Parabacteroides > Parabacteroides sp. AM17-47. Next base: position 234,047 of record NZ_QTLI01000002.1, read on the forward strand.
AAGAAACCGGTCTTAGCGGCCTTGATCGCATGCTGCATAGCGATACGCTCCTCAGAGCTTTGCTTGATCTGACGGCTGTATTCAAGGACCCGTTCCTTATATTCCACAGCCGATAGCCGGGTGTCTTGCGCTTTAGCGGACAAGGCACCCAACAATAAACAACCTATGATTATTTTATTTCTCATACCTTTTACTCTGATTTAATCTTAAAGAAAACACAATAAGTAACCGGAAGCACGAAGATCGTCAAGATCGTAGATACGAACAGACCACCCATGATGGTAGCCGCCATACCGGCGAACATAGCGTCACCCAACAACGGCAACATACCTAAGATCGTCGTACCGGAAGCCATCGTCACCGGAACGATACGGGTTTTCGTTGCCTCTATCACGGCATTCACCGGAGACAAGCCCGCATTCAATTGTAAACCGATCTCGTCCACCAGTACGATCGCATTCTTGATATTCATACCGATCAAGCCCAACAGACCCAGCATAGCAAAGAAGTCGAGAGACTTACCGAACACCAACAATCCCAATACCACACCAATGAAGATCAACGGCAGCATCGCCATGATCAATACCGGTTTCCGGTAATATTTCGGGAATAAGAATAACAAGGTGACATAAATCAAACCGAACATCAACGGGATATTAGCGGCGATCGCCTTATTACCTTTATCTTGCTCGGATTGCTCACCGAAATACGTCATCTTATATCCTTCCGGCACCTGAATCTTCTCCTGTACCTCTTTCCACAAATGACTGAAAGCAGCCATCGTATTGGCGCCACGCTTCGGCTCACACTGCATAAGCATACACGGCTCACGGTTGAATCGTCTCACTACGTTAAACTCATAATCCAGCGAGAAATCATCGATCACCTGCTCCACTTTTACTGAACGGCCTTTAGCGCTATAAACCGGCAAAGTCTTTATATCATTCAGACTGATAGAATCCTTATCCGCATCTTTCAGTAAGATCGGCATAAACACGTCACCCTCACGATACTCACCCAAAGGTACGCCATTCGTAGCCGAACGCAAGGAATAAGCCACCTGTTGACGGGTAATACCTAGACGCAAACCTTTCTCTTGGGAATATAGCGGCTTCCATACCGGAACCTTGTTACCCCAACTATTGCGAACCTCCATCACCTGATCATAATTCCGGGCGATCTCCTGCGCCCTTTGCGTCAAGGCAACCAACGTATCTACGTTATCGCCGATAAAACCGATCTCGATCGCCGCATCCGGAACCGGAGACAAGGCGAACAAAGCCGAACGGGTCAATATATTCGGATAGTTAGCGACCATATAATCGTAGAACTTACCCTCTTCCGCTTGCGCATCCTCCGGATCTTGTGTCTCGATCAACACATTGGCGAAGTTTGGCTTCGGACCGATAGAAGAACTGGCCAAGTAATAACGCACCGGCGAACCTCCCAAGGTAAACGAGTATGATTTGATATTCTCATTCTTGCTGAGATATTCCTCCTCTATCTTCTTCACGTTCGTCTCCACGTCGTAGATGCTATATCCTTCCGGGAAGATCAAGTCCGCACGGAAATAAGGCTTGCTCATGATCGGGAAGAAACTCTGCGGCATGATGCTCATCACGAACAAGGAAAGGAATAACGTAGCTACCACGGTAGAGATCGTTACATATCTACGCTTGATCAAACGGCCCAATACCGACTCAAATTTATGATACAGCTTCGTATCGTACGGATCTTTGCTCTCACCCGGTTTCGCCTCTTTCAAGATAAAATTACCGAAGGTAGTCGTTTGCGTCAAGGCCAAGACCCAGCTTAATCCCAAGGATACCGCCAATACGATAAACAACGGTTTCACGATCTCGGCCACGGATGCCGGTGCCAAGTACATCGGCAAGAAAGAACATACGGCGATAAAGGTAGCGCCCAACAACGCCCACTGCGGTTTCGTCGCGCCATCGATCAACGCCTGATAACGGGAAAGTCCCCGCTTGATACCGACTTGGGCATTATCCGTCACCACGATAGCGTTATCCACCAACATACCCATAGCGATAATAAAGGCCGCCAACGAGGTTCGGTTCAAGCCGACACCCCAGATCAACATGATCAATAAGGTACCACCTACCGAGAACAACAACGAACTACCGACCAACATACCGGCACGAGACCCCATCACGATAAAGATAATCACGATAACGATCAACAACGACTCGATCAAGTTCAAGATAAAACCGTTGTTCGCCTCATCCGCGATCTTGTTCTCCGGATAGATCGTTTTCAGGTCCATACCCACCGGGAACAGCTGCTCCATCTCCGCTAAATGATCCGCCACGGCGTTACCCACGGCAACCACATCGTCTTTCGAACCGGTAGCGACACCGATACCGATGGCACGCTTACCGTCCACACGCATCAGGTTCGAGGGAGGGTCCATATAACCACGCTCTACCGTAGCGATATCTCCCAAACGAACCTCACCGCCACTTTTCGTCACGATCAATTGGTCCCGGATATCTTGTATATCCTTATACGTACCTTCCGCACGCAAACGCAATTGATAATTACCTGTATTGATATCTCCCGTATTCACCAACAAGTTCTGCGTTTGCATCACCTGCTGGATAGCGTTCGGGTCGATACCTAGGTTAGCCAGTTTCGGGATAGAGATCTTTACGTTGACAACTTGTGTCTGTTCACCGAATAGGTAGACCTTCTGTACACCCGGTACAGGAGATAGCTCCGTCTTGATCTTTTGCGCCCAATTACGCAGGTCGTCGTAAGTATATCCCTCATCGGCCGTCAAGGCATAATAAATTCCGAATACGTCACCGAAGTCATCACTAACGGATATCGAGGAGGCGCCAGACGGAAGGCGGGGCTGTATATTCGCCACCTTACGACGCAACTCGTCCCACTTGACCGGCATATAATCCGGAGACAAGGTAGGCTGCAACTCAATAGAAATCTTGGACATACCGAAATAAGACTCAGATTTGATCTGGAACACATCCGACATAGCCTGAATCTCCCGTTCGATCGGCTCAGTCACCAGCTTCTCCACCTCCTGAGGTGTCGCTCCCGGATATTGGGTAACCAAAACCGCTTGCTTGATTACGAAGGGAGAATCTTCCTTCTTCGGCAATTTAAAGAAAGAATATATACCTCCTATCAGCATGACCGCTAGGAAAAAGTATATAATCTTCTGATTCTCTAAGGAATATTTTGGAATATTCATTGTTTATCTCTTAATCTGTTAATACTTTTACCTGTTGTCCATCCACCAAACGAGTGGCTCCGGCTGAGACAACCTGTTCGCCGGGTCGCAAGCCATCCGTTACGATCACGCCATCCTTGCCGATCAGCATAGACTCGGTAATCTTGCGACGCTCAACCTTTTGAGACTGCCCATTATAAACAAACACATACTTATCGCTATTGGCATCGTCAGCCACGACAGCGGCTAGCGGAACCAATACGGCGCCTTGCGTGAAACTCTCGCTATCCACGTTCAAGATCACACGGCAAGAGAAACCTACGGCTACCTTATATTTCTCTAAATTAAAGTTCGGATCGTCGATATACAGATACACGGGAACGCCGGAACCATCCGGAGAGGCTTCCACGTATTCTTTCACCTTCGCCTTGAAGCGAACGCCCTTGTAATTATCGAATTCCACATAAACAGAATAAGGAGAAGAGAAGTAATTGATATTACTCTCCGGCATCGTAAACACGACCTGTAACTTATTCGGGTTGATCAAGCAAACGATTCCTTGTCCGGCCTGTACCTTCTGGTAATTCTCCACATATTTCTTCTGGATAAATCCATCGAACGGCGCACGAAGCTTTGTCTGGTTCAATGTATTTTGCGCATACTCGAAAGCCGCCTTGGCATTTGAGTAAGAGGCTTCCGTAGACTCATACTCTTGCTTGGAGATAGCTTGTTTGGACAATAACTTCTTCGCACGTTGCAATTGCGCCTCAGCGGTCTGGAAAGACGCTTTCTTCGCCTCATATTCCCATTTAAAGTCCAGCGGATCAATCTCGGCCACGATCTGTCCCGTACGGACCTTCTGGCCTTCATCCACGTTTAATGAGATCAGCGGGCCGGACATCTTAAACGCCAAATCACTGAATTGATCGGGCGATACCACTCCACTGAATGATTTCTCAACCATGTTCAGAGAAGTAACGTCCGCCAATTTAACTGGACGAGGACCTTGCTCCTTAACGGGTGGTTGACTACAGGAAACCAATGCTGCCAAAACAAACACAGGGATTAATTTTCCTTTCATGATAACTTGCATTTTGTTATTTAATTATGATTTCTTTTTCTTCACAGTAAATATAAAACATTCTCGCCTAGAGATTGTTGAGCATAACGTGCCTTAAAAAGACCAACTACCATCATTCACGTATGCTTCCATCGGATTTTCTATCGAATCAGGCAAAGAAGGGAAAAAATCAATTCCGGTAACCTTCTCAACGCTATCGATAGGGATCATCATCGATTTCAACGGAGTCTTTCCATAGTCTTTATTATCAAACAGAAAACCTACCCCTTCTGGTTTACCGTTCGTTATCGTACAGATTACCTTATAAAAGGTCTTTGGGATTCCCACCCGATTCTTACCTAACCGTTTCAGGTCGTCCGTGATCACCGGGCCGGTCACGATCAACAAAGAACCATTCTCTTTCGCCCACAAACGAGCCTGCTCTTCCAGATCTTTCCAGATACCTCGGTTCAAGCCGGGCTTTTGCGGACAGATATTACTTAGGTAGAACGATTCCCGCATGGCCTTGGCGGACCATTTCATATCGCCGGCAGGCGCCATATGTCCTCGGTCATAGCCGGAACGGGTATAGTCCTCGTTCGTGGCGCTAGCCCCTTTCACCATGGGGTCCGAGACGAACTTATTAGACCGCTCGTTCTTCTTACTTGTCGCCTCTTTCGAGGTCAGTTCATAGGCTACCCAATTGGCGATCTTATAATCGGAATTATAAGAAACCGTATAGCCCTCATGCTTTATAACCTGCTCTTTTTGTTTATTCTTTAGTCTCGGTATCTCAGCTCCCTCTTGAAAAGTATAAGCGGAGGTCCCTTTCTTTGGGTTCGTCGTTTGCTTGTTTTTCGTCGCTTGCGCGGCTTTCTTACCCGATGTTCCGGAACCGCCCTTGTCTGAGATCTTCGGACGGACTATTGTCTCCGCCCGATCCTGTTTCTTCTCTACAGGCCGTGTCTTGGATACCGGATAAAACCAGTTATATATGAATAATACACCGATAAAACAAACAACTACCGCAAAAGCGCCAAGAAGCATCTTCTTTACAGAAGACATGAATGATGATGCCCGCTTCTTCTTGTTTTTCCGGGGTTGAGGCTTACCTTTCTTTTTTGCCATACCTAAAACTTCCTATTCTTAACCTTTCGTATTGGGCGCAAAAATAGATAAATCCGGCATGTTATACAACACTATTCTAGGATAGTATTGGTCTCGATTACTATAAAAGACGGCTTAATTTAATACGCCGCTTCATTTGACCTTGCTTTCAAATTTAACTTCGAATCAAACTTTCACTATCGTCCGAATAGTGTACCGCATTCTTTTGTACGCATTCCCTACTTGTATTGGCATAACAATAGACACAGAAATGGGAGCAAGTGTTATACCTACCGATATCTTTGCTTATCATGCAACCACAGGCTTTCCGTTGGCCTTTGTCTTTTAGCTCTTTGCGTTTGTCGGGTAAAGCGGGAAACGTACCAAAAAGATCCGGTTCGGGTAATTGGCCTGTTCGAAGATAATAAACCAATTCATAATCCTCCCCAAACACACGCTCCATTAAATCACCGTCGATACACCGGTTATGCTCAATGCCATAAACCGCAAGGTCAATATCCTCGGCACAAGTAGCGAGTGTCACATTCCAACCAGTAGAAGCCCAAATTTCCCTCAACTTCACCAATCCCTCTACAGTTTCTTGACGTTGCGTCGCATTCATCTCAGCGGTTTCCACATCCTCTTTCGTAAAGCAATTCGTCTCTTTTATAAGATTGTTCTGTACCTTACGATACGCCTTTACATCTACGAAACTGAACACGAGCTTATCAGTATATCCTTTCAACTGATTGCCGATCTTCCAAATACGGCTAAGCAAGACACGAGGCGTGATAGATGGAGTCATAATCAACGGATCAAATCGCCAGATCACCCGTTCCTTCCCTATCATTTCCGACAACTCCCGAAATGTCTCCACCCGTTGCGTAACGCTCGGCACATTCGGCTCAAAGCCTTCGCTCACATAGTCATTCAACGTGAACTGGAAATAATAATGGATACCCCTCCTATCCAACTCATGCAAATAAGGTAATATCGGCTTCGGGTTCTTTGTCCAAAACACGATTGCCTTACACCGCTCAAACGACACATACATCTTCCGCCGATTAAACGGATTATACCAAACACAATACCCCTTGGCCAAACGATTAAAGAACCACTTGACATAAAAGGCCGGGATATCCGTTGACCGGCTGGCCGAAATGATGATGGGAGCAAGTGCCTCGACTTGCTCACCGGAGTCCGTTGTGATCATTCTTCCGTATTATTATGTAATTAGGGTCATAACATCCGTAATTTGTCTACCGCAAGATAGGGATTATCTCGCTATTTTTGTATCCTAAAAATGAATGTAGAACCTAATAAATAACAGTAAACATGAAAAATGTATTGATTTTATCTTCCAGCCCCCGTCGTGGAGGCAATTCCGATACGCTATGCGATGAGTTTATGCAAGGGGCGATCGAAAGCGGTCATCGTGTGGAAAAGGTTTTTCTGCGAGACAAGACCATTCACCCCTGCACGGGATGCGGCGTGTGCAGCCAATACAAGAAGCCTTGTCCACAAAAAGATGACGCGGCAGAGATTATCGGAAAGATGCTTGCCGCCGATGTAATCGTGATGGCTACGCCGGTCTATTTCTATGCCATGAGCGCACAGATGAAGACGCTGATAGACCGTTGCTGCGGTCCTTATACCGAAATGAAAAACAAGGAGTTTTACTTCATCGCCACGGCCGCTGAAGACGATAACGGCATCATGGATCGCATTGTGACCAACTTTATGGGATTCCTCGACTGTCTGGAGAACCCGACCGTGAAAGGAACGCTATTCTGCGGTGGTGTGTGGCACGTGGGCGAGATCGAAGGGAACCCGACCTTGAGGCAAGCATACGAGCAGGGAAAACGAGTATAATACTCTTGATCGCGACCAATACGTTCCGTCCGGGTATAATCCATACAGGCGACCTACTTCTATGGGGAGCGAATACGGTAGTCCTTTTCTACGAGACCTTTTCCTCGTCTTACAGCTATACCCGTTTAGGGAAGATAGAGAATCCCGCAGGGTTGGCCGACGTACTTGGCAGAGGAAACGTGAGGGTTGTCCGCTTCTCCCTAAGTAAATAACGCTCCGATACCGCATAAATACCTTATCGGTAGCAGATGAATTCTTGTTCGCATACTGTATAATTCTACAAACCACGACGTGGTCTGTACAGATCAAGACGTGGAATATACAAATCACGACGTGGTCTATATATTCCACGGTGATAATTTGGAAATAGATCAAGTAGTTAGTATATTTGTATATAGTAAGAAGAATGTTTTTAACTTGAAGATACAAACAATTATACCTAGTAGCAGTTATGGCAGAATATATCAAGCAAGAGATGTGCGACCTGAACGGGACGGGGGAAAAGCCGGTGTATTATCGGATGAAGATACAACGGAACATGGACATGGAGGATTTCGTGGAACGGATCACCTACCCCGGATCGGGCTTGAGCAGGGGTAGCGTAATACAGGTGATGACGACAGTAGCGGAACATCTGGCCTATTGCATGGCGGAAGGGCAGTCGGTCACGTTGGATGGCATCGGTACGTTCACGCCCCGCCTAGGCGTAGCGAAGGACAAGGAGATCGACTCGCTGGATGGTGACGAACCGAAGCGTAACGCACGGAGCATCGAGGTGAATGGTATCAACTACCGGGCCAACAAGGAATTGATACGGGAGACTAACCTGCGTTGCGATTTAAGACGGGGAGGTATCAGCCGTGTCCGGAAATCGCCCTTCACCGAAGAGGAACGCCGGACACGGGCATTGGATTACCTGGATGAACACCCATTCTTGCGCATACAAGACTACATGGCTGTCACCGGACTAAAACGTAGTAGCGCAAACCGTGAGCTACTACGCCTCAGTAGCGACCCGACGAGTGGAATCACCCTATCGGGTTATGGAAGCCACCGGGTGTATGTCCGCAGGAAAACAGAGGGCGATCACTAATCCACTTGATGGTGCCCCGGGTCGAGATGCTTGCGAGTGCCGTTCGGTCTTATCAGTTCGGCGGAGGTGCCTTCCGGGATTTGGAGATCGAACTTCAATCGCTTGCCTTTCTTCTTGATACTTACTCGGATGGTTCCATAATGAGTCTCTAGGCTGGCAGAGGCTTCCGATAAGGAACCCAATTGAGGCGAGATCTTAAAGGTACGGAAGCCGGGAGAGGTTGGCTCGATACCACAGACCTTCTGGCTCAATAAGGTAAGCGGGCCACCGCTCCAAGCGTGATTGATCGTGCCGCCACCGAAGCCCTCGGCTCCGATGCCCCATCCCTCGAACAAGGTCGTGTATTCGGCATAATCCAGCATACGGGTGTAACGTTGCTTCATCCGTTCCAAGGCAAACGCCGGCTCGCCCATCTGGAAAAGAGCCTCTAGGACATACTTCTCCATATAAGGGCTGGCGTGATACTCCTTTTTAAGTACCTTCGTCAGCGCCGGATACTTATCTTTCGAGGCCAGCCCGGAAACAACCGCCATGGCTTGGGAGCGATCGTCCGTCTCCCCTTTATAGCCGGGGGAGCGATAGGCGGAACCTGTCCAGAACTTCGTGTCGAAACAACGTTCTATGCTACGCATCATCCGGGAGATCTCATCGGCATCCTTATCCTTGCCGAGTTGCAGGGCGAAGGCTCGCTCCGCTTTCAAGGCCAGATAATACCAGCAATTGGTCAATACACCCATATCGACATGCTCGCCCCAGTCGCCCCAGCTCCAAGCGCCTTGACGCTCGATCACCAAGCCACTCTTATCGACTTGCCAAACCTCGTGCAGGTAACGGCGCATCCGGTCGTATATCACCGGGACGAAACTACTGTCGGCACTATAATAATATTGCGTATAAAAACCGTACCAACCGATAGACGCCAACATCTGTAAAGGAAGCTCCTTATCCCAATTACCCGCCGGAACCGGAGCGTAGAGCGTTCCGTCCTCCCGCTGCCAATTCATTAATTCATGGATGCCTTTTACGGCTAGTTTCTGCCCGGACGGAGAAAGGGCGTAGAAAGCCTCGCCTAGCTCATTCACCTCGTCACCCCACCATTGGGCACGTTCACGATCCGGACAGTCCATATAATTATCACGCATCGTTATGTATAAGGTGCGGGCAGAACGTTGCCAAAGCTCGTCGTAGAACGGGTCGTCACAATGGAAAGAGCCGGCGAGGTCCGTGTTGTAACCGGTCTCACGGTATTTCACATCCAGCACCTTCACGCCCTCGGGGATGATGTAATAGACCTCATGGCCGTTCATCCAGCCATAGCTTTCGTATTCCTGCTCACCCTCACGGGTGATATATTCGGCACGTACGTTGCGCTCGCTTCCTCCCTCGTAATTATCCATCCGTATGTGGATGGTTTTCCCGGCTTCCGCCTCTACTTTTAGATACGGAGTGATCTGGGCATTATAGGGCAAACGACAGAACAGGGTATCACCTCTCAAGGATTCCCGGACGGATACATAGGATAACAGGCCGCTGTTTTTCCACTGGGGTATCGGACGTTCCACCAGATCCCCGAAAGGAGCTTTCCCCGCCTTACCGACGCAGACCGCCCCCGGAAGGGAACCTTCGAAACTCGTACGGTTCCAGTTTGTTATCGCTTGACGGGCATCGAAGCGGATATTACTCTCCGGCATACGGTAATTCGGGAAAGGGGCCTCGGTATTTTGATAGGCCTCATACAAGGCGCACTGCCAGCTCGCATCGGAGACGATCTCCAGTCCCGGAGCAATCGCCTCGAATAACAAAGCCGCTTTCCCGCTGTTGATATGACTGAAACCATCTTTCCCGAAATGCCAGAGCAAGATAGCGATGGTGTTCGAGCCTTTTGTCAGGTAAGGGGCGATATCTACCGGATCGTAATAAGTCCCGGAAGGAGAAGGTCCTCTTTTCAAGCCACCCTCAAAGATAACCAGTTGGTCGTTGATCCAAAGCCAATACTTGGAATCGGCGGCGATACGGGCGATGAGTTGATTCGGGACATTCGTCACAGCGAATGATTTACGGTAGATCAACCAAGTATTCGTAGCGCTTTGGCAACGCTCGGTATTGATCCATTGGGCTTTCCAAGGGAAGGAAGCGGGACAACTGTCCGAGGCAGTCACTTTTATCCAGCTGAAAGATAGGAGAAACAATAGAAGAGCAAGAAGTAGCTTGTTCATACGTTTAATCTTTAAGGTTCTCAATTATTTGCTTTCGAAATCCCCAGTTGTAGAGACGGGGCACGCCCCGTCTCTACAACTGGGTAAAATAAGCCAATATAGGCGATGTCATTACCGGCTTACTAAAGTCATACGGTTCTTATCACACCGGATATGAAAACGTATGCGTACCGGCGGATACGGTCTCGGTCTGATCGCCTACCACGATATCGGCGGAGCAATCAGCCGGAATCGTCACGGTAAGCATAACCTTATCCCCTTCCCGTTTCCATTCGCTGGCGATACGGCCGCGTACGGAATGGTACTCACCTTTCGCCCAATCCAGTTCTTTCACGAAATGAGGCGTGATACGGATATGACGGAAGCCCGGAGCCGAGTCGTCATGATTGATACCGGCCAGCTGGTTCATCATCCAAGCGGAGACATCTCCCATAAAGACGTGGTTCAAGGAAGCGTCGGCAAACTTCGGACTAAGTGTCCACGTCTCCGGCAATGTGGAGTAACCCATCGTCTCTACCCAATATCCCCAAGAAGGTGCCTCGGTCTTCGTGATCATCTTCATGGCATCCTCGATATAGCCATATTTCGTAAGCATGGCCGGAACGGTCTTACTGCCTAATAGACCAAAATCCAAGAAATAGTTATTTCCCGCTACCACCTCACGCAGCTTATCCGCCACGAGTTGTTCCTTTCCTTCCGGTACAAGTCCCAGATACAAGGCCAAGGCTTGCGCCGTTTGGGTTCCTTCGGCATACACACTGGTCTCGGCCTTGAAGAACTTCTGGTTGATCAAGGATTTGAGCGTATTCGCTTTCTCTTGATAAGGAGCGGCATCCTTGCCCAGTAAAGAGGCGAAGCGAGCCATCAACTTATAATCCAGATAATAGTAGGCGGTAGAGGTATATTCATTATTCGTCGTAGCTTTCCAATACACCCAGTCACCCAAGCCAAAAGGCAAGTAACCGTCTTTCTCTTTCGTCTTCAAATAATCCAGATATCGCAGCATCGTAGGATATAAGCGTTCTATACTGCGAGACTCTCCATAATAATCATACAAGGCGTTCGGGATGATGAACATGACAGCGTCCCAAACCGGACCCGGCCACTCGCCATATCCCCAACCGCTGGAAGGAATGATACCGGAAATCTCACCCGCCTCACGCTGGTTGTCGATAATGTCATCCATCCATTTCTCATAAAGCGTGATACCATCGAAGCCCAGCAAACCGAGGTCGATCGCGATATGCGCGTCGGCTGTCCAGCCATTCTTCTCCCGTTGCGGACAATCGGTCGGGATACTGTGCAGGTTACTGCGGTAAGCCTGCATCGTAGCCTCCCATATCTTATTCAATAGAGGATTCGAACAAGCGAAGGAACCGGACGGACGGACATCGGTATGCATAAACAAGCCGGTCAAGTTCTCTTCCGTTAAAGTAACGGGACGGCTGCTCTCCACCTCCACGTATTGGAAACCGTGATAAGAGAAGGAAGGCATGAAGATCTCCTCCTCTCCCGTACCTTTCAAGGTAAAGACATCCATCTGGAATACCTCGTCCGGTTTGACCGGATGATAATATACATTGATATTGCCTTGCTCCAAGCGACCGTCTTTCTTCAACAACTCACCATGTTTTAACGTGATACGGGTTCCCGCCTCACCTTTCACCTTCAAGCGGCAAAGGCCGGACATGTTCTTCGGGAAAGAATATACATATAACTGATCGGAGAAACGTTTCATCGACACGGGCCTCACCTCTTCCGTGATACGGATTCCCGGCATTTGCTGGGCTACCAACAGAGGTGCCGGAGCCTGCGCCGGAAGTGCCGCTTCCCATTTACTATCGTCGAAATGAGCGTTTTTCCATCCGGCCTCTTCCAGCCGGGCATCGAATTTATCGCCGCTGTATATATTATTATAGGTATAGGCCCCGGTGGAAGTCTTCCAAGTCTCGTCCGAGCCAATCACCTCCGTCGTACCATCCGTATAGGTAATACGTAACTCACATAGCAGGCGGGGACGATTCCGCCAGCGTGCCTCATGAAAATTCCAGACCGCCACGGACTGCTCATTGTACCAGCCGTTTCCCAGAACAGCGGCCACGGCGTTGTCGCCTTGCTCCAGCAAAGAGGTAACATCATGCGTCACGTACAAGATACGTTTATCGAAATGCGTATACCCTGGGTCCAGATAATTCGTTCCGACCCGCTCGCCATTGATGAATAGCTCATGATACCCAGCAGATGCTACGTACACACGGGCATCCTTCACTTCCTTGCCTACCGGGAAAGACTTGCGGAACAGAGGGGCAGGCTCGAACTCCTTATCCTTATGATCGGTAATCCAAGAGGCGGACCAATCCGAGGGATCGAACTTAGCGGTCTCGAAAGAAGCCGTCTCCGAGGTAGCGCACGGACGCCCTTCACCATCCCATACCGTAACATTCCAGTAATAACGGGTATGAGGTTTCAGGGCCATTCCTTCCGCATAGGGCCGCAAGTCGTCCGGACTCGTACCGATCCGTACCTCATAGCGGGAAGCCTTAAAGCCCTCCTCATTTCCGGAGTATTCCCATGTAAAGCGAGGAGACGAAGTATCCAAGCCGATAGGCTCCGTAAGGTATTCCGTACGGAGATTCGTAGGTATCGTTAATTCATTATTGCTTTTACAACCGCCTAATAAGAGGGCGGCGAAAGCGTAGATGCAAATAGTTTGTTTCATATATTCTATAATTATATACATTCTACAACTAAGTATAAGAGCTATGGGGTAACTCGTATCTCTTCAGGAGCGTTGATATGGCTTATCACCTTACCGTCCGCACCTTTCTCATGCCGGATCTCAATCACCCCGTAAGGCGTGGGGAACGTACCTTCCACCCATTCGAGATCTCCCAGATGTGGGATGATACGTACCGTACGGCAACCCGGTTCCACCACTTGTACACCCAATACGTACTCGCTTAACCACGATGTGGGACCCGAAGCCCATCCATGGCACAAGCTATGGCGGAAACCTTGATAGCAATACGCCCCATAATCTCCATGAATATCTTTCTTTCCAGCGGGGACCAGCTCATCAATACGCCCTGCGTCAGGAAGCCATTCCATATTGAAATCCTCCCAAAACGTCGTAGCACCTACATCCAGCATAGCTCCCCAATACGTACGGATCACATCTAACGCACCTTGGTAATTACCAGCCAACGCCATCGCCCGTAGCATATAATACCCGTAAAACGTAGAGAAGCCTTTCGCCCCGTCCACCGCCAAGCAACGCTCGTTCGCCTCCTTAGCATCCATAATACCCGCCAGAGCCATCAAGGCGGCGGCCTGTTTATCCCCGGGCGTAATCCGATCTTTCTCCGAAGGGAACCGGGATTTCTTCCAAAGGGAAAACTCAATAGCCTTGGAAGCTACCATACGGCACTCCGAGGCCAACGCATCCTCGCCTAAAACAGTACATAACTCCTCTCCCGCACGCATGGCTTGTATCATCAGCGATTGAAGGCCGGCATCGATAGCGGGTGTATTCTCACTGGAAGGCCAATCCAAGAAACGGTTCCCATCCAGTCTCTCTTGTCCGCTTGGGTCAACCTTCGAGATCAAGTGACGCAACAAAGCAGTCATATAAGAGCGTTGCTCTTGTAGATACGCAAGATTCCCTTGATAATAATACCAATCCCGCTGAATCAACAACCACCAGATCGAGTACGAACTGATACCGTTCATCCAACTAGGCAGCGGCGTAATATCCCGAATCAAATCCAAGCTCTTAGGAACCACCTCATTATAACCGAAGACAGTACTGACCGTCATTACCTCCGGATGTAAATCCCCCACCCAGACCAGACGATCCCGTTTTACGCCGTCCCATAGATATTCCTGCATATTCAAGTGGACCGTGTACGCACCTGTCTTCCAGATCCGGTTCAACCGCTCGTCATTACAACGGAAAGAGCCCAGATAAGGAATATCCCGGAACGTGGAGATCGCACGGACCTCTTTTAATTGCAACTCCGTAGAATCACCCAATACATCAATACGCACGAAACGGAAACCGGAATTACCGATCTCCTGCACGCCCAGCCAAGGGAGCGATACCACGAAATCCCGCATCGCATGATCGTTGCTCGCCCCGTTCGCGCCATCTATCTCGCACATAGCCTCACTAACGGACTCGCCGAAACGAACCCGCACGGAAACCGGATCGTGAGACGGCGGCATACCGGTCACCAGCTGAAGGCCGCCTTGCAACTCCTTCCCGAAATCAAGCAGCAAAGCGGGATGTTCGGTTGGCGTACTTTTCAACACACACAACCGATTATTCGCCAAATCCGACTGTCCGTTGCCCGGAACAAGCAAATGGTTCGCTCCCGTAATTTGCGAACTATCTTGCTGCCAGACAATACGGACCGGAGCGATATACTCCCGTGTCCGATGGTCTCGCTGCTGGGCGAACAACGTGAACGAACCGATCCCTATGAATAGAATGATTAATTTCTTTCGCATACGCTAGAGTCCAAAAGCCGGAACCAAGTCATCCAATTGCTGCTCCGTCATACCTTCCGGCTCGTAACCGGTCATGCGGGCACTGAAATAGATCTGGGCGGATTTACTCAACGTATCGATCGCATCGAAGCACTCGATCAGGTCCTCACCGACGGCAAGGATACCGTGCTTCTCCCAGAACACCACGTCGTGCTCCTCCAACTGACGGATCGTAGCGTGCGCCAACGCCAAAGTGCCCGGTATCTCGTAAGGAACGATACCGACCCCTTTCGGCACGATAATCCGACATTCCGGGATCATACGCCATAACGTGCGGGTAATCTTCTCCGAATCCAAGAACGGCTTACAATGCGTCATGCCGATAATATCCGTCGGATGCGTATGCAATACCACCCGGTTATCCCGTCCCTTCGCACGCAAGAAATTGTGCATCAACAAATGGGAAGGCAACTCGGAAGTCGGTTGGATCGGTTGCTCCGCTAGGATATCATACGATTTCCCATCGGCGGCGATACGGATCAAAGAGCCGTTGGCGAATGGATCTTTCGCCACGTAACGCATCCGTTTTCCGGTACCCGTCACATAAAAGACGTGCCCGCATAAGGCCGTCATCGCCTCTTGCAAGGGAATCGAGGAAACCAAAGCCGGCAACGCCTTCTCCTCCTCGCTCAATAAAGTAGTCAGGTTCACCGATATATTCCCGCCGTTTCGCTCAGCCCAACCCTTGGTCCACAAATAGCCGGCGACCTCGGCGATACGATCTATTTCCGCCATCAGGCGTTCATTGTTTCTTAGTGTTATCATGTCTATTTTAATTAAACTATATTTGGATATAATAAGGAAAGGATCAAGATACACATGCCGGTAATCAATACCACGATCGTCCGGCGATCCACGCCCTTCCATTCTTTTAATAAGATGCCCCAGACATTACTGAAAATAACATTCAACGACATCAGGATACTCCACGAGAAAGCCAGCATAACCGGGGAATCCGAGAAATAGCTCTTTCCCATCCCCAGTCCGAAGAACTGCGAGTACCAAAGCACGCCTGCCAAAGCGCAAAATAAGACATTATTCAGCAATGTACCTCCCGATACCGAGAAATAATCCTTGCCCGTCCCGTTTTTAACGTTCTGGAAAATACAATACACAGCGTTCGTACAAAAGCCGCCCAAAGTAACCAACAGTATCACGGGATTCAAGGCGAACAGATCGCTAGCTCCCGCCTCTTTCGCTTTCGCCAGCACCTCGTTTCCCGATTCCAAACCCAAATTGAAGCAGGCGCTCATCACACCGGCAAGCAAGGCTACCGCCAAGCCCTTAGTCAAGGCAAAATCCTTCACCGCCGCTTTCTTCTCCTCCTCACTCATATTCCGGGCCCGCAGGCTTCCGGCGTAACCGATCACGGCGATACCCGCTAAGGTAATGCAAACACCGGTCAACAGGATCAATCCGGTTCCCTCAAACAGATTCGTTCCACCGAACAAAGCCGGGAAGAGCGTACCGAAACCGGCGCATGTACCCAAGGCGATGCTCTGTCCCAAAGCTACGCCCAGATAACGCATACTCAACCCGAAAGTCAACCCGCCGACACCCCAGAGCATGCCATAGATAACCGCTCCCAAGCTACCCGGCGAACACCATAGCTCCAGTAAGGTACTCCCTTCCGGTACCGCCAACATCGCTCCGAGATAAGGGAAAACCAACCAAGCGAAGATACCTTGCACCAGCCAAAAGCTTTCCCAACTCCAATCCCGGATCTTATTGATCGGCACGTACGAGCTACTCTGCCCGAAACTGCCGATCGCGATGATCAACAACCCGATCCCGATCTCTATCATTGCCGTCTTGAGGTAACGTCGGACTCATATTTCTCGATCTCAGCGATATAAGACTCTCCTACGGGGACCCCACTTTGCAGACAATACATATCCCAAACCGCACCCCAAGGCAGACTCTTCGCTTCCTCCTGCAAGGCAAGACGCTGGAAATACTTACCCTCATCCTCGTACTGGCGAAGCAAGGCGATCGGCTCCAGCAAAGCGAGCATAAAGGCTTTTTGCGTGGCACGGCTACCAATGACATAAGCACCGATACGATTGATGGTAGCGTCGAAATAATCCAAACCGATATGTACCCGGTCCAAGGCGTCGCAACGCACGATCTCACGGGCTAAATCCTGCACATCGTCATTCAAGATCACGACATGATCGCTATCCCAACGGATCGGACGACTTACGTGCAACATGATCTCGGGCGTAAACAGCAATAACGAGGAAACCTTGTCGGCGATACTTTCCGTCAAATGGAAATGGCCGGTGTCCAAGGTAACGATCTTGTTCTTTTTCGCCCTGTAACCCAAATAGAAATCATAGGAACCTACCGTATAACTTTCCAGACCGATACCGAAGAGTTTCGCCTCGATACAATCTTTCATCCATTTATATTCGGTAGCGAATATCTCATCCAGCGATTCCTCCAAGATACGGCGATAACGTAAGCGGCTGGCCGGTACTTCCTTGCTCCCGTCATGTATCCAAAGGTTCATCATGCAAGGATCGTTCTGGGCTTTACCCATCTCATCGCTGATCCAGCGACAACGCTTCGTATGCTCGATCCAGAAGTTACGGATATCATCGCTGGGGTTCGCCAAGGTCAAATCTCCGCTTTTAGGGTGCGAGAAAGAGGTACTGTTGAAGTCTAGCTTGAAATCATTCTCTTTCGCCCATTGTATCCAGCTCTCGAAATGATGGGGTTCTACCTCGTCACGATCTACTTTCTCCCCTTGGAAATCCCCGTAGATCTCATGCAGACTAAGCCGATGATTACCGGGGATATAGGATTTCGCCTTCAATACATCCCGACGCAACTCGTCGATAGTACGGGCACGTCCCGGATAATTGCCGGTCACTTGTATACCACCGGTCAAGGAGCCGCCTTGGTTCTCGAAACCGCTTACGTCATCGGCCTGCCAGCAATGCAGGGATAGGGATATTTTCTTCATATCCTCTAATGCTTTACGAACGTCTACACCTACGGCCGCATAACGTTCTGCCGCTACTTCAAATGCCTGTTGAATTAAACTGTCTTTTGTCATGGTATGATGTTTTTAAATTTATATGATTTGAATGTGTATCACCTTTCCGGATAAAATTCCTTGGGAGGGAATGCGGTGGATATCAGTCTTCGCATCTCCCAACAATCCGTCAGTAATCCTGCCGACTTAGCCTGTATCAAGCAATTTCCAATGGCTGTCGCCTCAGACGGGCCAGCTAATACGGGAATACCGATAGCGTTGGCTGTCAATTGATTCAGCAGATCGTTCCGAGAGCCACCACCTATCACATGCAATCGTTCGATCGGATGTGGCGACATCGATTTGAGTATTTCCAGCAACTCTTTATAACGATTCGCCAAGCTATAAAATATACAATGTACATAATCGGCGTCCGAAGCGGGAACAGCCTGTCCGGTTTCCTCACAATAGGCCGTGATCTCACGTAGCATATTCTCTGGATTGGCGAAACGGGGATCATCCGGATTGATCAAAGAAGTAAATTCGCTCAACTCCGCCATCCGAACCATATCATCGTACGAATAATCCAATCCGGACCGCTTCCATTGCTCCCGGCAACGTTCCAAGATCCACATACCTGTAATATTCTTCAAAAAGCGGGTCGTACCCTCGATACCCCCCTCATTCGTGAAATTATTCTTGAAAGAGACCTCGTTGATGATCGGCTTCTCCACCTCGATACCCATCAAGCTCCAAGTACCGCTACTCAAGTAAGCGAAATTAGGAGAAGAAGCAGGAACAGCGGCTACCGCCGACGCCGTATCGTGACCAGCCACGGCGATTACCGGGATTTCCCCGATTCCTGTCTTACGGGCGATCGACTCGCTCAACCGCCCGATCAACGTCCCCGGCATCACCACCGGACACATCAAAGTAGGAGATACACCCACGGCCTCCAAGAGCTTGTAATCGAATTTATGGGTTTCCGGGTTCAATAATTGAGACGTGGAAGCGATCGTATATTCACATACCATACGCTCCGTCAACATATAAGCCAAAAGGTCCGGTATGAATAATATCTTTTCCGCCACTTCCTGCGGTATAAACGAGTCTTGCCCCGCCCTGAAAAGCTGGAACAAGCTATTAAACGGCATCACTTGAATACCTGTCCGCTTATAGACCTCTTCCTTGGGAATCCGTTTGAAAAAGTCCTCGGGAGCGCCGTCCGTATAAGGATCTCGGTAAGCACGAGGTAAGCCCAATAAAGAGCCATCCAAAGCCACATACCCAAAATCCACCCCCCATGTATCTATTCCGATCGAGTGCAACCGGATTCTTTGCCGGGCGCATATCGTCAAGCTTTCTATAAGAGAAGTATAAAGATGATAGATATCCCAATAAAACCGTCCGTGTAATTCCACCATCGGATTCGGGAACCGATGGATCTCTTTCATTTCAAATTTGGCATCCTTTAAGGTCCCGAGCACGGCCCGTCCACTGGTAGCCCCTATATCAAAGGCTAGAAAATTATATTCCTTCATGGCTTAACAAAGTTATTTGTTTGACGAAAGCAAAAGTAGAAGCATTATTGCTATATTTGCTTACGAAAATGATTTTAAACCTTTCAAATCTGACATGAACGAACTGCGGAATGATTTACTACGTTACTTGACGATCAGCGCTACGGATGAGGAATGGGGAATCGTCGTCACGACGGTCGGATATCAATTCATCCCGCCGGGTTGCGCCTATCCACTTTCCCGGCATCCGGAGAAGTATAATTTCAAGCCTCAGACCGGGCGCATCCTGAATGAGTATCAATTGGTATATATAACGAAAGGTAGCGGGTACTTTTCCTCCCAGTCTTGTAAATCGCAAAAGATAAACGCAGGGACGATGATCCTCCTTTTCCCCGGGGAATGGCATAGTTATTATCCGGACCGGGAAACGGGATGGGATGAGTATTGGGTAGGTTTCCGGGGCATTCATATCGATAAACGTGTGGAGAAGAAATTCTTTACCAAGGAAGAGCCGCTACACCGGATCGGGCTGAGCGCTACGATCGTCGGACTTTATGAGGATATACTGAAGTTCGCCTCGGAGGAGAAATCCGGTTACCAACAGATGATCTCCAGTATCGTGCTTCATATATTAGGCTCCGTATATTATAAGGAAAAGAACAACTCCTTCACGAACACCTATGTCGTAGATAAAATCAACGAGGCACGTATATTAATGAAGGAGAACATCGAGGACCCATTAAGTCCGGAAGAGATCGCTGCCCGTCTTGGTTTAGGTTATTCATGGTTTCGCCGGATGTTTAAGGAATACACCGGCGTCTCCCCCGCCCAATATCAATTACAACAGAAGCTCCTTCGTGCGAAAGAGCTTCTGACTAGCACCCCTTTGACGATCTCCGAGATCGCCTATAGCCTACATTTCGAGAATGCCGGCCAATTCTCCACATTCTTCAAGAAGAAAGAAGGGGTCACGCCCTCGGAGTTCAGGGATCGGACACATTGAGCTGGAGTGAACCGCTCAATAAGGTTTATAAGGCGTACGCATGACATTCCATGTTTTTGGTAGCCACACTCTATAACGTTCTGCCTGATTCCACGTATTACCAGCTGATGCGAAATCGCACAGATGAATCGGGCGAGCCTTGCCGTTTCCTTCCAAATCCGTTCCTAAAACCATAGGAACGGTAAAAGCCATCCAAGCGAAATCGGGGGCTTGTACCGGAGTTAATTCCACATAACCATCCTTGCTGACGATCACGGAAGCCTCATCCACATCTCCATCCTTAAAGCGGCTATCTCTAGCCAGCACCAAAGGGCCTCTTACGATCGCTTGAGCCTCGTTCAGCTCCACCAAGCGAGCCCGCATATCCAACTCCACCGTAATTTCATCCCCTTTCTCCCAAGTCCTATGAATCGGTAGGTATGCTCCAGCCAACAGATCCGTTAAAGGCTCACCATTGACAGACACCACAGTTCGCTCACTCCACGCCGGGATACGCAAGGCGATCGTAAAATCACTCGTCTTCTCCGGTTCCACCACAATCCGGACTTGCCCATCTATCGGGTAGTCCGTCTCCTGCGTCATCGACACCCTCGTCTTTTTATCCAACTCTACCTCCACGCTCGAAGCCGCATATAGGTTGACATCGATACGTCTGCCGTTTACCTGATAAGCGAACCGCGGAATCATCGCGAAAGCACGAGGTCCATTCGCATTGCAACAATTGATATGCATACCGCATTGCTCCTCTCCTTCATGCCGCCAGCCCTCCAACGGACTGTATTTCGCTATTTGTGAGGCATCCGCTTTCAGCGAGGCTAGTAAAGCGTTATACATAGCCTTCTCGATCTGGTCCGCATATAAGGAATTTCCGGTTAGTCCAAGCATCCTGTCGCAAATCTGCATCCACGTGAACGTCACACAAGTCTCCATCGTATGATAAGTAGGATAGGTCTGTAACGCCTTGCCTCCATACCAGCACTCGAATGCACTACCAGAACCGGCCACATTGATTTCCTCATTGATTATATGATTCATCGTTTTCTCCACCACAGATAAATATAATGGATTCTTAGTGACCTTGTAAAGTTCCAACAAGCCCTCATAACAAGACATCATCTCATATGCTTTTTGTCCATTCTCCGGAGAGAACCAAACCTTTGGATGTGGGAAACGTCCGGCGACAGGAATATCCGCAATCGCCTTACTAATCAATCGAGGGCCTTCCGGAGTCTCCCATTGCTTTACGATGTACTTGGCAAAATCCAGATATTTATCTTGCCGGGTACGATTATACAGATACATCACCGGCTCAAGTACCGAAGAGCTTGGCATTCCTATATAATTACCGGTCGTCACGATATTCACTTTTCCGGGTCCCACCTGCGTCATCAAATGGTCGATCACCCGGCAGGCGGCATCCAAAGCTTTTCGATCCCCGGATAAGTCATAATAAGCGATCAAACCTAAAGCCGTGTATTTTCGCCCCCATATATCCCACTGGTTCAACTGCGCTTCCTCGGAATAGTTACCGATATATCCATTCGGCAATTGGGTTTCCATCAACAACTCCGCTCCATTCTTAATAATCTTGTACAACTCAGGATCTTTATCATAACGGTATGAGGCGATCGCCCCTTGTATCCATTTTCCCCAAAATTCCGATTGCCAGCGCGAGGTCTCTTCCTTATGCCGGAAAGGTTCCACCAAATGATCCACATCTTGAGCTTTCACTCGATACTCGATACAAGCGTCGATCCGTTGCCCCAAATAACCGGATATCCTCAAGTGACGTACAGGATCAGTGTTTCTTACTTGCGCATTCATACAACAAACACAAAAACAAAAGAATAGACACGACATGCCTTTTGTTAATACGGATATACTCATAAACACAATTCTTAAGGTTAATAAATGTGATAAAGATAGCACATTCCACTTGTTCGGAACTTTCAGAATTGACAAAATAAATATGAATATTGACACACAAATCGTATCTTAAAATAAAATATCTATTATTTTTCCCCTGATATATTTTGTATGAATCCCAGTAAATACATATTTTTACTTCAAAAAAATTTAAGTTATGAGGGTCATTTATCTTTTACTATCTTTTATGCTTTGTTTCTACCCTGTCACACAGGCGCAAAACACGACGAATCAATTTATGACACAGGCACAAAGCAGCCTGGAAAAAAAAGACTACACCAAAGCTCGTTATCTTTTTTTACAAGCTTACAAGAGCTTATCCCAAAAAGGTGATTACAAACAGGCGATCGATGCCGGTACGCAGGCGGCTTATCTATATTATCGCGAGAATTATTACCAAGAGGCATTCGATCTTTGCCGCCAGATGAACCAATTCATCTTAACCGAGGAACAGAAGTTGCAGAAATCGCTCTATGAGCAACGCTTCCAAGTAACGAAAGAGCGGTTGGAAATGTATATTAAGCTAAAGAACGCCGCCCAAGCGCAAGTTCAACTCAATACATTAGATAATCTGGCCAGCCAAGCGGGCGATGAGAAGTTATCGAACAATTTATTATATACCCAAGCAGGTTATTATTATACGTTCGGGCAAAACGAGCAGGGGGATGCTGCTTTCCAGAAACTGATCAACCAGTATAAGGAGAAAAAAGAATATGAGAAGGTGAACGATTGCTACCGGAACCTGATCTCTATCGCTCGTAAGGCAAACAACGCCCCACTGATGGAACGTACCTACGACAAATACATCGTATGGACGGATTCCGTAAAAGCTCTTACGGCAGAGGATAAACTAGGGGCATTACAACAAAAATACGATCAGAGCCTACAGACAATACAGGAGAAAGACGATAAATTGTCTGTTAAGCAATATATGATTGTCGGACTTATCACATTCGTGGTAATCCTGATAGCCGCCTTGCTTTTCTTGGGATTCCTTCTATTACGCTTTATTGTGCTGAACAAGAAATTAAAGAAAATCATCCAGACGACAAACGAGCATAGCGAACAACAAGCCCAATTCATCCAAAACATATCGGTTCAGATGGAGCCTACCTTGAACAAGCTTAGCGCATCCGCCAAAGAATTACAGGCGGTAGCTCCGAAGCAGGCCGAGGATGTATGGACACGGGTAGAGGCTTTGAAACAGTTTACGGTTCATATCCAAGAGCTTTCCTCCTTGGAGAATACGTTGATGGAACCGTATGAGGTTAGTTCTTTTAATGTAGGAAACTTCAGTAAGAAAATCGTGGAGAAGGTTAAAGGGGATATTCAACCGGAGGTCAATCTCGTAACAGACGTGCCCCAATTGGAGATTAAGACGAACGCCGAGCATCTGGAACAAGTCTTATTGCATTTGTTAAAGAATGCCGCATTATATACTTCCAGCGGTAACATCCGTCTGGAATTTAAACGGAAAGGCGCTCATGTTTGCCAATTTATCATTACCGATAATGGTACAGGCATACCGGATGATCTAAAAGAGAACTTATTCAAGCCATTCAATGAGGCGAAGGATCTAGCGCAAGGCGATGGTTTGGGATTACCCATCTGCGCACTGATGGTTAGTAAATTAAACGGAACCCTATCTATCGATAAGGAATATAAGAAGGGATGCCGGTTCGTCTTGGTATTGCAGATATAAAATAGACTCACCGTGTTTGTCTTTTTACCGCGATACGGATGCAGTGACGCTGCAATCCAGGTTGCAGTAACACTGCATCCACATCGCGGTATCACTGCAACCCGGGTTGCAGTAGCTTATTCCGGCAAATGCTTCCGTAAGAACTCAATCCAGTTACCAGAGGCGATACGGTTGATAGCATCGTCCGTAAAGCCACGGTATTGAAGGATCGGGAATATCTTTTGGAGATCGGCGATCGTTACTAGGTCATACGGGCATTGCTCCGTACCGAAAGCACCATCCAGATCACTGCCGATAGCCACATGGTTCGCGTTTCCGGCCAATTGGCAGACATGATCGATATTGTTCGCCATAATCTCCATTCCACAGTTCATGCCTCTTGGAGTAGACTCGCCTCGCACCCAGTTCGGTACCATCATCCAAGCGTCTAGGGCGATACCGATCACGGCGCCACGCTCTATCAACGCCTTGATCATCTCGTCGCTAAACTGGCGGTTGTGATCTACGAAGGCCCGACAGTTGTTATGGCTCGCCCAAATCGGTCCCTTATACAAATCCAACGCATCCCAGAAAGCCTCATCACATAAATGGGTCACGTCAAGAATCATACCCAAGCGATCCATGGTACGCAACAACTCTTTCCCCATGGCATTCAGATGACCGGTAGAATCCGTACCGTTGGCATATCTTCCGGGGCCGTAATGTGCCGGGCCAACCGCCCTCAAGCCATAAGCATACGCCCTTTCCATATGATTCACCGTGATGAACGAGTCGGCTCCCTCGATACTTAATACATAACCGATCGGCTTCTTGTCGGCGGGTTCACCGTCTTTCCAAAGAGCCAGATGCGTATCCAAGGCCTTCTTATCCCGGATCATGACCATCTGGCCCTCCTCTTCCATCGCCTTATACCAAGCAAGTTGGCCTTGGGTCTGCGCCCAAGCTTGTTCCGGGGAATGCCAACCGGGAAGTGGATTATCCGGCCCTACATAGCGACCGATCTGGGTGGCGACTACTAACCCGACGTTTCCTTTACGCAGTTCCTCAAACGATATAGTGGCGTTTCCACGGTCGGGCTTATCGGTCATACCGATTTCTCTCCGGTTTATTTCCTTTAGGGGTTGACGCAAATCCCGGTTCCACTCCAAAGCGTTCATGCTAAGGTCGAGATGGGCGTCGATAATAAATGGCTTATTCATTTTATTAATTGAGAGTTGATAATTGATAATTGAAAATTTGATTACCGTTAATAGGTGATGCGACGTGAACGGGCAATGATAGGCCATTCGCCGATCGCCTCACGATCCCGGATCACATAAGCCTTGTCGTATAAAGCGACCGTAGGACAAATATGAACGGGAATGCCATAGAATACGGAACCTAATGGATAGAGCCGACTGTCCGGGACTTCCAAGACCAGATGCTCCTCACTCTGGGAGATAGGTTTCGCCTCCGGATGGTTCAAGAAAAACACACGGGGCAAAGGACTTTCCGAGGCTACCGCCTTGTAACCAAGATCTACACAAACATGATGCTCATCCAGCACGGAAATGACCCGAGTTATCAATAAGGCAGCTACCTTGAACGGCATATCCGGATAAGCGTTTCCATACCCCCAATCCCAGAACACAAACGTGCCGGGACTGCATTCGCAATCCTTCCGCTTCGCGTACATCGGGAATGTAGGAGTACCTCCCATCACCTTTACCAATGGATAGGCAAACTTGCGGGATATCTCCCGGAACACACGTTCGGTCAAGGCGTATGCGGCATCCGCGCCTTGGCAACGTACCGATAGCTCCGCGTCATGTATATGTCCGTCGTAGCCATGCAACCCGATAATCTGCAGAGACTTCAGCGGCAGGATGGCATCCACCAGCGCCTCCGCTCTCTCCGGGAGGACTCCGGTACGATTCATTCCCACGTTCAGATCGATAAAGACATCCAAGGTGATATTCCCGGCCTCGCAAAGAGCCGAGATCGCACGGGCATTCTCCGCTTGATCTACCAAGCAGGAGTAATGGGTGGCGGGATATGCCTTTATCAAATCTAATAAGCGGGAAATCTTCGGGCCTACCGGCTGATAGGCTAATAATACATCGGGGGCATTAATATGCCCTAGCATCTCGGCCTCGGCAATCGTAGCGCACTTGAACTTCCGGATTCCGGCATCCAGCAGCATGCGGGATACCTCAGCCGCCTTATTCGTCTTCACGTGCGGACGAAGCCGGTTCGTATCGCCTATGATCCTCTTGGCCAACTCGATATTGCCGGAAATACGATCCGGATAGAACGCCAAGGCTGGCGAGTCTATCCGGTCTACATTACTTATGACGTACCAATCGTCCATGGCTTATTCGTATAATTCGAACAAAGCCTCTATCTCTACAGGAATATTATCGGGAAGAGAACCGAATCCTACGGCGCTACGGGTACCTACACCGTTATCCGGCCCCCATACGGCGGCGAACAACTCGCTACAGCCATTGATCACATAAGGATGCTTTCCGAAATCGGGCGTACAATTTACCATACCCAATACCTTGATCACTCTCTTTATCTTGTTGAAGCTACCAAGGTTCGCCTGGATGGTCGCCAACATGGTAAGTCCTACTTGCTGGGCGGCGAATTTGCCTTCATCCATCGTCAAGTCCTTACCGATACGTCCGATGATCAAGGACTTATCATTCCGCACAGGCCCGTGACCGGAAAGATACAGGTATTTGCCATCTATCACACAAGGCTTGTAAACTCCGGCCGGAGCCGGTGCGGGAGGTAAGGTCAACCCTAATTTCTCAAAATTCTCATCTGCGTTAATCATGCTCATAATTTCTTTCATTTATATGTTAGTAAAAAAATATATTGGTCTATTTCCTGACTCTTTCCGTTACCGGTTGATTCGTGGCGACAGAGATTCCTTGTAGCTCTACATACTCGACGCTTAAAGGATTCTTGGAGCTGGCTTTAACGTAGAGGGATTGGAGAATCGCCTGTTGGTTGTTGATCGTTATGTAGCATACATAGCGGGAATCACGTTTGGTAATCGTCAACTGGCGGGAGGGATAAGCGGTCAATGAGCATACACAAGCATTATCACTCGCCGAGATCAGTTTATACCCATAAGCCATTTTCCGTTGGATATAGCTCAAGCCATTGGTTTCCCCCGGATGCTTTTCCCGATTGACCCAATAAACGTTCAAGGGATCATGTGTATCCAGCTTACCATCCCTCAGATTCACATCGTAACAAACCAAGTTCTTATTCACGCTTCGTGCTATATGAAAAAGCCTCCCGACCGTTGGATAAGTACCTTCCTCCGGGTCCGCCGCAAACGAGGCGACGAAAGGGAAAAGCATAATAACGATACTAAGCAGCCATCTCTTTCTCATTGCTCAATCATTCTTTTATTATACAATCATATTTAAGATCATTACCCCGATCAATCCTACGACCGACACGATCGTCTCCATGATAGACCATGAGCAGATCGTATCCTTTATGCTTAGGTTAAAATATTCCTTGAACATCCAGAAGCCGGAATCGTTGACATGCGAGAACATCAAGCTACCCGCTCCTAAAGATAAAACCATCAAGTTCGGGTTCGCACCCGTTTGCGTAACTAAAGGCATCACCACGCCCGCCGCCGTCAACGCCGCCACCGTAGCCGATCCCACGCACAAACGGATCACGGCAGAGATCAACCAACCCAAGATCAACGGATGAACGGGCAATTGCTCCAGACTTGTCGCCAGCTCATTGCTTACCCCGCTATCCTCCATGATCTGCTTGAAGATACCGGAACCCGCAATGATCAAAAGGATCATAGAGATATCTTTCACGGCCTCCCCATAGACTGCCATAACCGACTTGATACTACGTCCCTGCCGGATGCCCAGCGTATATGTAGCGAACAACAAGGCGATCAGCATTACAATGGAAGGAGCACCAATAAAAGAGACTATCCCGCTCGCCATCTCGCCCATATCCTTAAAGCAATAAGGAATAACCGTCACGATAATCAGTAAAAAGACAGGCAACGTAGCGCTGATAAAACTATTCGCCTTGCCCGGTATGCTATATCTCCCGCTATCCTCTTTCTGCTCGAACAACGTGACCGGACCGGATTTTATATGTTTCAACCGACTGCCGAACACCGGCCCGGCGATAATGATAGCCGGAATCGCCAAACATAAACCGTAGATCAGCGTAAGGCCGATATTCGCGTTGAATTGTACCACCAAGGCTACCGGAGACGGATGCGGGGGCAGGAATCCATGCGTCACGGACAGCGCCGCCAACATCGGCAACCCGATATAGACCGCCGGAAGCTTGTATTTATACACGATCGAGAAGATCAATGGCACCAACAACACAAATCCGATCCCATAAAATAACGGAATACCCACGACAAAACCTGTCACCATCAGCCCCCATTGTATATGCTTAGTACCAAAAAGTGACACCATCACGGAAGCGATCTTCTGTGCCGCTCCGCTCTCGGCCACCAACTTGCCTAGCATAGCGCCTAATACGATAATCAACGTCAACCCACCCAAGATACTCCCGATACCGTTATTCACCGAGTCCGGCAGCTTCTCCAACGGAATGCCCAAAGCGATGCCCGCCAAGATAGAGGAGATCAGAAACGCAATGAAAGCATCCACCTTAAAGTAGGATATCAAGACAATCAATAAGGCCAAACAAAGTACGACAATGATAAATGACATGTTTTTTCGCTGTATTAGTTTATAATCCGTAAACGGGATACAAAGAAAACATTTATTTCCGAACTACCCCTTTTTACGATAACTAATTACCGCTAACAGATTAAAAAAAACAGCAAATAGACAGACAATCACAAAATGTCCC
The DNA here is from genome assembly GCF_003434625.1 of Parabacteroides sp. AM17-47. NCBI lineage: Bacteria > Pseudomonadati > Bacteroidota > Bacteroidia > Bacteroidales > Tannerellaceae > Parabacteroides > Parabacteroides sp. AM17-47. The sequence continues at coordinate 263,157 of NZ_QTLI01000002.1, forward strand.
CGTAAATCGGCAAAGCCGCTCCCCTTTAAATAGACCATACGCATCACCTCCACGAAATAACGCACCGGGTTCGCCAGCGTGATCTTCTGCGCCCATTCCGGCATACTGCTGATCGGCGTGAACAATCCGCTTAGCAAGGCGAAAATGATCAAGAAGAAAAACGCCGTAAGCATCGCTTGTTGCTGTGTGGACGAGAAGGAGGAGATCGCCAAGCCAAATCCCGTAAAAGCGATCAAATATACGGCGGCAAACAAATAGATCACCCCGAAACTCCCCTCCGGCACCAAGCCGTAGATCAGCCAAGCGATGAGGATCGCCACCGTCAGCAGGACAAAGCCTATCACCCAGAAAGGGATCAGCTTCGACAGCAGGAACAGGGACTTGGGTACGGGCGAGACGTTTATCTGCTCGATCGTCCCTTTCTCCTTCTCGCTCACGATATTCAAGGCGGAGATCGATCCCCCGATAATCGTCAGCAAGAATACCATGATGCCGGGAACCATATAGATCTTGTAACTCAAGTGGGGATTGAACAGGTTAATCGAAGCCACTCCCCTGCCCGATCCCATAGAGGCGAAACCTTTCTCCCTATTGAAATCCTGTATAATCGAGGAGAGGTAGGAGCTACCCAAGCCGCCCTTAGTTCCGTTCACGGCGTTAGCGGCGATCATCACGCCCGCCCTGCCCTCCTTACCCAAGTCCCGCTCGAAATCAGAGGGGATTTCCAGAATGATATCGGACTCATTGCTCTCCACCGAGGTCAGCGCCTCGTCGTAACGATCCGACCGGTCTGTCAGGCGGAAATATCCGGAGGATAGTACCTTATCTACCAATTGCATGGAGGTGACGGAATGATCGTTGTCCACAATGCTAAGGTTGATATTTCGCATCTCGAAATTAGCGGCAAAAGGTAAGATGATCAACTGCATGATCGGGATGATGAAGATAATCTTCGGCATGAACCGGTCCCGACGGATCTGCTTGAACTCTTTCTCTAACAAATATCGTAACATAGCTTATAATCGTATTTTAAAACGTTTCACACTCAAGAATACCAGCACGACCGCCATGAACGACAGTATCCCGATCTCCTTCAAGATCGACACGGCGGGAAGCCCCTTGATCATCACGTCCTTCACGGCGATGATATACCATTTGGCCGGAACGATATGGGAGAACCATTGCAGGATATCCGGCATATTCTCTATCGGGAACATCATGCCGCTCAACAACATGATCGGAAGCATCAAGGCGATACCGCTGATCAACATAGCCGCCTGCTGGGTATCGGCTACCGTGGAGATCAGCAGGCCCAGACAGAGGGATACGATCGCATACAGGATGGATACGGAAACCAGCAACAGCAGGCTGCCTTTTATCGGAACGTCCAGCAGGAAATAGGATAGCAGCAAGATCGTAGCGATATTCACCATACTCAGCAATAGGTATGGGATCGCCTTGGCCAGAATGATGTAGATGGGTTTCAACGGGGAGACCAGCAGGACTTCCATCGTTCCCATCTCCTTCTCTTTCACGATGCCGATCGAGGTCATCATGGCACATATAAGGATCAAGATCAAACCCATCACGCCGGGCACGAAGTTGTAGGCACCTTTCATTTGAGGGTTGTAGAGCAAAGTGGTAACCGGGGTCACGGCTTTACCCTCAACCGCCGACTCGCCTTTCAACTGTTCCGCAATGATCGCCGAGCAATAGGCGATTAGCTGCGTGGCCTCGTTCGGATCGGTAGCGTCCGCCAAGACTTGTACTTGGGCATCGGCCGTGGAAGCGTACCCGGGGGGGAAGACAACTATGACGTGTACCTTTCCTTGCCGAAACAAGGCCCCGGCATCCTCATAGCTATCGACGGTCGTATACAGCTCGAAGTACTCGCTGGCATTCAAGCGGTCTGTCATCTTCAGTGTCAGCTCATCCCGGCTTTGGTCGAAAATAGCGATCGGCACACGCTTGATCTCAGTCGTGATGGCATATCCGAACAAGATGATCAGGATGACGGGCATGAGCAAGAGGATCATTGTCGTGCGTGCGTCCCTGAAAATGTGATAGAACTCCTTTCTAACAAAGGATATGAATTGTTTCATCGTTTATTCTCCTCTCGTTGCTTTTCGAGCCAAGGCGTGGAAGACTTGGTTCATATTCGTTGTCTTAAAATCCCGCTTCAAGGCGGAGGGACTGTCTAACGCTTCGATCTTTCCGTCTACCATGATGGAGACACGGTTACAATACTCCGCCTCATCCATATAATGGGTGGTGACGAAGATCGTGATCCCCCGGGCAGCCGCTTCATAGATCAACTCCCAGAACTGGCGGCGGGTGACGGGATCGACGCCTCCGGTAGGCTCATCCAAGAAAACGATCTTGGGCTCATGGATGATCGCCACGGAGAAGGATAGCTTCTGCTTCCACCCCAAGGGCAGGGAATCGACCAAGGTGTTCCGCTCCTTTTCCAGCCCGAGGATATCCAGCAGCTCATCCGTTTTCTGGGACAGCTGCCGTTTAGACAAGCCGTAGATACCGCCGAAGAGACGGATATTCTCCCATACCTTTAGATCGCCGTATAGGGAGAATTTCTGGCTCATGTATCCGATATTCCGTTTGATGGACTCGCTCTCCCGGTAGACATCGAAACCGGCTACCCGGGCCTCGCCGGATGTCGGGACCGACAGGCCGCAGAGCATACGCATGGCGGTGGTCTTCCCTGCCCCGTTTGCCCCGAGGAAGCCGAATATCTCGCCCGGCTCCACCTCGAAACTGATATGATCGACGGCGGTGAAGGTGCCGAAACGTTTGGTCAGTTGTTTTACTTCTATCGCTTTCATTTTTTATCCTTATTTCATAATTACAATGCCGCATTTCCCCAAGATTCGACCTCGCGCCCAATGCGAGGCCCCGCATTTCCCCGAGATTCGACCTCGCGCCCGACGCGAGCCCCGCATTTTCCCGAGATTCGACCTCGCGCCCGACGCGAGCCCTCGCATTTTTCCGCGATTCGACCTCGCACCTGACGCGAGCCCCGTATTTTTCCAAGATTCGACTTCGCACCCGACGCGAGGTCGAATCTTGGGGAAATGCGACACATCCCCTCTCTTACAAGGCCATGAAACAATCCTCAACGCTTGGCTCAAGGCGTTCGATGCTTACATCTGCGTAACCTTTGCCTTTCAGATATTCCTGTAATCGCCTCATGACATCCTCCCCATCCCTCCTCAACGTAAGATGATGAGCATCTCCAAAAGCGAAACACGAGTTTGTATCCGGGAACTCCCGCAAGTCTCCCAACAACTTATACATCGACGCACATCGCACCGCGTATAGCCGCCTATCGAATGAGGTACGGATACCTACCGGCGTATCGATAGACAGGCATTCCCCAGAACGCACCAAAGCGATACGGTCGCAACGGGAGGCCTCATCCATATAAGGCGTAGAGACAAGTATCGTAATGCCTTGCCGTTTCAGACGATCCAGCATATCCCAGAACTCAGAGCGGGAGACAGGATCGACCCCCGTCGTAGGCTCATCCAAGAACAAGACATCCGGACGATGGATCAAGGCGCAACTCAAAGCCAGCTTCTGCTTCATACCACCGGACAGCTTCCCCGCCCGCCGATGCTTGAACGGCTCTATCTGCCTATAGATATCCCGTACCAGATCGTAGTTCTCCTCGATCGTCGTATTGAAGACCGTAGCGAAGAAGTTCAAGTTCTCCTCTACTGTCAGGTCTTGGTAGAGCGAGAAGCGGCCGGGCATATATCCTACCCGCCGACGGATCTCCTTCAAGTCTTTCACCACGTCCAAGCCGCAGACAGAGGCGGTACCGCTATCGGCCAGCAACAACGTGGTCAGGATACGGAACAGGGTGGTCTTTCCCGCCCCATCCGGACCGATTAACCCGAACAATTCACCCGAGCCGATCTCCAGCGACAGATCCCGCAGGGCCTCGACATCGCCATAACGCTTGGTGATATGATTTATATGAATCTCATTATTCATATTTAATCTCCCCATATTGCCCGATCTTCAGATAACCATCGTTGCGGACGGCGATCTTGATGGCATATACCAAATTAGCCCGTTCGTCCTTCGTCTGGATACCTTTCGGGGTAAACTCGGATTTATCGGAGATCCACGTGATCGTACCGGGGTATTCCCGGCGATCATTCCCATAGTCGGCGAAGACCTTGAGAGATTGCCCTAGTTTCAGGTGGGATAACTGATCCGCCGTCACATAGGCACGGAGATAAAGCAAGTCCGTATCGGCGATCTTGTAAAGCGGTTTGCCTGCCGCCGTCACCTCTCCCGGCTCGGCGTATTTCACCAATACCGTACCGGTCTGGGGATTGAGGATACGGCTTTTCATCAGTTGATCATCCAATTGCATGATCTGGTATTGCAGGCCCTCCGCCTCGGCGTCGGCACCTCCCGTCGTCTTGCTTAAGGAGGAGTATTGGGCATCCAGTTGTTTCTGGAGATATTTGATGTTATTCACGATATCGTCCAGTTGCTTTTGGTTACCCGCTTTCGCACGCACCAAATTCTCTTGTCGCTGTTGCTCGGTCTTAGCCGTGGCGATTTGTTGTTCCAAGACAGCGATCTGCTTACGGATATCCGGCTTGCGAATATCTACCGAGCGAAGGCTGGCAGAGAGTTGCATCTTCCGCAGAAAAAGCTGGGTGCTATCCACGTAACCCACGATGGCGCCGGCATCCAAACGATCGCCCTCCTCGATATTCAGTTCCATGATCTTTCCGTTGGCTTCCGAAGATACCAAGATCTCGGTTGCCTCAAAGGTACCGGAAGCGTCAAAATCATTGTCTGTATTACCGCAAGCCGTCCATAGAAGGCTACATAAGCTGATAAAAATCAAATGTCTCATAAATCAATTGTATTTGTCATACTCTATTTAATTCGTTGTATACATATAATTATAAATGGTCATCAAGCGCTGTACACGGTGCGCCGCGGCGGTTTGCCGGGCCATGTCCTCGGCGTTGATCTCCCGGATTAGGTCCGTGACGGAAATCACGCCATTCTCCAGTTTCACCTCCGCCGCCTGCTTGATGCTTGTTCTCAGACGGATGATATCGTCATCGGCACGCATCAGGTCCGTCATTTTCTTTATCTCCGTGTTTTGCTGCAAAAGTTGCAGGCGGGTATTGAATAAGAAGGTCTCCCGTTGCACATCAATCTGGCGACGGCTTACCTCGATCTTCCTCCGGTCGTTCTTCAGCGTGTACAACTTCCCCAGATTCCAAGAAAGACGGACACCGGCCACATAATAAGGCTCGAAACTATCCTCCAGCATATTCAAGCCCGGCCGGCCGTAACCACCTTGTACGAAAGCTCCGATACGAGGCATCAAGCCCGCCGTTACCTGCTTGTTTTGCGTCTCGATCCATTCGCTCTTAGCATCCAAGGCCCGTAATTCCGGACGGTTGATTTGCGTGGACAATGAACGCTCGGGTGACTCCGGAGTCTTCAAGACGACTTGATCCGTCAACGGTTTATTGATAAAGGTCGCCAACATCTGCCGATATACCGTGCGAGACGCTCTTAGCTCAATCTCATTTTGGCGGGCATTCAGCAGTTCCACTTCCATACTTTCCAGATCCGATTGATTCGCCACGCCATTGTCCATCATCGCCTTGATACGCTCGATATTGACCTGCAACTCCTTTTGAAGCAAAGCGTTCTGACGTATTAACTCGTCTTGCAGCAGGCAACCGAAGTAGATTTGATTCACCCGGTCGTTCAGCGCATACAACTCACTTTCCAATTGCTCCCGGTTGGCGATCGCCTCGGCACGAGTCAAGGCACGGGCCGAACGGGTGCTACCGCCGTCCCAAATCGTCTGGTCCACCTGCGCCACGACTTGATACTGATCCTTGCTCAAGCTAGGGATCTCAAAGCCGGGAAGAAGCGAGGAGATCTTATCGCCATCCAAAGGCAACTTCGTCACGTCGCTCTGATAGCTTGCCTTACCGCTTACCGAAAGCTGGGGAAGCCAAGCCTTGCCCACATTACTCAAGCTATAACGTTCCGTCTGATCGATCAAACCCATTTGATGAATCTGCGGATAATTCGCCCTCGCCCACTCGTAACATTGGGTGATCGTGACCGATTCCTGTCCGCCAACCCTTCCGGCATAACCCAACAGGCTAATTAACAATAATACATATACACCTCTCATATACTCTATGATATGTTTATTAAATTGAACAAATCCATCATCTGGCATCCGGGACCATCAGCTGGGTTATTACCTCGACGATCAAATCCCTGCGCCTATCCATATATTCCTCAAACCGCCCCATATCGTTATCCAAAAAAGCCGCCGCTAGTGGCTTGCGGATCAACAACGGGAAGACCACTAGGCTCACCAAGGTCGAAACCAAATCTATGACAGGCATCTTCCGTAGAAGCCCCTTGTCCATCTCCTCCTCTATCTGACGACGAAGACGCAAGATGGGCTGTATTTTTTTCGGATCTTTCAGCACGGTCTGGAATAAACGTTCCGGATCTCTGTTTAACTCGCCCACCACAAAATTCGGGAACATCGGGTTCGCACGAACAATTCCCATATACAGATCAACGATCACCGGCATTTTCTCCAGCATCGTACTCTTCTCATCCAAAACCCGATCGATGTTCGGCAACAATGAAGAAAGCAATTGCCCGAAAATAGCGTCGAACAGAATCTCTTTCGTCCTATAATAATAATGTAAGGCCGTCCTGCCAATACCCACTTCTGCCGCCACGTCACTCATGGTAGCCGCCTCGTACCCCTTTCGGACAAACACTCGCTTCGCCGCTTCTATGATGCGAGGCTCCATCTCATTCATGTCTTTCGCTTCCATAATTAAATGTTATTTTTTGTTTTGTCACTATCGTTTGTCATTATAGTTTGACATATGCGTCAAAAGTAGTATAAAAAAATTACATAGCAAGTAAAACCTAAGTTTTCTTGCTATGTAATCCTTCTTAAATAATTATTGGATCGTGCGAGCCTCAACTCCTTCGGTCGTAATCTCCACAGGATTGATCAATCCCTCCTCGTTAAATGTCATCTTCTCAATACAAGTCTCCCGGTGGTCACGTGTCTTGACCCCGGCCGGCCGGCGATGGTACACGATGTAGTAATCTTCCGAATTCGGCACATGCATGATCGAGTGGTGACCCGCTCCGTTGGCGATATCGAAATTTTGCCGCAAGACCTCCCCGATACGATTGAACGGGCCAAAAGGAGAATCGGAGATGGCGTAAGCGACCTTGTAATCCGGTCCGGTCCAACCACCCTCACTCCACATGAAGTAATATTTACCATTCTTCTTAAACATAAACGGGCCTTCCACGTAATCCTTGGGAGTTACCTCTTTATAAATCATTCCGTCCTCGAACGGTATAAGTCCGGTAAAGTCTTTATTCAAGCGTACCATGTTGCAGTGTTTCCAACCACCGTAATACATATAATACTCATCATTGTCAGCGTCGTGGAAAACAAACTGGTCGATCGGCTGCGCCCCGTTCACGATCTCGTTGATCAGCGGCTTACCCAGCAAATCCTTATAAGGCCCTTCCGGACGATCGCTCACGGCAACACCGATGCCTCCGATTTCTCCCTCGTGCACGTCATTCGCCCCAAAGAAAAGATAATACTTACCGTCCTTGTTGATTACCGAAGGAGCCCACATAGCGATCTTCGCCCATTTCACCTCTGCCGTATCAAGAATGGCGGTATGCTTGGTCCAATTCACCAAATCCTTGGAAGAGAAGCAATCGAAGAAGGTTTGCTTCTCATATAAATCACTCGTAGTCGGGTAAATCCAATAGGTATCCCCGTAAATAATTCCCTCCGGATCGGCGTACCAACCCTCGAATACAGGATTACCACTCTTCGCTACCTCTTCGCTTGGAGCCTGTTTAGGACCGCCGCAGGACATCAAGGCACCGGCCATCAATACTGTGTAAAACAGGCTTTTCTTTCCGTTTATCATCAATAGTAGATTATTTATTAGTAAATCAAATAGTATCTTTTAATTATTCGAGTTCTCCATGTTCTTCGCCAAACCACCTTCCGAGGTCTCCTTATAAAGACTGGGCAAATCATTACCTGTCTGGCGCATCACCTCAACCACCTGATCAAAACTTACCCGGTGTTTTCCGTCGGAGAAGTTCGAGAACGTATTCGCGTCAAGCGCACGGGCAGCAGCAAAAGCGTTTCGCTCGATACAAGGGATTTGTACCAAGCCACAAACAGGATCGCAAGTCAATCCCAAGTGATGCTCCAATCCCATCTCGGCGGCATACTCGATCTGCGCGGGCGTACCACCAAACAACTGACTGGCGGCAGCGGCAGCCATAGCGCAAGCCACGCCAACCTCACCTTGGCAACCTACCTCTGCCCCCGATACGGAGGCATTCGTACGCACCACATTTCCAAACAAGCCTGCCGTAGCCAACGCACGCAATATACGGGAATCACGGAACTCACGCGTCTCCTTCAAGTGATAAAGGACCGCAGGCATTACACCGCAAGAACCACAAGTCGGAGCGGTCACGATCTTCCCACCGCACGCATTCTCCTCAGACACCGCCAAGGCATAGGCATACACCATTCCCCGGCTCTTGATACTGCTGCCATAACCTTTCGCACGGATCATATAATCGGAAGCCTTACGACGAATGCCCAAACCTCCCGGCAAGATGCCTTCCGCTTCCAGGCCACGACGAACCGCATCCTGCATCACTTCCCATACCTCAGCCAGATAATCCCAGATAGAAGGGCCTTCGTGCTGCTCGACATATTCCCAATAGGAATGGCCAGTCTTCTCACACCAAGCCTGTATCTCCTTGATCGTATGCATATCGTATACTTGCTCCGTCCTCAACTCATTGAAAGACTCGTTCGCCAAGGTTCCCCCGCCGATACTATATACGGTCCACGTATCCAGCTCCTCGCCACTCTCATTATACGACTCGAACAACATCCCGTTCGGGTGGAACGGCAAGAAAGTCTTGGGTTCCCAAGTAATATTTGTCTTCGCGACCGGCTGTAATACCTCAAGAATAGCTGCGTCCGTCATATGGCCTTTTCCCGTAGCCGCCAGACTACCATATAAGGTTACGTTAAAACGAACAGCGCCCCGGTTACGTTCCAAGAACATTTGTGCCGCACGCATCGGCCCCATAGTATGACTACTTGAAGGGCCATGACCCATCCGGTATATTTGTTTGATTGATTCCATCTTTCTTCGATCTAAGTTTTCTTGTTTCTATACTTTAAGGAAAATATTATGTTTATAAAACGCATACAAAAGTACATAAATTACCGATACATTGCACATGGCAATGAGCACCGGATAATAATTTCCTAAATATTGCTGGGTTCCGAAAAACAAGGATTCGCCGATACACCTAAAACTTACCACGTTAGTGAGCATATAAGCCAGTATTGAATTCATGCCATACACTTTCAGCCAAGTCGTATACTTTCGATGCCCTTTATAGTCGATCCAATAATAGAACAACCCCATAAGCAAGAAACAGTACCCACTGCTCACCAATACCATCGAACTAGTCCACAGTTTCTTAATAACGGGAAGCTCGATACCCCAAAGCCATCCGGCGATAACCATACCCAGACCAATACCGAATAACATCCGTAATTTGAGCCGCTCGGAATATAATTTGTTCTTTAGGATATATCCGGCGAACAACCCGGTCAACACGGTTACCCCGAAATTCAAGCTGCTCAGTATCCATGTATAACGATACCAAGTAGCGAAGATCACCTCCCCGTTCTCCACCGTCGCCCCATCCCGGAAACGTCCCAGTACAGTGCGGTCGATCCATTCGGCCAAATTACTATCCGGTGTGTACGAACCTCCCCCATAGTTACCGACCGTAATAAACTCCATCGCTCCCCAAAAGATTAATAAAAGAGATGCCGCTATACCGATCTGTACCCGTATCCTTACATGCAAGAATAACAAGGAAGCAATCAAATACCCCATAGCGATCGACTGCAAAGTATTTGAATACAGATAAACCCGATCCGGGTCCAAAGCCAATAAATTACCTTGGCACATCATACCGAAGACCCAAAGCAGTAGCACCCGTTTCCCGATCCGCCGATATACCGCCATCTTATCGGGCATATCCTTATAACGAGACAAAGAGAAAGGCATAGAAACTCCCGCCATGAATAAGAATAAGGGCATCACGAGATCCCACGTAGAGAATCCCTCCCATTCCACATGCGAGAATCCCCACATAAAAGAATTAAACCAAGGCATATCGATCGCATGGGCCAGCGGATGCAACACCATCTCCAACACCACTAAGCAAAAAAGGTCGAAGCCACGGAGTACGTCCAATGACTCCAACCGATTTAATTTCTTCTTCTCCATCCGTCTATTATACTTTCAAGAAAATACGTTGGCGATATAAGAAATACAAGAATCCCCAACAAACAGCGATATATGCGATAGCGCTAACCAAAGGCTGGGCGGTCTCGGGCATCAATTTCGCCAACCCTCCGAATATAGCCTCGGAAGTATAGGAGAAACGGATGAAACGCTGTGCCAAATAGATCGTAATAGAGTTCATGCCGATCACGGTAAAAAACAAGGTCCATTTACGCCACCCCAATACATCTATGATATAGAAGAACAAAGCAAACATCCAAACGGAATAAGCACCTACCACACAGACAAAAGAGCTTGTCCATAGCTTCTTATTGATAGGGAAGACCAAGCTCCATAACAAGCCGACGATCAACAATACAGCTCCCGCTCCTACTAAACAAAGCACTTTCTTTCGGTCGGTCAGCCCCTCTTTCCGTAACTTAATCCATTCACCGGTGAACATACCCAACATTGCCGTGGCAATTGCGGGAACGGTGGAGAATAAACCCTCCGGATCAAAAACAGTCTCGTGCAAACGTCCGGGAAGAAACAGGCGGTCAATATACCCCACCAAGTTCCCCTCGAGCGTGAACGGCCCCGCTCCACCGGCGTCCGGCACAGGCACAAAAGCCATCGCCAGCCAATAGCCAACCAAGATAAGAACCGTTATCCCCGCACGCACTTTCCAACCGAAACGGACAAACAACAAGGCCGCGAACATCCATCCCAACCCGATACGCGCCAGCACGCTTGCGCAACGCAGGTGGTCAAATTCAAACGACAATAGCCCGTTATATACCAATCCCAAGAAAACCAAGGTAATCCCCCGACGGACGATCTTCTTATAAATCGCCCCTTCCGTCATACCTTTTCCTCGTTGCTTCTCTAGTGAGAACGGAAACGAGATACCCGCAATAAAAAGGAACAATGGGAAGATCGTGTCGTGATGCGCCAATCCGTTCCATTCCACATGTTCCATCTGCCCGGCTATCGCCTGAAAAAAAGGATTCGGAAACAATGTCGCCAAAGCGACAAATAAAGAAGCACCGCCCATAATAAAGAGCATGTCAAAACCCCTAAGGGCATCCAATGATTGCAACCGCTGGGGTTGTTGTTTTTGTTTTTCCATATAATCTATTTACATTTAAAGTCAACACAAATATACTCAAACTCACTTACATACGAATGGGGTTTGACATAAAAGACGCTCCTAATCTTTCCCCTCGCATTTAGCCTCCAGTTTTTCAGCGTACGCCTCTTTCCTCATCAGATATAGATGAATAAAAAGGAGTTATAAAGTTCAGAAAACCATAGCGCTTCTAACGTAGATATCAATAAACTTTTCCCAAAACGGCGAGGACGACTCAGAAAGTAAGGCTTACCTTTCGTCACCAATTGGTAAATCAAGGCAGTCTTATCCACATATAAATAGTTCTCATTCCGAATATTTTCAAAACTCTGTATTCCTATCGGTAATTTACGCATAGTCGTCATAACCTTTTTTCTTACTACACCTGTTGTTGAACAAAGATAGAACTTTTTTCCGGAACAAGCCTCCGATTATAGCTTTCATTCTATGAAATACTCAATTTTTTCTACACTAATAGAGGGCGATATTTTACTTTCCATAAGCTGGAAGTAGAATATCGCCCTCTATTTTACAAGACAGTTTGTCTATGAGTAAGCACTAGATCTAAGGCATACAAATATTTCACTGAGTAAGATCACCTCATAGCCTTAGCAAAAGCTCTAATCGCATAATGAATAAAATAATAAACAGCCTTATACACCGGCAAATCCATCTCATTTCTCAAAATGTTCCACTGCCAACGCATGGCTTTTAATTTATTCGAAGAGACCGAATGGTCACCAACTCGGTAAAGAGCCGTCACCGTATTTGTGTTCCGCGCTTTATACCCTTGCTTTAAGATAGAAAGCCAACATACATAATCCTCATGCCCAATTTCCTTGAAAAATATCTTTCCCGTCAAGGCTGAATCATACATGGCTGTCAAGCATCCTATACAATTCCCTTTCAACAACAAACGATAATCAACCTCACAAGGAGCCATTACCTCACGCCCGCATCGCTCTCCGCCTAGACTTACTTTCTCATAGTTAGAGAAAACAATAGCGACCTCGGATTTCTCGAAGACTTTTAACTGATCGCTTAGCTTATTCGGTAACCATATATCATCGCTATCCAAGAAAGCAATATACCGTCCTTTCGCTTCCTTTATTCCCATATTACGGGGTAACGTAGGCGAACCGGATGGTTTATCCGTCCGTAAATATCGAATACGGGAATCTATTCTCGCATACTTTTGAATGATTGAGAGTGAATCATCACTAGAACAATCATCCACAATAATCATCTCCCAATCCCCAAACGATTGAGCCAATACGGACTCAATCGCTTGGGATATAAAAGGAGCCGCATTATAACACGGGGTTATAATGGATACAAGAGGCAACACGTTAAATACAAATGATTATTTAAATAAATAACGTTTCAACTTAGCGAATGCCTTAAGCGAACGTTTCAAGTCTGAAGGATTACGCAAACCGACTCTCAGCCTGTGTAAAATGTAACTGGCACGTAAATAATATTTCTTCCGTGCCCTATTACAGAAATCAACCATTTCCCCTGCGGAAAGATCCGGTAAAGACAATACGGTGTTATGTGTACCATCCGGCAAACAATACTTCTCATAATCCGTCTCTATATAGTTATTTTCCCTCGCCCACTGATAAGCCTCCGTACCGGGATAAGGTATCAACGGGAAAAACTGGGCGGTATCCGTATTCAACCTTAACGCTAACCGAAGAGTCTCTTCCATGGTTTCCCGGGTTTCGCCTTGGTTACCGACCATATAACAAGCATGTATTAACAAGCCCGCCTTTTTAGCGTTGGCAACATACTGATAGAAATATTCCACCTTCGTTCCTTTCTTGATGTTATCCAATATCTGTTGGCTACCACTCTCTATACCCGGAATAATCAAACGACATCCGGCCTTTTTCATAGCCAACATCGTTTCCAAATCAAGGTCCACACGAGCATTACATAACCATTTCAGCCGTTTATTCAATTTCTTTTCCACTAACAAACGACAAATGTCCAATACTCGCTTCTTATTGGCTGTAAATGTATCATCCTCGATTACTACCTCCTTCACATCTGGGAAATTAGCGGCAATGTATTCGAACTCGGCCACCACATTCTCTGCGGATCGTGCCCGAAAAGCATGCCCATGCATCGTTTGCGGATAGACACAGAAATTACAACGGAAGGGACATCCACGCCCGGTAAATATCTGGATAGAGGGATATGTGGCAGCAGCGAAAAAGTAATCCCTCTCATTTAAATGTTCCTTGATAAATTGTGAGGCAAAAGGAAGATCATCCAAATTCTTCATCGGTGGCATATGCGCGGTTCGTACAAACTCCTTCCCGTCCCAAAAACAAAGCCCTCGAACCTCCCGCAGATCCTTTCCTGCGTCCAGAACATTCGCTAGCTCATTCACGATACAATCATATTCCCCAATAGCGACCGCATCCACCGCATTCGAATAACCCAACGTCTCTTCTGCGCAAGCCGAAGGATGAGTCCCCACAAGCACGACAAACGAGTGAGGATACAATGCCTTCAGCTTCCCGGCAAAAGCAACGTCACTTTTAATGGAAGGCGTACTTGTATCTAAAACAAACAATGAATGCTCATTATCCGTCTTCCGAATAATGTTTAAAGACCGTTCCTCATTTAACTGTTTAGCTGGAGCATCCAAAAAAGAGACATTATGTCCCTGTTTGCTTGAATACAAAGCCGCATAAATCAGCCATAGAGGATAATATAAAGCCCCACTTTTCGTAATTGCCGGACTACGGGACTCACGAGAGAATTTTCCATACTCAGCTTTGAAAGGGGGATTAATGAAATAGATGTTCATGATTTATCAAGTTTACTTATTAAGTATATAATCTTATCCTTTGGAATCCATGGATAATGAAATCAGCAAGTCATATATTTTCTTGCCCTGCTTCGTATTATCGTATCGCTCCCGAAAAGTGCTCGCTATTTCCGATAATCTGTCAAGAGATATCGGGTTCGTCAACAAGCGTTCTATCTCATTCGCCATCGCCTTGTCGTCCGTAGCCGGCTCATAATAATTCAAGAGCCCCATCGTCGTCTCGAACAAAGCCGTTTCCTTATTCGTCAATACCGGTGTACCATAGATAGCCGCCTCGATAGGGGTATATCCGAATCCCTCCATCAAGGACGGATGGATAAACAAATCCGCTTGATTGTAATACTGAGCCAAAGTCTCGTCAGAAACAGGTTTCGTTACATGGTAAATCCGGGATGAAAGGTTTTCTTCTTGGATAAAAGGTAACGCTTTTTCGGTCCAGACGGGCCTTGTCTTTCCGATGATCACCAAGGTGTGAGGAATTTTATCTTTTAGGCGATTAAACGCTCTCAGTAAGGTCATCACATTCTTGTGTTCCATCAAGGAACTGACGTACAGTAAATATTTCCCTTTAACAGGAAGCGTATCCCGTTTTTGGGGAAGTTGATCGACTACAACCCCGTTATAGATGGTATTTAGCTTTCGGGGAGAAATGAACGGATAAGTCTTGCGCACGTCCTCTCTCACGAAGTCGGAAATGACAATCGAAGCCTTGCATCTCCATAAGGCCAAGGGATAAAAGAAACGGCAAGCCCATAAGCGAAGCCCTTTATAGATTCGTAACCCCTGTAAATCATGGAGAACAAGAACCGTCTTATCCCGTCTGTGAAAACAGAAGTTCGGGGGAAATACATGAGGAACAAAAAGAACATCATGTTCTATGTTCTTTACAGTGTTCTTCCAATGTCGGAAATTCCGCAAAAGAGTCATAGGATTCCTCCCCGTATCAAAAGCGATTTCCAAACAAGGATATTCCGGAAACGTGACGTGCACATGATCGTATATCCGGGCATCACAGAGAATCGAGATATCTTTATAGCCGTTTTCTTTAAATCCGGCCAATATACGTAAACCGTATACGGTAATCGCGTTGTACGGTTGATTGCAACCGGACAGGTCAAACAATATATTCATATGATTGGATTAACTAGAAATGGAACGGTATCAGTTTTCCGTCTGGAATTGATAACACTGAATATACCTGTATCAAGACATATCCAAACAAGAGATATGCTATGATCAAACGGTTCTCTTTACGTGAGGGCAAACTGGGTAAACCTGCCAAGGTCATACATTCTACAAACCGATAGTTCAAGGAGAGGCGAGTAGCCACGATTTCTATCTGCCCAAACAATAGATAAATAGCCATATTAAATAATGCGCTCCAAAGAAAGATATTCTTTAGTCGATCATCGATCTTCATCCGAGGTACAGCGTAAACGATTAACCCCGTGATCATGACTCGATGAACCGTACTAAAAGAATAAAGAATATTTCCATTGTAAAAGTCATCCATACTATAATCCATGACCTTTTTCACCGCATACAGATCTCCTCCAATCTTGCTTATTAAAGGATCTAAGACATCGACAAACAGCAAGACAACATAAATGAACAGGAATATGAGCTGTATACCTTGCGTACAAGGTCTGCCCACAAAAAACGCAAAAGGAAGGAATACCAAAGCCGAATTATGAACCGATATGGCTAACCCTATAAATATCCAATAAAAGAACATCTTCCCCTTCCATGCGTGATAAACGGCTACACCAATAAATCCCAACGCAAGTCCCTGACGGATACCATTCATCTCATAAGACAAGAACCAGAAACCCAAGTAAATCATCAAAGACAAATATGGATTGGGGGACATCTTACGAAACACATAGTATTTCGTAAAGAAGGACAAGGAAAACACCAATACGATCAGATGAAAATAGTCTCCTCCGAACCACTTAATGATCCGGATAAGTTCAGAGAATCCCGCCTCCATGGTTTCGTCCCCATGCAGGAAAATACGTAAATAGGCATAGTAATCGGCTCCGACACCCTCGCCCCGTAATGCGCCAACGACAAAACAAAGCAATAGCAGAATGACGACAAGAGGGGTACACCGCCTTTTGTTAAGACGAATAAACGCTATGACGAAAGATAATATGGGAAGCGTATAATAAATCATCACATGGATACAGGAAATGTAACAAAGCCCATTATACGGCCTCGCAACGTATAATAATAATACTTCGTATGCCGACTCAGCAAGCAACCGCCGACCGAACGAAGTACATAATAAATAAACCTAAACAGGAAAGCGTAATGTTTACGTCCTACCACCTCTTTCTTGAACAAGGCTCCGAATCCCAACCCATAAGCATAGGCCTTAGGGATGTTAACGAATACATCCGCTATATATGGATGATTAATATAAGTGTCCCGCAGAAATATCCCGACATCTTTTTCATCAAGGATCTCCCACAGGTAGTCGCTTTCCTCACCAGATCCCCAATAGGCACCTACACCCAAACGGACATCGAAACGAGCCTCCGTCTTTCGGACAAAAATATTATTTGAAAAACAATATCTTAATGTCTTGTTACGTGAAATTAGCTCTCTCTCCGAAACCTTCCAAACCCTTCCATCAAAAGCGTCCTTGACAGCCGTGGCGACAAGAACAATATCCTTTTGCCGCTGGAAAACATCGATGACCTTCTCCAAGACATCCTCCTCGTAAAAGCAATCATCATCAGGGAAAGCGACGATCTCTCCCCGGCTATAATCCAGACCGATATTTCGGTTCAGGGAAAGCCCTTTTGCCTCGCTTCGGATATATTGGATCGTTAAGCGGGAAGCGTACTCCGCAACCATCTCCCGCAATATGAAATGCGGATTCTGGTCGACCAATATAAACTCAAAGTCTTTGTAGCTCTGCCTCGCGAGAGAACCCAATAACGTTCGTACTTCTTCCGTGCGCCCATAGGTCGCGGTAATTAAAGATATCATTACGTCGTAAAATTAAGTGTATGATTCATTCCGTTCCCTTACCCGTTTAAGTGACTCAGTAATCTTTTAAGAGCCTCCACTCCGAACAAGAATACTCTATTTATATATCTATAACCCATCGTTGTCCTGAGAGTAAAATAGACGGATCCTCTACGCCAATTAACTGTATGTCGCTTCAATTCCATAGGCGACAATCTTTTTACGATATAGGCGTAGTGGCCCTTTTTGCTATTTACCCTTATCGCACGTAGGGCTTTCAAATAAGAATATACAGGTCGTTGGCTGAAATAAGCGAGCGATTGGGTCGCAAGCGCAAGTGTTACGGGTAAATGCAGGTATAAATAATTCCTCATGAATAAACGGGTAAACAAAGCGACGGTCTCCTCGTGACAGGTCATGAGATCCCGTGTATCGCCCTCCTTTTCTCCATTTTCAAATACGGGCCGTACTCGCCCGTCATCTTCAAGATAAGCGATCGTCCGCTTATGTGGAGAAACGGAAAAATACTGTTCGAGAATACTACCCAACTCATCACTGATGTATCGTAAAGACGAACTGAGGCGCATACGCTCCGCGTAATATAAGGCATGGTAGTCTCCTGCCTCCTGGATCGGTTTCCGTTCATCCACCACCTCCAGATAATACCCTTCCGCTGGCCTGAATCCCCCTTGTCTCAAAATAGCGTTTATCGCTTGTTGGCAAGAACGTGTACCCCGGATATCTACCACGACCGTCTTGTGAATCGGATCCGCCAATCCCTCTTGTATGAAGTATCTCAAAATAAGGTCTCTTTGCGTGTCATGATAACGAGACAATATCGCCAACACCTCCGGATTGGCGAACAGCTCTTCTCCTTTTCCGCTTCCACTTCCACTTCGCATGACGCATTCCACCTCATGCCATGTCTCTGAGGTGATGAAGTTCCCTAATATGTCAAGCTCAGTTTCATCCGTAAAACCGAACATTGTCTTTCTCAAAGACAACAGGCTATCCGGAGTGATCGCCGGCAACCCGGGTAAATACAAGGATGAGCGGGATACATAAAGATACTTCATACGCAAGCCGGGAAATTCACCTTCCAACTCTTTCGCTATCCGATAAAGGATATAGCCATCACGTGCGAGGAAAAAGAGGCTTCTGATCCCCCTGCTGACGGCATCTCGCAAGACATGATAAACGAAGGCCACATATAGCGGGGCTATCAAGTCCGCAGCGAAAGCGTAACGCGGCTCGTCAGGAAACGCAAGCCGTACGGCCCTCGATAAACCAGCCAGGTGCTGGTTGACGAAAAAGCCGGGGAAATAATCCTGCCGTACCAAGAAACGCTCATATACGGAATACACATGATGAATAAGCGAGGCCTTGATCCCCATACGACGCGGTATGCGATAATCGCTATGCCGGTTATCTCCCCAATGATACCAATCCTTGAAGCGTAGTCCGTTTTCTGCCGCTATATGCTTATACAGGTTTCCCGTATGCTTGGTTTTCCCACAAGCCGAGGAGACATATAGCTTATCCCCTTCCCGCCAAAAGCCATGCTCGATCAGCAATTCCGACAAGAACGTTCGCGGCAGATACATATCTGAGATATAATAAACGCTATGCCCTTCCCGATGCAGCGTTTTTATCTTCTCCCGGATGGCATACACGGGAACCAATTGCTCCCGCTCTACCTGCATCTCCAAACGTGCGATCTCAGTCTTTGATTGGGCGGTCAACGCCATGAAGTCACAACAAACGTAAATAGCCTCCAGCGTTATTTCCTCTACCTGAGACAAGGCACGGGCTTTCCGCTCCCCTTTAACCCGTTCCAACGCAAAATCAGCCCGTGCGCTCTCGTCGCTATTCGCTCCAAGAACACGATAAGCCAGAAGATCAAATACGTTACGAGGGGCACCGCAAGCCCGGATAAAGCAGGTGTCGAATAGATCGAATGAATAAATCACACGTGTATTCCTTTTCATAAATCAATGCGTGATGGTATAAATCATATATCAAAGAGATTGTTATTTTCTCTTTTTGATCATGTCAATCAAGTAGTGTATTTCCTCGGACCGAGTTAATAAGGAGATACCCGTATAGAGGACACATCCAAGTGGTACGCCCAAGGCGATCCGCAAAATATCCGAATCAACTGCGTAGTTCAATAGATAGACGACACCACCCATCGACAGAGCCCGCAACAAGATAGGTACCAAGACACGCATCTCGTTTTTGAACGTAATAGCCGGAAGGAGTCTTCGGGTGTATAGCGTAATGACATACAAATCAATGATACAATAAATCACCCAACCTACGCAGAGCACTACCAGCCCCATGAAGAGGGTGGAGAACAAGATGGTAAACGCAATGATCTTCTTGAAGATCTCCGACTTCATGTAATAATCACTCCTATGCTTCACGTTCAATATCTGCCAGTTCAAACCGGAAAGAGGTTGCCAGATCCATCCAAAACAGAGTATTTGGATCAAAGGGACCACATCCAGCCATTTCTCCATCAACAGCAATCTCACTAACGGTTCGGCTAACGCGGCGAGTCCCGTCATCAGCGGAAAAACAATGAAGGCATTGAGACGGACAAACCGATAAAAGGTATGCCGTAACGCCTCGTTGTCGTTCTGCAACTCACACTCAATAGGATAGGCCACGCGAGAAAGCGTCTCATCGATCGAATTAGGTAGTAAGCTCGTCATCTGGACCGCCTGACTATATAATCCCGTCAAGGCCGGTGAGTAAAACTTACCGACCAACAAATAACTCCCATTCATATACAACGTATGCAAGACTCGTGTTATCAGGATTTTCGAGCCAAAATTAAAGAAATACCGGAACGAGCGGCGGGAGAACACGAGCGAGGGCATCCAGCCCGCCGATACCCAAAGTAACGCCACGTTGAGCAGGTTTTGCAGCAAGGCCTGCCAGACCAACGTCCACACCCCGAATCCCCGATAGGCCATCCAGACACCCGTCCCGCCGCTCACCGAGATGGCTACTAACGAGATCCACGCCTGCCGATGGAAATCCATTGCGATGTTCAGTTTCGCCTGTTGCACCGTCCGGAACGAGTTGATCACGAAGATCAAGCCCATCCATACTGTCAGCTCCTCCAGTAACGGCTCCCCATAGAACCCAGCGATCAGCGGAGACAGTAAGAACAACACGCCATAGATCGCCGCCGCCACTCCGATGTTGAACCAGAAGGTGGTCGAGAAATCCACCTCCGTCCGATCCCGTTTCTGGATCAGAGCTTCCACGAAGCCGGAGTCCACGAAGATCTGCGCCACCACGAGAAAGATCGTCAGCATCGCCACCAGCCCATAGTCGGCCGGCGACAACTGCCTAGCGATCAATATGGAGAAAAAGACCATGAGGCCCTGGCGGGCGAACTTCTCAACCGCACTCCATGCAACACCTCGTATCGCCTTATTTTTTATGGATTCCGACATATATTATGTTTTGACAATTAATAGAATTCTAAAAGCAAGCATCCAACCCCTATGGCCATACCTCTTAGCCCCAGTGTTCACTGGGGGTTGAGAAGTACCATAAGATTGGATTAATTTGTAAATTATTTGATTTTAACACAAAATTTCTTGTGTCATGAGTTCATAATCCCTTCGACCTTCCGCAATCAAACTGTCAATTCATTTAAAACAGATATTTCTCTTTTAAACGCTATTAACCATAGCTTTAGATCCTCGCATGAAGTTGTATTGGGCTTGCAACACGCAAAAGCAAGACACCGGCACGTCATCCAAAGTTAAACTTCCAGCCGAAGCCAGTAACAAGATCTTGTCTGTCTTGTTGTCGGTGGTCACCGAATTGTCGATGAGCCAGCCTTTCAATACTTTCTTCATGGTATTTTGACTTAAAGGGGGGCGAAATCACCATTCCCTGCTTTCTTTGTCTAGAATTTCTTCCCGAACGCAATGTTCAAGAACGTCTTCACCAATATCTTGAAATCGAACCACCACGAGCGGTGCTCCAGATAGAACAAGTCATAGCGTAATCGACGAAGCATCTTCTCCAGCGTATCCGTATAGCCGTTGTAGAGCGTGGCATACGAGGTCACCCCCGGACGGATCTGGTACAAGAAACGATAGCGGGGATCGCGTTCCATGATCTGGTCAATGTAGAACTTGCGCTCCGGACGGGGGCCGATGAAGGCCAAAAGGCAGTCCCCTATACGCTTCACGTTACGCTCGAAGGCGTTCATCCCATCTGAGATAAAATCAGTAGATTTTCCAAAACTCTCTTCTAAAATCATGGCTAGTTAATTAGTCGATGAAGGCAGGCACGAGGTTAAAACTTAATCTCATTTGCATAGCCCATCCTTAAATTATTTCTTTCCTCCGTTCATTTCCTCCTCTTTCTTATAATCGATATACCGCTCCAAGGCCTCACGTGCCAGACGGCGGAAAAGTTCCTCGTCCGACAGATGGTCCCAAAGGAGATCTACCAAACGATAGTAAACGCTAAAGTGCATGTCCTTGCCTTTTTAAAAGAATTGTAAGTGTCACTGCCAATGCCTCCGCTTACGCGGATAATGGACTTGGTCAGTCTGGTGACTTGTAAAACCGTGGCGATGTAATCGCCCAAACGGGGAAATGATTGTCTGTGATACATGTCTGGTTTGTTATTATTTTTATACATCTATGTCCTTATGGATAGGCCCTAGTAATGCAAATAATGCAAGTAATGCAGCACCTTTTTCCCACACACGTGCGTACGTTATATAGAACAAGAATTTTACACTAAACGATCACAAACAAGGCATGGAACGATCCGGATGAGAAACGCTGGATAGCCGTATGAAAGTTTGATTCGACATATATAATGTACACGTGCGTGTGTGGGAAAAAGGTGCTGCATTACTTGCATTACTTGCACCTGTTTTCCCCGGCATCGGTTCCATCCCGCACGTATATCGGCATCGACTCACGCCTACGTTCGTATAGGCCTACACCGATATACGTGTGGGGCGACGTCGATATATGTGTAAAACGATGCCCTTATACGTATGCCACACTCATACGGTCTCGCTTAGCAATGGCAATCCCTCCACCTCTCTCTTATGCCAGCCTTGGTAATCAGACAGGGAAAAACCGGGGACGGTCAATTGCTTGTAATCCTTATCGTCTCTTCGCAAGATGTGCTTGCGGGCATACGAGCGGAGCGAACGATCCGTCACGGATACCATCACCACAGGAAACGGGTAGCCGAGCAAGCGCATCGGCGTAACCTCGCTGTCCGGGAACGCACGGCGCAACTGATAGGCTGAGTACTCGAACGCCACCCAGTAAGGACCCGTGCAATACAAATGGATGGAAGCAGTGTTCGTTCGCTCGCGGCTCATGATATCACTCAAATGCTCGTTCAGCAACGCCACCAAACGAACGCCAGAAGGAAGGGAAGACATTTCTTTTTGATTTATGATTTTTGATTTAAACTGTCAACTGTCACTTGTCAACTGTCAACTGATTTCGTGTTTCAGCCAGCGATCGCAATCGTCCAGCCGGCGGATCAAGGATAACTTGCTTTTCTTGGGCGAGGACTCACCCCGCCAAGGATCCACCACCTCATGCGCCATCTGCCGGTAAAGGGCGCTGTCCGTGCAACCGTAGAGCGTCACAAGCAACAAAGCACGGGATTGCGGAGCTTTCAACACCGGGAGCATACCACGCATCGTGTCATGCAAACGTGTGAACTCCTCCTCATCGCCCAACAACTTGTAGGCAGAAAGAAGCAATGAGTAGATCTTGCAACGCATCACGTCCGTCTCCGCACGGAGCGAACCGTAGGATCTCAACACCTCAAGGGCCAAGCGGGTATCCTCCTCTGATACGCTGCCGGAGGCATGGTAACGTCCCAAGGCATCGTGCAAACCCTCCCGCAGACGGTCGTTATCCAGATGGGTATAGACGTGCTTACCCTTTGTGTTCAGCTCGATCAGCTCATACTCGCCCGGCTTCACCTCCAACAAGGGGACCCACATGCAATCGAGGATACGAGCCATCACATCTTTATGACCGCCACCCGGCTGGATCACCACCTCCGCCTCCATACCGGTAAAATAACCGGACGTGATACGCACACGGTCTCCCTTCAGCAAGCGGTCGCTGTCCGGTACGTACACCGGAAGCTCGTTGGAATAAGATTCCGCCACCCAACGTAAATTCCCCATCTCGTCATCCGACAGATAAGGGAAATGAGTCATGCCTCCGGAAGAGACCCGGGG